>NZ_CP051630.1:1159424-1470065 GCF_012848855.1 Pyruvatibacter mobilis
GCGTTGATCTTGCCGTGCTTGATATAGGGGCCGTAACGGCCATCGAGCACCTGCACCGGGCCGCCATCGTCGGGGTGTTCGCCCAGTTCCTTCAGAACGGTGGCCTGGTTGCGACCACGTCCTCGCTGGGCCTTCTGCGCAATGGCATCCACAGCGCGATTGATGCCGACGGTAAAGACTTCCTCGATGCTGTCGAGGTTTGCGTATTTGCCGTCGTGCAGCACGAAGGGCCCATAGCGGCCGAGACCTGCGGTGATCATCTTCCCCGTTTCGGGGTGTTCCCCCACATCTCGTGGCAATGACAGAAGCTTCAAGGCGTAGTCGAAATCGACGTCGTTCTTGTCCATTCCCTTGGGAATGCCGGAGCGCTTGGGCTTCTCATTCTCTTCGGTCTTCTCCCCGAGCTGAATATAGGGGCCGAAGCGGCCAGACTTGAGAAGCACAGGCATGCCTGTCTCCGGATCCGTTCCGAGTTCCTTGTCGCCGCCCGCGGCCTGCTCGGCACCGTCACCTGCCATGGGGCGGGTGAACTTGCATTCGGGGTAGTTCGAGCAGCCGATGAAGGCACCATAGCGGCCGGTCTTGATTGAAAGCTGGCCGACGCCGCAGGTCGGGCAGAGGCGCGGATCTGATCCATCTCCCTTGTCAGGAAATACGTGCGGGCCAAGCACATCGTTCAAGGTGTCGAGCACCTCGGTGATGCGCAATTCCTTGGTATCGTCGATGGCCGCGACGAAATCCTGCCAGAAGTCCCGCAGCAATTCGCGCCAGTCCACTTCGCCTGCGGACACTGCATCGAGTTTTTCTTCCAGGCCGGCTGTGAAGTCGTACTGGACGTAGCGGTTGAAGAACTTCTCCAGGAAGGCCGTTACCACGCGCCCCTTGTCCTCCGGCACGAACCGGTTGCGATCCATATGCACGTACTCACGATCCCTCAGGGTGCTGAGGGTCGAGGCGTAGGTGGAGGGGCGGCCGATGCCGAGTTCTTCCATGCGCCGCACCAGCGAGGCTTCCGTGAAGCGGGGCGGGGGCTCGGTGAAATGCTGATCTGCGTTGACGGTCACTGTCTTTGGTGTATCGCCCTGCGTGAGCTTCGGCAGGCGCTTGCTGTCGTCGTCGCCGTCCGGGTCGTCGACTCCTTCCTGATACAGGGTCAGAAAACCATCGAAGACGAGCACGGAACCGGTCGCGCGCATGCCGACTTTGCCGTTGGCATCTGCGAGTTCGACGGTTGTGCGCTCGAAGCTGGCGCTCTCCATCTGGCTGGCAATCGCCCGCTTCCAGACAAGTTCATAGAGCTTCAGCTGTTCATCGCTGAGATAGCGGGCCACGTCCTGCGGGGTGCGGGCAAGATCAGTCGGACGGATGGCTTCATGCGCTTCTTGCGCATTCTTTGCCTTGGTCTTGTAGATCCGCGGACTGTCCGGCAGGTACTTGCCGCCGAACTGATGAGCAATGGCATCACGGGCTGCGTCAATCGCCTCAGGCGTCATCTGCACGCCGTCCGTACGCATATAGGTGATGAGACCCACTGTCTCACCGCCAATGTCCTCACCCTCATAGAGGCGCTGGGCGACCTGCATCGTCCGTGAGGCATTGAAGCCGAGCTTGCGGGAGGCTTCCTGCTGCAGCGTTGAGGTGGTGAAGGGCGGCGGCGGATTACGGCGGGCCGGCTTTGCTTCGACAGAGGCGACGGAGAGGGCCGCAGCTTTTACTGCTGCTTCTGCATCCCGCGCCAGGGCTTCGTTGCCCAGGGAAAACTTGTCGAGCTTCTTGCCGTCCAGCGTTGTCAGCCGGGCCGTGAAGCTGTCGCCTTCGTTGTTCTGGAGCCCGGCTTCGATGGTCCAGTATTCCTGCGGCTTGAACTGCTCAATCTCCATCTCGCGGGAGACGATGAGGCGGAGGGCAACGGACTGTACGCGCCCTGCGGAGCGCGAGCCTGGCAGTTTGCGCCAGAGCACGGGTGAGAGGTTGAAGCCAACGAGATAATCAAGCGCGCGGCGGGCCTTATAGGCTTCCACGAGGTCGTCATCGAGACCCCGGCCATTTTCCATCGCTTCGAGGATCGACTTCTTTGTGACGGCGTTGAAGACGACGCGTTCAACGGGAATGCCGAGCGGCTTCTTCTTCTGGAGGATATCCAGGACGTGCCACGAGATGGCTTCGCCTTCGCGGTCCGGGTCAGTTGCCAGGATCAGCTTGTCGGCCCCTTTTACCGCCGATTCGATTTCGCGAATCTGCTTCTTTGAGCTCGGTGAGACCTCCCAGGTCATGTCGAAATCATGCTCAGGGTCCACGGAGCCGTCCTTGGGCGGCAGGTCGCGGACGTGGCCGTAGGAGGCGAGGACCTTATAGTTGCTCCCCAGATATTTGTTGATCGTCTTGGCCTTGGCCGGGGATTCCACAATGACAACGTTGACCACGCAAACCTCGAAAGTCTGGCCGGAAAGAAGGGAAGCCGCGAATTCACAGGAAATTCCGGCGATTCGACGGCACAACATGATCGCTCTGGCCGCAGAGTGTCAAATCCGCTGCGGCCAGACCAGACAGTTCGACATGGAATAGTTGATTGAAATAACCTTGCGTTAGCTTGAGCTTGTTAAGTTTTAGGAGGACACGCGTAGAATGCGCGTTAAACGTGTGTTGTAATGGTTTTGACCAACCACGTATGTACGTCCTTAAAGTTGTGAACGTTCCAGTAGCTCAAGTTGGACGGTTGCTGCGGCAGCAGGGCCGACCAGATAACCAAGACAGAAAGTTTGGCTTTGAACGATAATTCCAACCTCACTGGAGGAGATGACCAGCAGCAGACTGCTGCTTACATCTTCGATATGCTGATCGGCCTTAGTTCGGCCGCCCGGCAGACTGACCTTACGTTCCTGGCTTATCTGCTCGAAATGGCGGGCAGCGAAGCCTCGCGGGTTTCTGAAGGCAAGGCGCCCAGCGGCGCGCAGGACGTACCCGCATCCAAACGCGCCGCCCGCTAGGCGCTTTTGGCTTCCCGTGTATGACGGTGCCTCCCTTATGGGGAGATGAGGCTGACAATCGGGGTCGGCCGCCGTTACACGGATGAGACCACCCCTCCAGGATGACGCTTGGCTTTGCCGGCGAGTTCGAGTTCGAGGATTACGGCTGACAGCGTAGAGATGCTGATGCCGCTCAATCGAGCAAGATCGTCCAGCGGAACCGGAGACGGTCCCAGCAGTTCCAAGACCTTTTCATATCCAGCTTCAGTTGGCGCGGTTTCGTCGTCTGGTACCTGCCGTGAAGCTGAGCCATGATCGAAAAGGTCTGCCGCCGGCATTGCAAACCGCCCATCCAGCCCTTCGAGTACGTCTTCGGCAGACTGGACAAGAACAGCACCGTTGCGGATGAGGTCGTTGGTGCCCCGCGCGCGCTGATCGAGGGGAGATCCCGGCACTGCAAATACATCGCGGCCCTGCTCGGCTGCGAAGCGGGCTGTGATAAGAGAGCCGGAGCGCTGGGCCGCCTCAATCACGACGATGGCGACAGACATGCCCGATATCAGCCGGTTCCTGCGCGGGAAGTAGCGCGCCACTGGCTCCGCTCCGAAGGGCATTTCGGTTATGACCGCGCCCCGTTCCGCGATTGCGCGATACAGGCTTTCGTTCTCGCGCGGGTAGATGTGATCAATGCCGCCCGCCATGACGGCGATCGTGCCGGACGCAAGGCTTGCGTGATGGGCTTGGGTGTCGATACCTCGCGCAAGGCCGGACGCAATTGTGATGCCCTGCGCCCCGAGCCCTTCCGCCATCATCGTTGCCATCTTGCGCCCGGCAGCTGAAGCGTTTCGCGCGCCGACAATGCCGACGGTGTTTGTGCCCGCAATGGCCGATGATCCAAGGCAGGTAAGAATGGGTGGGGGGGCATCCACTTCAGCAAGGAGGGTGGGATAAGCGGGGTCGCCAAGGGGGACGAGGCTGGCACCGTAACGTGCAACACGATCCCGCTCGCGTTCAGCGTCTTTCTCAGGCGTGAGACGGAGTGGCTTTCCGCCGCGCACCCGAGCCGCCAGGCTGGGTGCATTTTCGATTGCCTTGGCCGCTGAACCGTAGCGTGAAAGCAGAGACCAGAAAGTCTGCGGGCCGATATTCGGCGTGCGGATGAGGCGCAGCCAATCGATCAGGTCTCTGTCATCGGCGGGCGGGCCAAAGGAGACCGAAGCCATGGGATCAGCCCTCGCCGGCTTGCTTCTTGGCAGCACCGATACGTGGTTCTTCTCCCGCGAGCAGGCGACGGATATTGTCTTTGTGCCTGATGAAGATCAGCACTGCGAAAAACACCGAGAAGGGGATGACCAGCCACTGGTCATCCAGCCAGAAGTAGACTGGTGCAAGCGCTGCTGCCACCAGCGCGGCCAGCGAGGAGAAACGGAAGATCGCGGCTGTTAGCAGCCAAGTGGCACAGGCGGCCAATCCGATGGGAAAGCTCAGCGCGAGGGTAAGGCCCAGGAAGGTGGCAACACCTTTTCCGCCCTGAAATCGGAGCCATACCGGAAAGATATGCCCAACAAAGGCAGCCGTACCTGCAAGCACGGCCATGGTATCTCCGGCGAAGTATCGAGCAATCAGAACAGCTGCCGCCCCCTTGCCGCCATCGGCGATCAGCGTTGCCAGAGCCACCCATCGGTTGCCGGTGCGCAGCACATTGGTGGCGCCGATATTGCCTGAGCCGACATTACGAATGTCGCCAAGGCCAGCCATTTTGGTGAAGAGGAGGCCAAAGGGGATGGAGCCCAACAGGTAGCCAAAGATGATGGCTGCCGCGTAGTAGGGGGCTGAATATTCGATGGAAATGGGGTCAATGAACATGGCGGCAGTCCCTGGACAGGCGCTTGGGCGCATTGTCCCGTCGCGTGAGTGGCTCAAGCGGTGTGGACTGTCTCTCCGGCCACGACCGTGCGTATGGCGCGGCCCTGGAACCTGCGGGATTCGTGAGCCGTGTTCTTCGATTTTGACCTGAGTGCGTCGGCGTCGACAACCCATGGGGTGCCCGGGTTGATAAGCACCATGTCTGCCGCGGCACCCGCCTTGAGCCGGCCCGAGGGCAGGCCAAGGATATCTGCCGGCTTGCATGTCACAGTCGCCAGGGCTTCCGTGAGCGAAAGCTCCTCATTGTGGACGCGCTCCAGAACCACCGGGAGCAGTGTTTCCAACCCGACGGCTCCGTAGGCCGCTTCGGCGAAGGGGCGCCGCTTGGCGTCTGTGTCCTGCGGATCATGGCCGGACACCACCACATCGATGGTTCCGTCTGCGAGACCTCGCAGCAAAGCCTGCCGGTCATCCTCACCGCGCAGGGGCGGGGACAGCTTGAAGAAAGTCCTGTACTCGCCGATGTCCCCCTCGTTGAGGGAGATGTGGTCGGCGCTGGCTCCGCAGGTGACAGGAAGGCCCTCGGCCTTGGCTTGGCGAATGACATCCAGGGTTTCGCCACAGGAGACCTGGCTTACATGGTAGCGGCCGCCCGTCAGCTCCACGAGACGCAGATCCCGTTCAACGATGATCGTCTCCGCCTCACTGGGAATCCCGGCAAGGCCCAGGCGGGTAGAGAGTTCGCCTTCATTCATGACGCCGGCAGCGGCAAGGGTTGGATCCTCCGCATGCTGAACGATAAGGCCGTTGAACAGTTTCGAGTATGTCAGCGCGCGGCGGAGAAGCTGAGCATTCATGACCGGCCGTGTGCCATCGGTAAAGGCAACTGCACCGGCTTCGCGCAACAGGCCAAACTCGGTCATCTCCTGGCCGGCCAATCCCTTTGTGAGGGCCGCCATGATTTCCACCCGGACGCGGGCTGTGTCGCGGGCGCGCCGGGTAATGAAATCCACCAGCGCTGCGTCGTCGATGACCGGGCTGGTGTTGGGCATCACCACCATGGTGGTCACGCCGCCGGCGGCTGCCGCTTCGCTGGCGCTGGCAAGGCTCTCACGATGTTCCTCGCCAGGCTCGCCGGTAAAGACCCGCATGTCCACCAGGCCGGGTGCAAGGACGTGGCCCTCGCAATCCACGACTTCTATGCCGGACGGGACGCCGGCCCCGAAAAGGTGGCTGCCGAGATCAAGTATCTGGCCGTTCTCAACCAGCACCGCGCCATGTACGTCGAGGCCTGAGGCGGGGTCGACGATGCGGGCATTTATGTAGGCTGTGGACATGTGGCTCTATTGGTTGGGCAGATGGCGGGAGAGGGCGTCGAGCACGGCCATGCGGACTGACACGCCCATCTCTACCTGATCGCGGATGAGGCTGCGGTCGACGTCATCGGCCACGAGGCTGTCAATCTCGACACCTCGGTTCATTGGGCCGGGATGCATGACCAGCGCATCAGGTTTGGCATAGGCCAGCTTTTCGTAGTCGAGGCCGTAATAGCGGAAATATTCCCGGGTCGAGGGAATGAAGGATCCGGACATGCGTTCCATCTGGATGCGGAGCATCATCACCACGTCGCAGCCGTCCAGGCCCTCTTTCATGGAGGTGAAGGCCTGGGCACCCATGGTTTCAATGCCGATCGGCATCAGGGTGGGTGGCGCGATGACACGGACACTCGCTCCCATTGCCAGCAACAGGTGAATATTCGACCTGGCCACGCGGCTGTGCAGGATGTCGCCGCAGATGGCGACGCGCAGGCCTTCAATTCTGCCGAGGCGGCGACGGATCGTCAGGGCATCCAGCAGCGCCTGTGTCGGGTGTTCGTGGGTGCCGTCACCAGCATTGACGACGCCGCAATCCACTTTCTGAGACAGAAGGGCAACAGCACCGGAGTCAGGGTGGCGAACGACCAGCAGGTCCGGCCGCATGGCGTTCAATGTGACCGCGGTGTCGATGAGCGACTCGCCCTTTTTGATGGCGGAGGTCGAGACCGACATGTTCATGACATCCGCGCCGAGCCGCTTGCCGGCAAGTTCGAAGGAGCTCTGGGTCCGGGTTGATGCCTCAAAGAAGAGGTTGATCTGGGTTCGGCCCCGCAGAACTGCGGACTTCTTGTCGACTTGCCGGTTCTGCTCGACATATTCGTCGGCGAGGTCCAGCAACGCGTTGATATCAATAGGGGTTAGGCCCTGGATCCCCAGCAAATGCCGGTGGGGAAAAAGGGGCGTTGCAGCACCGTCGGGCTGCGTCTTGGCGGAGGTCTGGGGCGCGGTCATTAAAGCCGGAGTTTATAGGGATTGGGCAGGCTCGCGGCAAGCTAGTTAAGCAGCCAGATCATGGCTGGCATCGTGGCCATCGCGCAGATGGTTGAGGCGGTGATCAGGCTGGCCATCAGGGGGGCGTCACCGCCCAGCTGGCGGGCCAGGACGTAAGATGCGGTTGCCCCGGGCACCGCGCCGCAAATGATCGCCACCATGCGGGCAATGCCTTCCACATCGAAGACCCAGCACCAGCCGGCCATGAACAAAGGCATGGCCAGAAGTCTCAGGGCAGTGGTTAAGATGATTGGGCCGCGCTGGGCTGTGAACTGGGACAGGTCCAGCCCCGCGCCGACGGCCAGCAGGCCGAGCGCAAGGGCGGCGCGACCCAGAATGTCCACCGCTGCCAGCACAGGCTCCCACAAGCCAATGCCTGAAGCATTTAGGAAGATGCCGACGGCGCAGGCGATCACCAGGGGATTGCGGATGAGTAGCTTGCCCAGTGCCATCAGCCGGGCCGGCTCGTCACCGGCGTAGCGCATCAGGATGAAGACACAGAGCACATTGACCGTGGGCACGAGTACGCCAATGCCGACGGCGGCCAGCGCAAGGCCCTCATTTCCAAACAGGGCGAAGCTTGCTGCGAGGGCAACAAAGCTGTTCCAGCGTGTAGCCCCTTGAAACATGCTGGTGAAGGCCGGGCCCGACTGACCCATGGGTCCGGCGATGAGGGGCCTTAGCGCCATCATGACCAGCGACATGGTGATCAACCCGGCAAACAAGGCTGTTGCCATGTTGGGGACGGGCAGGTTCTCGAAATCGGCGGCGACAAGCGAATGAACCAGCAGGGCAGGGAACAGAATGAAGTAAGTGACCCGGTCCAGGGGCGGCCAGAATTCCTCGCCGGGAAATCCGATCCGGCGAGCGCAGGCACCCAGGGCGATGACCAGAAAGACAGGGATCAGGGCATAGATAATGGGAAGCATGGCACCGCCTTTACCTGGCCTTGGATGTCCCGCCGGCCGGCAGGTCCTATTCTGGCCGTGTTTCCACGCCGGAGTGGGCGTCTGATTTCCTCTAATAGGAGAATTCCATGGGGACTACGAGTCACTCCGGCGCCTCTGATGCTGGCGTGGGCGATACCCATTGGCGGCAGCGCCTTACGGATCTGACCGGTGGGAAGGCCTTGCTCCCGCCTGTGGTGCACCGGTTGTCCCTGGGCGCACTGGCGGAATGGGAACCGGGTTTCGTTCGCAAGAAATGGCCGCTCGACCCGGAACTGCTCAATCCCGAAGGCTTTCTGTTCGGCGGCTACTACGGAGTTTTGGCCGACCAGGTCGGGACATTTGGTGCGATGACGGTGCTCTCGAATGACGAGATGATGCGGACTACCAGCCTCGAGCTGGACTATTTCCGTCCCATTGGTGACGGTCCGCTCATTCTCGAAGGCCGCGTCAGCAACAAGTCGTCATCGCTGCTTCACACGGAAGTGGACTTTATCCTGCCGGACAGCCGGAAAGCCGCACGGGCGCGGGTGGTGTTTGCCTTGCGGCGGCTCAGCTAGCGAGTGCTTGCAGACGATCCAGTGCGCCCTGCAGGATGAAGTTTGCCGCCATTTCGTCGATAACCTCAGCTCGCCGGCGGCGAGAGGTGTCGAGGCTGATCAATTCGCGCTCCATTGCTGCTGTCGAAAGCCTCTCGTCCCACAGCAGGATCGGCACATCCAATTCCCGAGCCAGATTGCGGGCAAATGTGCGGCTGGATTGGGCCCTGGGGCCGGACGTGCCGTCCATGTTGATGGGCAAGCCAAGCACGAGGCCCGCCGTGGCCCTTTCCGCCATGAGGGCTTTCAACTCAACAAGATTGGCTGAAAATTTGCCGCGTTTGAGCGTGGTAACTGGCGACGCGATCCGCCGGTCAGGGTCACTGGTGGCGATACCGATGGTCTTGGTGCCGAGGTCGAGGCCAAGCAGTCCCCCGCGCGGAGGAAGGGCAGCAGCAAACTCCTCAGCGGCTTCGGTGGGGGATTTGGGCGAAACGGGCGCTGTCACGCTTGTGAATTCCCTGTGCCGTTAGGCTTCTGGTTAAGGTTGAAGGGTCTTGTACGTTACGGCTATGGTCCGCGCCACTCTTACTCCCTTTCAGGACCCCAAAAGGCGAGTCGGTGACGTCTTCTCCGGAAGACAGTTCCGGCCAGCCTGAGAAGTTGGATAGCAGGTTTCATGTCAGTCGATGCGGCTACTGTCCGGCGGATCGCCACGCTCGCGCGGATCGCCATCACGGACGAGGAAGTGCCCCCTCTGGTGGGCGAATTGAACCAGATACTGGATTGGGTCGAACAGCTGGGCGAGGTCGACACGGACGGCGTGATGCCGATGACGTCCGTGGCCGATATCACAGCGCCGCTGCGGACCGATGAGGTGACTGACGGTAACAAGGAAGCCGAAGTGCTGAAGAATGCACCGGACGCACGCGAAGGGCATTTCACCGTGCCGAAGGTGGTGGAGTGATGAGCGAGCTGACGACACTCGATATTGCCGCTGCCCGTGATGCGCTGGCCAAGGGCGAGTTTACGTCCGAAGAGCTGACCGCGGCCTATCTCGAAGCCATTGATGCCGCCAAGGTTCTCAACGCCTACATCACGGTACTGCCGGGCAAGGCCATCGAGATGGCGAAGGAAAGCGATGCCCGGCGCAAGGCCGGTGAGGCGGGCGCGCTCGAAGGCATTCCGCTTGCTATCAAGGATCTGTTCTGCACCGAGGGGGTTCAGACGACGGCAGCCAGCCACATTCTGGATGGGTTCACCCCGCCGTATGAAAGCACGGTCACCGGCAGTCTCTGGCAGCAGGGTGCGGTGATGCTGGGCAAAACCAACCTTGATGAATTTGCCATGGGGTCGTCGAACGAGACGTCCTATTACGGTGATGTGCGCAATCCCTGGCGTGCGGATGGCTCTGAGGATGCACTGGTGCCGGGCGGATCGTCTGGCGGATCGGCCGCGGCTGTGGCGGCGCATCTGTGTGCGGCTGCAACGGGCACGGATACCGGCGGATCGATCCGTCAGCCGGGCGCGCTGACCGGTACGGTTGGTCTCAAGCCGACCTATGGCCGCTGCTCGCGCTGGGGCATCATCGCCTTCGCGTCGTCTCTGGACCAGGCAGGTCCCATGACCCGTACGGTTCGTGATGCCGCCATCATGCTCGGTGCTATGGCAGGGCATGACGCAAAGGATTCCACCTCCATCAATACGCCTGTGCCGAATTACGAGGCGGCGCTGGATGGGGGCGTGAAGGGGCTCAAGATCGGTGTCCCCGAGGAATACCGTGTCGACGGCATGCCAAAGGAGATTGAAGATCTCTGGCAGCAGGGCGTGGATTGGCTGAAGGCGCAGGGGGCGGAGATCAAGACCGTTAGCCTGAAGCAGACCAAGAACGCGCTGCCGACCTATTACATCGTGGCTCCGGCGGAAGCTTCGTCCAACCTGGCGCGCTATGACGGTGTGCGCTACGGATTGCGAGTGCCGGGTGATGACATTACCGATATGTATGAGAAGACCCGCGCGGCGGGTTTCGGCGCGGAAGTGAAGCGCCGCATTCTCATCGGAACCTATGTGCTGTCGGCAGGCTACTACGATGCCTACTACCTCAAAGCGCAAAAGGTCCGCACACTGATTGCCCAGGACTTCAAGGCCGCATTCGAGGATGTGGACCTGATCCTGACCCCGACGTCGCCTGAACCCGCTTTCGGCATCGGTGCCAAAACGGACGACCCGCTGAGCATGTATCTCAATGACGTGTTCACGGTGCCGGCGAGCCTAGCCGGGTTGCCGGGCATATCGGTGCCGGCCGGTCTGTCGGCGAATGGGTTGCCGCTTGGCTTGCAGCTGATTGGCAGAGCCTTTGATGAAGAAACAGTACTGCGCGGCGCCTATGCGCTGGAGCAGGCCGCGGGCTTTGAGCATAAGCCCAGCCCATGGTGGAGGGCCTAATGGCGGAAGCAGAATCCAAGCTTGTCGAGGGCGCAACGGGCCCGTGGGAAGTCATCATCGGCATCGAATGCCATGCGCAGGTGGCGTCCAAGTCAAAGCTGTTCTCGGGTGCGGCGACCGAGTTTGGCGCTGATGCCAATACGCAAGTGAGCCTTGTCGATGCCGCCATGCCGGGCATGCTGCCGGTGCTAAATGAGTATTGTGTTGAGCAAGCGGTGCGGACCGGACTTGGGTTGAACTCCAAGATCAACAAGCGGTCCGTCTTTGCCCGGAAGAACTATTTCTATCCGGATTTGCCGCAGGGTTATCAGATTTCCCAGTTCGAACTGCCGATTGTCGGCGAGGGCGAAATCGTGCTCGACCTGGCGGAAGGTGTACAACGCACTGTCGGCATCGAGCGGCTGCATCTGGAGCAGGATGCGGGCAAGAGCCTGCATGATCAGGACCCGGCATTGTCGTTTGTGGACCTCAACCGGTCCGGGGTGGCGCTGATGGAAATCGTGTCAAAGCCCGACATGCGGTCCGCGGAGGAAGCGCAGGCCTTCCTCAAGAAGCTGCGGACGATTGTGCGCTATCTGGGCACATGTGACGGCAACATGGAGCAGGGCTCCATGCGTGGGGACATCAACGTCTCTGTGCGGCGACCGGGCGGTGAGCTTGGGACGCGCTGTGAGATCAAGAACGTCAACTCGTTCCGTTTTGTCGGTCAGGCTGTCGAGTATGAAGTCGGCCGCCAGATTGACCTGATCGAAGATGGCGGTGAGGTCCTGCAGGAGACGCGGCTGTTTGACCCGAAGACCGGGCAGACCAGGTCCATGCGCTCGAAAGAAGAGGCGCATGATTATCGCTACTTCCCGGATCCGGATTTATTGCCGCTTGAACTGACAGATGAGTTTATTGACAGCATCCGCGCAACTCTGCCGGAAATGCCGGACCAGAAGAAGGCACGCTTCGTTGAGCAGTTCGGGCTCAAGCCCTATGACGCCGGCGTGCTAGCCGGGGACAAGGCCTCTTCCGATTTCTTCGAACAGGTGGCGGAGGGCCGCGATGCGCGTGTTGCTGCCAACTGGGTGACCAGCGAACTCTTCGGGGCGCTCAACAAGCTAGGCAAGGATATTGACGAGAGCCCTGTGTCTGCTGAGCAGCTGGGCGAACTCATCGACCTCATCTCTGACAACACGATTTCCGGCCGCATCGCCAAGGATGTGTTTGAGATCATGCTGGAAACGGGCGATGCGCCCGGCAAGATCGTCGAAGACAAGGGTCTCAAGCAGGTGACCGACACGGGCGCTATCGAGGCAATCGTTGACGAGATTCTTGCGGCCAATCCTGACAAGGTGGCGGAGGCGAAGGAGAAGCCCAAGCTAGCCGGCTGGTTTGTCGGCCAGGTAATGAAAGCCAGCCAGGGCAAGGCTAACCCGGCCATGGTCAACGAAATCCTGGCCAAGAAGCTCGGCGGATGATCGGCTGGCCTCTTTAGGGCCGCAAGGTCCGGCATGCTATATTGTCCGCAAGAAATCTGTCTCGGCCCCGCGGATTATCGGAGAAGTGCCATGCGTAGTCTTGTTGGTGGTGTTGTGGCGGCTCTGCTGCTTGCGGGGCCCGCTCAGGCCGGAATTGCGAAGATAAAGGGCCTTCATGATGACCATGAGCGCATCGAACCACTGATCAAGGCGCCTATGACGAAGGTCGAGGGCCAGGGCACCGTCTTTGCCGTCATTGGCGGTGACTACGGGTTTACTCTCTATGATGCGTCGGGTGCAGAAGTCGTCGAGTATGAGGACAGTCAGGAAGCTGTAGGCCTCACCCTTGCGCCGGGAAGTTACAGGGTCATTCCCAGCATTGATGATGACGTGCATCACCACCAGTTCATTGAAATTCTGGTGAAGACGGATTGAGTGGATACGGCACCGCGACCATATGAACCCCGCAGCACGCGCTGCGGGGTTTTTCATGAGCGATAGACAGGGTTTGGGGTCGATGATCGATCTTTATACGTGGACGACACCGAATGGGCGCAAGGTGTCCATCATGCTGGAGGAAACCGGGCTTGATTACGCAGCCCATCCGGTCAATCTCCAGATGCAGGAGCAATTCAAGCCGGAGTTCCTCCTTATCAGTCCCAATAACCGCATCCCGGCCATTATTGATCAGGATGCGGAAGGCGGGCCGGTCTCCGTGTTCGAATCCGGTGCGATCCTGATCTATCTGGCGGAGAAGACCGGTCAATTTCTGCCTGCAAGCGGCGCTGCGCGGGCAAAGGTTCTGGAATGGCTTATGTGGCAAATGAGTGGCGTGGGGCCGATGATGGGGCAGGCCAGCCACTTCATCAATTCGGCACCTGAACAGATTCCCTACGCAATCAACCGTTACCTCGAAGAGAGCGCGCGGCTGATCAGGCTCTTGGATGATCAACTCGCGGAACGTGAGTTTGTGGCCGGGGAATACTCCATCGCCGACATGGCCATTTATCCCTGGGTCTCGGCAGGCTTTGAGGCAATCCGCAATGCGAAACCCGACATGGTTGGGGACGCGGCCAATTGCGTGCGCTGGATCGACGCTCTGAAGGCGCGCCCGGCGGTTGCCAAGGGTATGGCGGTACCTGAAGTGTGATCAGTCTGCCTTGTCGGCATTGCTGATGCGGCTTCGTATATCGATCAGGTGCATGACGTTCTGCACGGTACCCGGGATCTCATCCATGCTTTCGATGACGCGCAGTACATAAGCGATGCTGGCGAAAATGGTGCCGGCCAGCACGCCAGGCTGAGAGGCGACCTGAAACAGGACGAGGACGGTCGCAATAAGGGCCAGGCCTTCCGCCAGCGTCCAGCTGGCGGCATCCGCGTTTGACAACCGGATGCGCCATTGGGCTAGCCGCCCGAAATGCAGCAGAACGGGCCGGCGCCGTCCTTCGTCAATGATGTCCACCTGACGTTCGAATTCGTTATTGAAGTTGCGGCTGAAGCGAAGAGCCTTGCTGCCCATGACGGCGTTTATGATGCCAACAGGCACCAGCAGAAAGGCCATGATGGCGCCTGCCACAAGGTCATAGAAGAACAGCATGGCGACGCCGCCGAGAAGACCCGCCATTGCGGCCATGATCCGCGGCACGTCTTCTTCCATGAAGTCCGCGATTTCGTAGGCCATATCTACGCGGGCGGAGATTTCGCTGACTTCCTCGCCCTGGGCCTTCTGCACCATCACGATGTCGGAGGCGATGCTCGCATATAGGCGGGAAAACAGGTTCGTGTCGTAGACCTGCCGGAGGCCGCCAACAGCTATGTGGGTGATCCAGATCACCACGAGCGGGGCGATCATCTCGTGGGCATCGGTAATCAGGCCATTGATGGCCAGACCAATTGCCCATGGATAAACGAGCGTGAAGCCGTTTTCGAGCAGGGTGAGGAAATAGGTGAAGGCGATCTGCCAGCGGCGGGCTTTTATGCGCCCGAGGATGAGTTCAGATCGGTCCGCGACTGGGCCGACGACGGTCATGAGGCACCTGGAGTACCAGTTGAAACTGCCGCTTTCAGATGGGGGGCGGCGACATGCGCACAATTCACATGCACTTCATTTTACCATGGAGAATGTGAAGGGAGGGAGCGCGAAATGGCAGATCAGCAGTGTGGCAAAAACACACCCAGTCCCAAAAAGACCCGCAGTTTGAATCGCATTTTAGTCATTTAACTTATTGTTTAGACGCGCTGGGCAGCATCGCCTTGCAAGCATGCCACAGAAGTGGTGTGGGCAGCGCAGGGGCGCTGCGGTTCCAGGCTCAGAATGGGCTGCGGGGCCTTGTTTGGTTCAAGGGCGACGGTAGGAGGGACCTATGGCCCGTGTGGAACTGGACGACCTGAAGCGGTTTGAACTGGCTGCCGAGAAAGGCACTAGCGGAGCGCTTTATAATCTCGGGCTCATTTTTTCTGTGGGCAAGGGTGTAGAGCCGGATTTTGTAACGGCGCATAAATGGTTCAATCTGGCTGCCATGCGCGGTTCGGTGGAAGCCAAGGCGCAGCGCAAGGAACTGGCGAACATGATGTCCCCGGCGGAGATCGCCGAGGCTCAGCGGCAGGCCCGTGAATGGATGGCCTGCCACGCCTGACGTGCCTGACCGGCGCGGCGTAATCGTGCCATTGCGGGGGAATTGCGGAACGGTGGCCTTCCGGGGCCGGTGTTTGGACCGCATCCTCGCGTTTTTCCCTTTTCCAGTGCATTCATGCTGCATGGCTGCGGTCGTGGATCGTCTGTTGACCGATCCCGCGCGGCTGGGGCAAGAGAACGACGCTCGCAGGTGCGGCACGGGTGCGTGCGCGCCTGCGTCGTTGTTTGACACAGCCGACGAGGACCACCATGCCGGATCAGGTCGAAGACCTACTCAACCTGCTCGATCTCGAGCCCATCGAGGTCAATCTCTTCCGCGGGCAGAGCCCGGCGGATTCCTGGCAGCGTGTGTTCGGGGGACAGGTGATTGGCCAGGCCCTGGTGGCTGCTCAGCGTACCGTTGAGGAAGACCGGCATTGCCATTCGTTGCATGCCTACTTCATCCGGCCGGGCGATCCCAAGGTTCCCATCGTCTATGAGGTGGATCGATCGCGCGATGGCCGCAGCTTCACCACGCGGCGTGTCATTGCCATTCAGCACGGCAAGCAGATCTTCAATATGGCGGCCTCCTTCCAGGTGAGGGAAGAAGGGTTCGATCATCAGTTTCCCATGCCGGACGTTCCGGGTCCGGAGGACCTGCCGACCGAACTATCCATGCGTGAAGCCGTGGTAGACCGAGTGCCCAAGAGCATGCGGGACCGCTTCCTGCGGCCGCGGCCGATTGAACTGCGCTTTGTAGAGCCGCCCAGCTACTTTGATGCCGAGAAGCGGGACCCCATCAGCCATGTCTGGTTCCGCGCTGTGTCGCCGATGACGGACAACGTCGCGCTGAACCAATGCGTGCTTGCTTACGCGTCGGACATGACCTTGCTGGATACGTGCATCAACCCGCATGGCGTGACGTGGATGGACGGCAAGGTCCAGTCTGCATCGCTGGACCACGCCATGTGGTTCCACCGGCCGTTCAAGGCGGATGAGTGGATGCTGTATGCCCAGGACGCGCCGTCAGCCTCGTTCGCACGCGGGTTTAATCGCGGCAACATCTTCACCCGCGATGGGACCCTCATTGCATCGGTGACGCAGGAAGGGCTCATCCGTCCGCGCTAGGGCGCCGGCAACCAGTATCAACGTGCGTGAGCAACGTGGCGGTTTGCTACAATCCGGGAAAAGGCAGCTGAGGGACTAGCGTCCGTCAGCTGCCTCCGGAAGAGGGGGCGTCGCGTCCTCGGCCGCGTCGTCTTCCTGCTCCGACAGTTCGAATTCCTTGATCAGGTATTCGGTCTTGTCGATGGCGAACGAATAGAAACGATCCAGACGGTCCAGCCTCTCATGGGCCTTGCCCCAATTCTCCGGCAGCGCGGATGCAGCCCGGCGGATGGTGTCAACGGCTCGGGACATGCGCTCAAGGTGACGTGTGAGCAGAGGGCTCAGCGAGTCATTCACCATCTCAAAATAGTATTGCCGGTCGCCGGGGCGGGTGGTGCGCCGGATGACGCCCATGCGCTCAAGTTCGCGCGTGTTGGTCGAGACGCCGGAGCGGCTCACCTGTAGATAGTCGGCGATTTCATCCAGGCCGGCGGGGCGGTCCATCAGGACCAGCATCGCCATGATTCTACCTGCTGTGCGTGAAAGGCCATCCCCCTGCAGGACGAGTCCCATCACTTCGACGAATTCCTCCGCCGCGTTCTCCTTATCGGATGTCACAATTCGCTCCCCTCGAATCGTAATATGTCGTCTTGGTCGTCTTTTTTTGGTGTCGGCAGGCTGTTTTGATCGTTTGATACTTTCAGCTCAAACCGAAACGACAGTTTACGTGTGCAACCTTATCGCCACAACTCCTAAGTTTTCCGCCGGAACTCACTCAGAATGACGTTGACGTCATCTTTTTAATTCCGTACGCCCTGTGTGTTCAGTATCAATTGAACGTTCTGACATAAGTAAAGTTATGCGTCAGGCTGCGTACCAGCCGTCGCGACATCTAGAGCGTACCGGACCCGACACAGGGCCGGGATGGAGGGAGTTAAGATGACACTGAGGGGCAGGGGCATCCCGACGCGCCGCGTCAGTGCCTGGATCCTGGGGGCCGCCATGGTGGCCGCGCCAGGGATCGCACAGGCCGCCAACTTCGAGGTTGGCGATGTATCGGTTTCCACGTCCACGACGTTTTCGCTGGGTACCAGCTTCCGCGTCAGTGGTCAGGACTGTGAATATATTTCAGCGCCGAATGGTGGTTGCGCCAACAGCCTCGGTGTGACCAACAGCGTCAACAACGATGACGGCAACATCAACACCGAAGGCGGGCAGACGATCTCCCGCGTCGCCAAGGTGACCGCTGAAGCCGACATCTCCTGGCGCAACATGGGCGCGTTCGTGCGTGGCACGGCTTTCTTCGATTTCTGGGCTGATAATCAGCTCGGCAAGACCAACACCCGCTTCGGCCGCCGTCCGCTCAAGGACTCGGCGCGTGGTGACGATGCCCGCGATGCGGCACGGTCCGACGCGGAAATCCTGGATGCCTTCGTTTACGCGAATTTTGATGCCGGCTCCGTGCCCGTGTCGCTTCGCGTCGGCAACCAGGTGGTCAACTGGGGTGAGAGCCTCTTCATCCCCGGTGGTGTCAATGCTTACCTTCCGGTGGACGTGGCAGCGCTTCGCACGCCGGGCTCTGAAGTGAAGGAAGCCCTGAAGCCGCAGCCGTCGGTCTATGCCTCTCTCGGTCTGCCTTATGACCTGAGCCTGGAAGGCTTCTACGTCTTCGGTTTCGAGAAGTCCGATCTCGATCCGTGCGGCACTTTCTTCGCGGGCCATGATGGCTACTGCGATGGCGGCGCCTATGTTCAGCTGACCGGCGAGTTCCCGAACCCCGTCACCGTGCCTCGTACCTTTGACCGGGATGCGGACGACCAGGGCCAGTTCGGTGTGGCTCTGCGTTACTATGCTGACTGGCTGAATGACGGCACCGAGCTTGCCTTCTACTTTAACCGCTACCACTCCAAGCTGCCGATCGCGACCTTCACGGCCGCTGCGGATACGCTGAACCTGGGTGCGGTCACCGGCAACCCGGGTCTCAATGGCGTGAATGTTTCTTCCGCCAGCCAGTTCTGTGGTGCGCTGCTCGGTCTGATCGCGCAAGCAAACACCTTTGCCAATTGTGCCAATCCTGCCAACGGTCAGGCGCTTGGTCTGTCTTCGTCGATCCTGACGGCCAGCGTTGGTGCGAGTGCCCTGACGAAGGAGAGCTATGCGGTTTATGTCGAGGACATCGAGTCCTGGGGCATGAGCTTCAATACGCTGGTGAATGTGCTCGGCGGTACGGCTCTGGCCGGTGAGGTGTCCTACACCCCGAACATGCCGTTCCAGCTCGCTGATCCGGAAATCAACGCAAATGACGTCGAGAAGAATGCTCTCGATGACTATGCCGCGGGCCTTCCGGACGGCACACTGCCGGACAATACGATCGTGCGCAGCTTCGGTACGCTGGTGACCAATGGTGGCCAGGAAATCCGTGGCTATGACGAGTACGGCGCAATGACGGCGCAGCTGCAGACCACCAGCACCTTCCCGTCATCTGATCCGATCACCTCGTTCATCGAGGCTGATACGATCATTTTCCTCAGCAATGTGGGTGCACAGTACCTGCCGGATCTTGGTGACAATTCCCGTCTCGGCGCTGCCCGTTCGGGTGCCGGCCATGACGTGGCGCTGGCCGACTCGATCCTTGGCCAGGGCGTGGGCTTCACCAACTACGCGGACGATTTCTCCTGGGGTTACCGCCTCGTGGCGATCGCCCAGTACAACAACGCGTTCAACACCTCCTGGACCGTCTCTCCGTCGATCCAGTTTGGTCATGATGTAAAGGGCAACTCCGCCGGTCCGATTGGCCCGGGCTTCCTGGAGCACAAAAAGGCCCTGACGCTTCGCGTGAACGCGGACCTCGAGGACACCTGGCAGGTTGGTGTGGCTTACACCAACAACTTCGGTGCCCGCGAGTACAACCAGCTCAACGATAAAGACTTCCTGTCGGTGAACGCCTCCTACTCGTTCTGATCAGGCAGCATTCCTCAACACCTGTGGCGGGACCCTTGCGTATTTTGGGTCCCGCCTTTTTTTTGCGCTCAGGCGGGCGAAGGGCACCACCCCTGCTTGCCTTGGTTCGCTAGCTAGCTTCGCTGTGTTTTCAGAAGATCCCGGATTTCTTCAAGCAGCACCTCGCTGCGAGGCGGCGCAGCCAGCTCGGCGGGCTTTTCTTCTTCCTTCCGTTTCATTTTGTTGATCGACTTTACGATCAGGAACACGACGAAAGCGACAATCAGGAAGGAGATGACCGCATTGATAAAGAGCCCGTAATTCAGTGTCGCCGCCCCTGCTTCCGTGGCCGAGGCGAGGGACTCGTATGTCTTGCCGTCGAGTGGGACGAAGAGGTTTGAGAAATCGACCCCCGCCAGAATGAGGCCTATAGGCGGCATCACGACGTCATTGACGAGCGATTTCACGATTGCAGTGAATGCACTGCCGATCACGATACCCACGGCTAAATCAATCACGTTACCGCGGGAAATGAACTCCCGAAATTCCTTGAGCATGGTGGTCTCCCCCTGGTGCTCGTTGAAGGTGCATGCCGAATCGAGCTGCACGTGACGAGTATGCACAGGGTGCGGGGAAAGGCTGAAACCGGCAGGACGGTGTGCCGCGGCGGATCAATTGGGGATAACTGCATTTGTGGGTTGAAATCGCAGGATTTCCCGCGTATCCCCGGCGGCGGAGAGGTGGCCGAGTGGTCGAAGGCGCTCCCCTGCTAAGGGAGTATACGTCAAAAGCGTATCGAGGGTTCGAATCCCTTCCTCTCCGCCACCACCTTCCAAAATTCTACTTGAGGCTCCACACGCTTGTCCCAGCGTGTCTGTGCGCGGCTGTGGTGCGCCACGGGCTCTTTTTCATCGGCCCCTGTTGGTGTAATCGATAATCATTCGTATCTAGGTTTCGGGTGATGCCGAGTAGCATTGATTGTTGGAATTCGCCGCCTCGTGGCGAGCGTTGAGGGAGTGCGCTGATGTTTGTGGCTATGAACAGGTTCAAGATCCGTCCGGGCCGGGAACAGGATTTCGAGACGATCTGGCGTGAGCGGGAAACGTTCTTGGAGGAATTGCCTGGCTTCAAGGCTTTCCATCTGCTGCGTGGTCCGGCAGATGATGAGCACACGCTCTACGCGTCTCACACCGTCTGGGCATCGCGGGCCGACTTTGAGGCCTGGACCAAATCGGAAGCCTTCCGTCAGGCTCACAAGGGCGCAGGCGGGCATGAGGACATCTATGTTGGCCGCCCGATTTTCGAGGGCTTCGAAGAGGTGGAAGGCACAGAGGCACTGGCCAAAGCCGGCTGAGGCTTACTGCAGTTTGTAGATCATGGGCACGACGATAGTCAGGCTATCGCCGTCATAGTCTTCGGGCAGGGCGGGGACAGGTGACGCTCTATTCGCAATGCCGAGGGTCGCTTCATCCAGCCGTGGGTGGCCTGAACTCTTTGCGAGGCTGCTCTTGGTAATTGTGCCGGAGCGGTCGATCGTCAGGGCCAGATATGCCACGCCTTCTTCCCGGCGTAGCCGCGAGCTTCTGGGATAGTCCTTGTGACGTTCAAGCCATGAGCGGAGTCGACCAAGGTAATCCGGAGGCGGAGGACTTTTAGGGACGCCCACCGCAGGTGCCTGTGCTTTTGGTTTCTCAGCCGCTTTCCTTGTGGGCTCCGGCGGACGTGGTGCCTGAACCGGCGCGGGGGTGCTCACCTTCGGCGTAGGTCTGACAATTGGCTTGGGTTTCTGTTTCTGCGGTACCGGCTCCGGTTCAGGCTTTGGCTCTGGCTCCGGTTCAGGCTCTGGCTCCGTTTTTGGCTCCGGCTCCGGTAATGCGTCTACAACTTGCGTCAGATCCATCACAATGCCGTCGTTTCCCTGGTCGCGTGACGGCGCCTGACGGTCTGCACTCAGCCACGCGACCGCGATGCCGGCGTGGGCGATTACGGCAATCCATATTGCAACCAGCCAGTGCTTGCGGGTGATGCTGCTCATTGCGGTGCCTGGCGCGCAACAAGTTCTACGCGCTTGATGCCGGCGTCACGCAGGAGGGCCATGACTTCAATCACGCGCACGGCCTCGGCCCCGCCATCCGCTTTCACCCGCAGGGGAGGGGTTGCTTTTTCCTGTGCCTTGTTGGCGATGAGGCGACGCAGGTCATCGTCGCTTACACGGGTGCCTTCAAAGGCAATTTCACCTGAAACTGAGATTTCGATGGTGCCTGTGCGGAGGCGGTCGATGCCCTCGGCCTCGGAAAGGGGCGGAGCCACGTTGAATTCTTCCTGCTGGACCATCTGTCCGGCGATCATGAAAAAGATCAGCAGCAGGAACACGACATTGACCAGCGGGAGAACACGGTCGTCTTCGTTCTGCCGGTAGCGATGTCGCGGTTTGAGGGATGGCTGCATAATCGTGGCTGATGTCCGGGTCAGTTCACTGTGTTGACGAGTGAGACATCCGCACGGGCGATGGTGTTGAGCTCATCGAGGACCGTTACGGCGCGCTGGAATGAGACACCGGGTGCCGGCTGCAGGAGAATACGCGGTGAGGCGCTTTGCTGTTGCGCCGGAGCGAGGCGCTTCAAGGCTGAAGTCAACGGCATGCTGTCGCCGCCGATTTCGACATGGTCCTGATGCACGATGATGACCACCAACTCGTCCAGTACCGGCTGCCCTGACGTCTCCGCGGGGCCACCCATCGGGATTGACCGGTACTGCTGCAGGCTGGATGCCAGCATGAAGAAAACAAGCAAAATGAAAACCACGTCGATCAACGGCGTCAGGCTTATGATCGAGCGTCGGCGGGCGAGCTTACTCGCCAGCGGCTGCGGCGGGAAAGCTTGTGTCATTACGGGCCTGTGGCTGCTGGGTTGAAGGCGTCGGGCTCACGAACAGACGATTAAGTGCACTGTCCATGGAGTGGGCTGCCCGCTCGATCCGCCGCTCAAGCCAATTGAGCATGGCGACGACAGGCATGGCGACTCCGATGCCGACTGCTGTTGTCAGCAATGCCACCCAGATGCCGCCGGACAGGATGGAGGGATCCACATTGTTGCCTGCGGCCTCGAGAGCGCGGAAGGCATCGATCATGCCCAGCACGGTTCCAAACAGGCCGAGGAGCGGTGACAGGGCGGCAATCACCTCCAGCGGCCGCAGATATGTACGCATGTCCTCAATGAGATCCGAGCCGAGAGCCATTGCATCCGCCCGCGCCAAATCCGGCGAGTGACCATCAGCGAGCCGTTTGATGCCTCGGGCGACCACATCCTGGACGGGACTGCGGATTCGGCTGGCTTCCGCGAGGGCTTCTTCTGTCTTTCCGGCAGTGAACAGAGTAACCGCCTTTTCAGCCATGCGGGTACGCCCGACCCCCAGCCGCCAGAACTGCCAGCTCTTGAGAAGCACAATGGCCAAGGCGAAAACGGACATGGCCAGCAGGATGAGTACGACCGGCCCCCCGAGATCAAGCAAAGCCAGAAGATCGAGGGCGGTTTCATCAAGGCCAGGTGCCGCAATGGTTTCCGCCGGGCTGCTGTCTGCTTCAGGGCCGGTGATTTCATCCATGATCGGTTACTCAGGCTCGTACTGTTGTGGCGGCGTGATCGTTAGATATCAGTATCGGGTGACAGCAAGCCGTGCCGGCTGGCATGGCGGTCACAAGCGGGCGTACCCGATTTGGTGAAAATGTGTGTTCGCCTGCATTGTCGGGGCAGCGGTGTCTCACGGCAATACACAAGGACGCGTCACATTGTCTATCGCCGGTCACGCGATACGTTTTGCCATCACTTAATACTTTCGGCGATTGTTGTCCGGTGCAAGAGACGGTCATGCCCGTCATAGCCGCCGCTCGCCTTGTGCAGCACGGCACGATTATCCCACATGACCAGCATGTTGGGCTGCCACTTGTGCCGGTAGACGAACTGGTCCTGAGTTTGGTGATGATAGATGCGGAGCAGCAGGTCATCGCTGGCAGTCTTGTCCATGCCCTCGAAGCCCTGGATGTATCCAACGGTTGAATAGAGTGCCGGTTTGCCGGTTTCGGTATGGGGGCGGACCATTGGGTGTCTGGTCTTCAGGCGCGCTTCGTCCGAGCTGCGGATCCGCATGCTGCGGCCCTGTTCTTCATCCTTGCCCTGGCCGTACATACCGTCAGGCGCATAAGCGGTTTCCGCTGAATGAATGGCGATGGCGCTGTCTGCCTCGGCCTTGAGGGGGGCCGGCATCTGTTCATAGGCCAATTGCTGGTTGGCGAAGAAGGTGTCGCCCCCCTGGGGAGGTATGGTCAAACCGAGCAGGCAGGTGCCGATTGGGGGCGTTTCCTGGAAGCTCCAATCGGTGTGCCAGTTTTCCGCGAAGAGGGGCGTTGTTTCATCGGCATTACGCTGGATGGCTGCGATGTTGGTGCGGTCGTCGATGGGGTCGAAGAAGGGGTCGTGGCCGAATTCGCCGAAGTAGAGGGTAAAGCGCTCGAGGTCGTCGTCACTCATTGGCTGATCCGGGAACACCAGGACCAAATGCTTCAGCCAAGCTTTTCTGATGGCTTCCACGTCGCCAGACGAAAGCGGCTGGGTCAGATCGACCCCGGTAATGGTAGCGCCGCAGGGTGCGTCGATGGGGGTGACGGTGACCATGAGAGTTCCTCCACTGTTTGTTTTGCGGCAAGTCTGCCTGTCTTGACGCCATTTGTCAGGAGGTCATCCGTGTATCGTTGCCCGACCCAATACCATCGGCAAAATCTGAGGCTGGAGGCGGTTGATGGCAGGGAAAGTTCGACAGCAGGGCAAAGCTACGGCTGGCAACGGTGCGGCCTGCCAGCGCGCAATTGACGTGATTTGTGGCCTGATCCGAGAGGAGGCTGCCTTGCTTCCGGAGACCGGAGGGCTCGAAGAAACACGTAAATGGGGACAGCTTGCCTTCCTGCCGCGAAACAAATGCGTCGGGACCACTTTGCGGGTCGCTGTCGCTAGTGAGACGCCGCCGCGTGTGGGGCTTTACGTGCACTGCCAGACCTCCCTCATCGCAACGTGCCGTGACCTTTTCGGCGGCCGGCTGACATATGAAGGCACGCGAGCCGTTGTCTTCGATGCGGGCAAACCTCTGCCGGTGGATGAACTGCGGCACATATCCCGGATGGCATTGACCTATCACATTGCGAAAAAGCGTCTTTCCGCGAAATCTCAATAGCAGGGAAATCCGGCAGCGGAGCTTTGGTGATGGGTTCGGACTGGCACGCGATATCGGCGGTTATGCCGATCGCCGTCATTCTGGTGCTGATGATCCTGCGCGGGTGGCCCGCGTCACAGGCTGCCCTTGTGGGCCTTGCCATCGCATTGCCGCTAGCGATCTTCGTTTTCGGCTTCGGCGTAGGGGAAGAAGGAATTGCGATGCGGTTTACCGGAGTTGTGCTGGAAGCAGGCACAACGACGGCAACTATCCTCTGGATCATTTTTCCCGCGCTCTGCATTTTCGAGTTGCTGAGGCGGCATGACGCGTTCGACACCATCAAGCAGGCGTTGGGGCGCATCACAGACGATCCCCGCCTGCTGGCGCTGCTGGTGGCGTGGTTTTTTGCTCTGTTTCTGGAAGGTGCTGCCGGGTTTGGTACGCCCGTTGCGTTAGCGGCGCCTCTTCTGGTGAGCCTTGGCTTTCCGCCCGTTCGTGCCGTGACAATCGTGCTCATCGGTCACGCGACAGGTGTGTCGTTCGGGGCGATTGGGACACCCGTATTTGCACAGGTCAGCATCACCAACCTGCCGCCGTTGGTGCTGGCGGCGCAGACCGCGCTTCTGCATGTGGTGCTCTGTATCGTGCTTGTAGGGGCTGTTTACTGGCTTGCAGTTCCGGGCGGTCGCAGGAACGGAGCGTTGCGTGCGCGCGTCTGGCCATTACCTGCTGCTGTGCTGTGTTTCATCGTACCTTTCTATGGGCTTGCCGCTTTCGTTGGGCCTGAGTTGCCCACACTTCTGGGCGCACTGATCGGTGGTGTTCTGTTTTCAGGTCTTCTGGCATTGGTTCGGCTGTCTCACCCGATTGCTGAGAAGGCTACTGTGGTCGTTGAGGGGCATGGCTGGCTTGAGCTGTCACGCAGCCTTCTGCCCTATGGTATTCTAATCTTGCTGATCCTATTCACGCGACTGGTCGAGCCTGTGCGCGTTCTTGCGGGCAGTGTTGTCTGGTCATGGCATTTGGGTGATCAGTTTAGCGGACAGGTCCTTCCGCTCTCTCATCCAGGAACGTTGCTCTTCCTGAGCTTTGTGGTCGGAGGGATAGTGCTGGGTGAGCGGGGGAACGGATTGGTGCGTTGTGCATCCCTGGCTCTTCGCCGACTGATGTCAGTGGTTCTGGCATTGCTGGGCATGCTGGCCTTGGCACGCCTGATGGTCCATGCAGGCATGGTGGATGCGCTGGCAATGCTAGTTGCCGAAGCGGCGGGGCCGTCATGGCCTGTCTTTGCGCCAATGATTGGTGTGCTGGGCACCTTCGTTACCGGGTCCGCAACGGCATCTAATATTCTGTTCACGGACTTTCAGGCGGAAACGGCGGGTATTCTGGGGCTGCCGCTCCTGATGATGGTGGCAGCTCAATGCTTCGGCGCGGCCATAGGCAACATGGTTTGTCCGCACAATGTCATCGCGGGGGCTGCCACCGTCGGGTTGGAAGGGAAGGAAGGTGATGTCCTGCGCCGGACTACACTCGTTGGTGTTGTTTATGGCCTTGCGGGCGGCGGCCTCGTCTGGCTGTTGGTTGCGGGTCTCTAGAAGTCGATGAATTTGGATGCGATCAGCAGCAGGATGCCGATTGGGGCAATGTAGCTCAGGCAGATATTGAGATAGCTCTTCAGTGGGCCGTCCTGCATGTCCGGAACGACAGCGCGTGCAACGAAGAGTGCCATGCCCAGGCCGCTGGCGGGCAGAAGCCAGGCAGAAGTCAGCTCATCAAAAAAGTCCAGAAGGCCTAATCCGAACAGGGTGAGGTGATCCCACATGTTCAGGGAGAGTGTGACGATGGTGCCGCTGACCCAGGTTACGCCAACGGTCAGGAGCGTTGCCCCGCTGCCGCTGAGGGGGGTGGACTCCTCTATCCAGTGGCGGGCGATAATGAGCAGCGCTATGAGGGAGGAAAAGGCTGCCAGGAAGGTGGCTACGAAAAAGCTCAGTCCAAAGAGATTGCCATAGGGCAGCAGGGTGAACCCTTTCGGGAGGGCGATGAACAGAAGGCCGGGGCCCGCGCCCTGCTCGAGATCGAAGGCGAACACGATCGGGAAGATGATGAGCGCTGCCGCGATGGCAATGCCGGTATCGAGGGCAGCGACAGCAAAGCCCAGCCGAGGAATGTTTGCCCCGTCATCCAGATACGCGCCGTAAATCAGCATGCCGCACATGCCGACGCTGAGGGTGAAGAAGGCATGGCCGAGGGCTTCACCAAAAGCTGCCGCGGATAGCGCTGAGAAATCAGGCCTGAACATGTAGACAAAAGCATCCACGAATTTGCCCGTGGTGCCGGCAACCATCAGCAGCATGGCTACCAGGAGGATAGCGAAGAAGGGCGCCACATAGCGCATGACTTCCTGGATACCGCCTGTGACGTCGTAGTAGATGACTGTGCCCGCGACGAGAAGAATAAGGCTGACAGCAACAAGCTGTGCCACCGGGTCAGCCAGCATTGCGCTGAAGGCGTCGGCGCCGGAGCGGGCGGCCTCACCGCCCATGGCGGCGACTGCGAAGTCCGCAGCGTAGATCCCCACCCAGCCGGATACGACGCTGTAGAAAGCAAGAATTAGCAGCGCGATGGTGGCACCAAGCGCACCGAGACCGCCCCACGCACGTGTACGGCCTTTGGCCAGGGCTACCTTGATGAACGCACTGGCAGGGTAGGCACCGCCTTTGCGCCCAACAAAGACCTCACCAATAAGCAGAGGAGCACCGAGGCCGATCAGGCAGGCGAGGTAGAGCAGCACGAACGCGCCGCCACCGTTTTCGCCTACGATATAGGGAAACTTCCAGATATTGCCGAGACCGACGGCGGAGCCGGAGGCGGCAAAAATGAACATCAGCCGCGACGACCAGTGCGGCTGGACGGACGACATGGTGGTGTCGGTCATGTAGTGGAATCCCCGGTGAACTTTTGCGTTCTTGTGTTTCTCACGCCATCCCAAGCGTGGCACATTCCTGCATGAGCATAACCAGAAAAAGCATCAAGGGGGCAAGGCAATGGCTGAAACAATCTCGGAGGCACGGCGCTGCGACAACGCAGGTCACGATGCCTGTTCGGAAGGCACTTGCCGTGACGATGATCATACGCAGGCGGATGACCGCTTTGGGTGCCCATGTTGTGCGCCGGTCATGGGTGAATTGGGGATGCTCTCGCTGCCACATATGGCAGCAGCTGCCAATCCGGCGGCCTGGTCGAGTGAACGCTTGGGTGAGCCCAAGCGTCCGGTTGGTCTTACAGTTTTCGCGAATGCCACCATCATAACGGCTGACGCCGGATTTTCTGTTGCAGAAGCCATGGCCATTGATGGTGACCGCATTCTTGCGGTCGGCACGTTGGAGGAAGTACGGGCGGCAGTTCCTGATACCGCGACCATCCTTGACGCTGGCGGCCGCACGATCCTGCCAGGCTTCATCGAGCCGCACATGCATTTCTTCCCCATCGCCATGTTGAGCAGAATGGAGAATGTGGGAGCGCTGGAATGCGGGAGTGTTGACGATGTCATCGCGCGCATGGGTCTGCTGGCGTCGCAGGCGGCTCCGGGGAATTGGGTTATGGGCCGCCAGTTCGATCCATCGTTGCAGGACGGGCCGGATGTCCTCACACGCGACATGTTGGACCCGGTGACAGGAGATGTTCCCGTCTTCATCTTCAACGCCTCGCTTCACATTGCGTATTGCAATACCGCGGCACTGACCATCGCAGGGCTGGACGCGTCCACGCCTGACCCCGATGGCGCAGCCTTTGGGCGGAACGCGGACGGATCGCTCAACGGGGTGATGCAGGGCGGCGCGGCATTCAGCCAGGTGATGGTGCACAATCTGGCGGCGATGGCGCTTGATGACGTGCCGACGGCATGCAAGCACGTATGTGATCGCGCCAATGAAGTGGGTATCACCACTTTCTGCGATCAGGCGACCGGAGGCTTCCAGGGCCCCAATGAGCTTGCGGCCTTCAAGGCATTCTCCGAGTCCGGACATATGACTGCGCGGTTGCGCTACTCGTTGTTCGATGCACTGGAGAGCCATTGGGACAGTGGCGATGTGAATGTCAGCTTTGGAACCGGCAATGCCTTTGCACGCGCGACGGGTTGGAAGATCGTTTCAGACGGCTCGAACCAGGGCCGCACCGGTCTGCAACGTGAACCCTATCTGGGGCGTGAGGACAGGGGGCTCGCCTATGTGGCGGCTGACGATCTGAAGGAGAAGGTGACGCGAAGGGCCAAGCAAGGCTGGCAAGTAGTTGTCCATGCAAACGGGGACCAGGCCATCGACAACGCTCTGGATGCCTTCGAGGCCGCGTTCGAGGCCGGTGCGCCGCGGCACATGCGTCACCGCATAGAGCATTGCTCGATCCTGCACGACGAGCAGATCGCACGCATCAAGGAGATGAACCTGTCACCGAGTTTTCTCATTGGTCATGTGCATTATTGGGGGCAGGCATTCCGGGATGAGATTTTCGGGCCTGAGAAGGCGAGCCTGCTTGGGCGTGCGAAGTCGGTTCAGCAGGCTGGTATTCCCTGGACGATGCACTCGGATGAACCGGTGTCAGAGATGGGGCCATTGCGGTGCATTGAAAATGCGGTGACCCGCCGGATGTGGAAGGCCCCGGACCACCGCCTCAATGGCGATGAATGCGTCACGGTCGAGGAGGCCATCCTGTCCCTCACGCGCGTGGCCGCATGGCAGTGTCATTCGGACCATGAGGTTGGCTCGCTGGAGCCGGGCAAACTTGCAGACTTCGTGATCCTTGAAAAAGACCCCCGCAAGGTGCCGGAGGATGAGATTGGTTCTATCCGGGTGCTGGAGACCTGGTCCGCTGGGCGTAAAGTGTTCAGCGCAGGGGTGAATGAATAGGGGCTGGCCAAGCGGCAGCAGGGTGGGTCATATAGTTTCGTACATCACATGACATGACGGATTATTGACAGAGACATGACGCAGATCGAAGACCTGTTTGCGCGCAACCGCCTTTGGGCGCAGCGTATCAAGGAGATCAATCCCGAGTTCTTCAGCACGCTGGCAAAACAACAGTCGCCTGAGTTCCTCTGGATCGGTTGCGCGGACAGCCGGGTTCCGGCCAATGAAATCATTGACCTGCCCCCTGGCGGTGTCTTCGTCCACCGCAACATCGCAAATGTCGTGGTGCCGTCTGACCTCAACTGTCTCTCGGTTATTCAGTATGCGGTTGAAGTGCTCGGCGTGAAACACATCATCGTGTGCGGGCATTATGGCTGCGGCGGCGTCAAGGCGTCGATGGAGGACGTCAATCACGGTCTCATTGACAACTGGCTCGTGCATATCCGCGACGTCGCGCGTTTGCATGACGATGAGTTCAAGAAGGCGATGACCGAGGAAGAGAAGACGGATCGCCTGTGTGAACTCAACGTGATTGAGCAGGTGCGGAACGTTGCCAATACCACCATCATGCGGAATGCTTGGGCCAGCGGCTCCAAGGTGCAGGTGCATGGGTGGGTTTACTCGATTGCCGACGGTGTGGTGCATGGGTTGTGCACTCACACGAGCGAGGGCTTTCAGGAAAGCGTCGGCTCCAAGGCTGCCGAGTAGACGGGTTCACCATTTTTCTTCTGACTGATCCGGAGCGGGTTCTCCATGTATGTCCGCCGTAACATCCGTGCTTCTCATGTCTTCAATGATTCATGGCGTTTTCTGCTGGCTGTGGGTTTTTGGTCAGGGCTGATTGTCTATCTGTTCAAGTTCCAGGATGCCGAGTTCCTCGCGGTTCCCTTTCTGCCGGTGTCGACAATCGGCATTGCGGTTGCGCTCTATCTCGGCTTCAAGAGCAACTCGTCCTACGGGCGCTGGTGGGAAGCGCGTCAGATCTGGGGAGCGATTATCAATGACAGCCGCAGCTGGGGAAACATGGTCTGCCATCTCGTTCATGACGAGAGCGGGCGGGTTGACCACGGGGCGCAGCGCGACTTGATCCGGCGCCACATCGCCTGGGTGAACGCACTGGCCTACCAGCTGCGCATCACCACGCGGCTCAAGGTGAAGCAGGAAACCCGCATCTTCGATTACCGCCGCGATATGGAGCATCACGACTTTCATCAGCGCAAGGAAAGCTATCTGCGCTATCTCGAGAGTGAAGAAATCGAGATCGTTGAGAAGTGCACCAATCCGGCGACACAGATTCTTCGACTCCAGGGAGCGGAGATTCGTGATCTCACTCTGGATGGTCAGCTTGATACCTATCGGGAAGTTGCCATGACTGACATGATCAGTCGTTTCTATGACAGTCAGGGCAAGTGCGAGCGTATCGACAAGACGCCGTTTCCGCGCCAGATCGCCTTTTTTGGAACTGTCTTTACCTGGCTCTTCGTGGTGCTGCTGCCGTTCGGATTTCTGGATGCCTTCCAGAAAGAGGTCGGCCAGCACAATCTGGTGGGGTGGATCGCAGACGATTACATGTTCGCCCTTGTTCCTTTTGTCATGCTCATCTCCTGGGTTTTCTACATCATGGAGAAGGTGAGTGACTCGACGGAAGATCCGTTTGAAGGCGGCGTTCACGACGTTCCGGTCTCGGCTCTGTCGACTACCATCGAAATCGATCTCAAGCAGATGATTGGGATGGATGATGTACCGGAACCGCTGAAGCCGATAGGCGACGTCCTCTACTGATTTTATTTGCTCCGAAGACGGACGGTTTTCCCCGGGAGGCGTGGAAATTTACCTTTCGGAAACCATTCGGGCGCATCCTTTTGGAACGGTTTGTCGGGAACCGGCTTCAGCAGGATGCGAGGCGAAAATGGCTCTCTGCCAGCTAGCATATGTCAGTGATATTGATCGGCCATGCAGCCCGGGTGATATCTCTAACCTGGTGCAAGCCGCCCGCCGCAACAATGTTCGCGACAATATTACAGGCATTCTACTTGCCGGCCGGGGCGGGTTCATCCAACTCGTCGAGGGCCCACGTATGGCGGTGATTGGCCTTCTTGATCGGCTCGAAGCTGATCCGCGTCATCACAACATGGTTGTTCTGCATCGTGGGGACGCGCATTTGCGTGCTTATCCGGACTGTCCGATGACATTTCAGTATGCGGATAGCGACAGCTTGAACCGGTTGGAAATGTCCGTGCCGGCCCTGTCATCAGGCCTGTGCTCCAAGCTGACAGCCGAGGCTGTCGGCCTGATCTGACCTTCTATCCCTTGATCTTATCTTGAAAGCGGAATGCAGGCTGCGCCTGCGCCCTTAATGGCGGTACAGATGCGCCGGGCCGTTGCTTCATCCACCCCCTTGTATTGGGCGCGATAGAGCGTGCCCGACGGGCGGGACAGGGGCGAGACAACAAGGTTGGCCTGTGCCAATTCCGGTGCTGTTTGCAGCGCTGCTGTGAGCTGTGCTCGGGCAGCAGCTTCGGTAGAGAAAGCACCAAGCTGGATGCCCCAATTGCCCGCTACGAGTGTGCCTCCGGCCGGCGTGGGAGCTGCGATGGCCGGGGCGGGAACGGCTTTCCCCGCCTGCGCCGCGGTGAGAGATGCCACGATCATGCGATCTGCATCTTCCGGTGAATTTGCGTTCCAGACGACGGCGATCACATCACGGTCGCCACTGCGCGTACTTTTGGCGCGATTGACCGTGGGGGCGGGCTGGGTACCGCCCAGATTGGCGGAACTGTTGCCCGACAGTGCGCTGAGGAAACTCTGCGGGCCCTGATAGGTGCGCCCCTTCCAGGCAAAGCTGGTGCCGACAAGTCCCTTGGCGCGCTCAGGATGGGTGCGCATCAGGGCAAGGGAAAACAGGATCATGTCACGCGGCGTCGAGAATTGCTGTGGGTGCGGTGCGCCGGAGATATTGGCGAAACGGGTCTGGGTAAGGCCGAGCTCCTTGGCCTTGGCGTTCATCTGAGCGACGAAGCGCGCTTCCGAACCTGCCAGGAACTCAGCCAGTACAGCGGCCGCATCGTTGGCATTGACCGTGACTAGAGCATTGAGGGCATCACCCGCACTGATCGTGTCAAAGTGGTTGAGGCCCAGGGTCGGCTGAGGCTGGCGGATAGCTGTGCCGGAGACGAAGATGTTTGTTTCGGGTTTGACGGTGCCGGCTTCGAAAGCTTCGAACATCAGGAAGATGGTCATCAGCTTTGGCAGAGCGGGGGCATTTTGGCGCGTGTCGGCGTTGTCGGCGTGCAGCACACTGCCGCTCCGCGCATCGATGACCACAGCAGAAGCGGCCGCATGAGCGGGGCCCGACAGAGCGGAGCCGAAGATGGCTGTGCCCGAAAGAGCCAGCAGGCTTGCCAGGGCGGCTGTCACCAGAACGCGCATGAGGGTTTCCCCTGAAGTCGAGATCTCACCGAAGGTTGGCAAAGGATTTACCGCGTAACCTTACAATCAGTTTAATGGCAGGGACAGGGTGTGTGCAGGGGCGGGGCAGCCTGCGAAATGTTTCTAATCCGGCAACACTTCCTTTACCCCGTTGGCTGAGCATACAGGCCAGACTTCCATATCGGGGAGAGGCCCCATGTTCGCCCAGTTGCACACCATCCGGTTCGGTCGCCTTGTTGCGTCCCGTGAGGCACTCAACACGGTGCTCGCGGCGATGCTTCTTGTTGCATTGATCCTGTCGATGTCGACTGTGGCCAAGGCTGAAGACATCGCGGCCAACAGTCTTGAGAGCTATGATCGGGAGATGCTGACTTCGCTCATTGAAGCTGTGATTGCTGTTGATGAGGGCGATGCGGTCATCACCGCAGCCATTCCGCCGAGCGCCACCCGTCAGCCGGTGCCGGCCATGGGCCCCAAGAGCATCTTGCCGGGCCGAAATGCCGCCGTGGCGGATGCCCGCTCGGACATCGCGCCAGTGGCGCTTCAGGCAGATCCGGGCTTTGCCTTGCAGCTCGGCTCGTTTTCGTCTGCAGAAAACGCTCAGCGTGGATTTGAGCAGGCCAACCAGCAATATGCATCCGCCCTGTCGGAGCATACCCTTTATGTGCAGCCGGTCGATCTGGGCACGCGGGGCGTGTTCCATCGCCTGCGCATTGGCGGGTTCGAAAGCCTGCCGCAAGCGTCCGCTGCCTGCACGTCGCTGGGCATAAGCGCTGCTGATTGCATGATCGTGTCTGCTGCCCAGCAGTAATGATCTGGCGCATGGCGCCGGGCTGACCCTCCGTTAGACTTGTCCATGTCTGTGAAGCAGGCTCCACATCAATGGCGCTTGCATTTGCTGCGTTGACAGGTCGCCGGGGGGTACTGCATGACCGACCATCATCCTCATCTTAAAAGAGCAATCGGCCCCTATCTCCTGTCGCTTTATGGGGTGGGCGTCACAATTGGCGCGGGCATTTACGTGCTCGTGGGAGAAGTGGTCGCGGTTGCCGGCATGGCAGCACCGGTGGCCTTTCTGCTTGCTGGTGTTCTTGCCGGGTTGTCAGCCCTTTCTTATGCAGAGCTTGGGACGCGCTACCCCATGGCGGGCGGCGAGGCGACTTATGTCGATGCTGCCTTCGGCACCGCGGGTGCAACGACGGCAGTGGGCCTGTTGGTTGCTTTCTCCGGCATTACATCGTCGGCAGCGGTGCTCCTTGGATTTGTGGGATATCTCAATGAGCTGGTTGCCGTTCCGGGGTGGATGGCCCTTGTCGGGATTGTCGGATTACTTGCTCTGATCACCTTCTGGGGCGTTGCGGAGTCCATGCGCATTGTCGCGGTGACCACGTTGATCGAGGTCGGTGGCCTGGTGCTGGTTATCGGTGCGGCAGCACCTTCATTGGCGGAGTTTCCTGCGAGCCTTCCTGACATGTGGCCCGGGCTGGACAGTGTGGTCTGGCTTGCGGTGATCTCCTCAAGCGTCCTGGCCTTCTTCGCATTCATCGGCTTCGAGGACATCGTCAATATGGCGGAGGAAGTGCGGCGACCGCACCGGAATTTGCCGATGGCCATTCTGGTAACACTTGTCGTCAGCACGCTGCTCTACATCACTCTGACTGTAGTTTCGATCCTCAGTGTAGGGACGGAAGCTTTGGGAGCGAGCGATGCGCCCCTGGCCTTGGTGTTCAGTGTGGGAGGCGGCGATCCGGCCATACTCAGTTCGATTGCGATACTGGCTGTGGTCAATGGGGCGCTGATCCAGATGATCATGGCATCGCGGCTGATTTACGGAATGGCCAATCTGGGTCGGCTGCCGCGTTGGCTTGCCCATGTGAATGAGCGGACCTGCACTCCGGATCATTCGATCCTGTGCACGGGGGCAATCATTCTCGTGTTTGCGCTGTTACTGCCTATCGAGACGCTTGCGTCCTATGCCAGCCTCGCGGTTATGCTGGTCTTTGCGTCGGTCAACATCGCGCTGTTGGTCTTGCGACGGCGTCATGCGCGTGCGGCGGTCGAGGGAGGCTCGGTCGGGTTCCGAGTCCCCCTCGTTGTTCCGCTGCTGGGCGTTCTGGCCAGTCTCGCGCTCTTCGTGTTCGGCGTGGCCGAGCGGTTGGGGCTGATAGGCCCCGTTTGATCAGCGTTCGTTCGTGTCTCTTGCCGGGTCGGCGGGTGTCGTACTGGGCACAGGCACTGCATCAGGCGCAGGGGCAGGGACTGCGCGGGCGCGGTTGAGGTCTTCCACCAGTTTCAGGTCAACAGGTTTGCCCGCGAGACGTGATCGGTAAACCTGTGTGTTCTCCAGCACCCGCTGTACATAGTTGCGGGTTTCCGAGAACGGTATCTGCTCTACCCAGTCGATGGGATCGATGCCCGGTGTGCGCGGATCACCGTAAGTGTTGATCCATTCGGCAACACGGTGGGGGCCGGCATTGTAGGCGGCGATCGTCAGCACATAAGAGCCGCCGAACTCATCCAGGAGGTCGCCCAAATGGGTGGTGCCGATTTGGGCGTTGTAAGCCGGGTCAGTCAGGAGGCGGGATCCGTCGTAAGGCAGGCCATAGGCGTTGGCGGTGCGTTTGGCCGTTCCAGGCATAAGCTGCATGAGGCCGCGCGCACCGGCACGGGATATGGCTGCCGGGTTGAACTCGCTCTCCTGCCGTGAAATGCCGAACACCAGCGCGCGCTCGACCGGAGAACCGGCGGAACTCACATTGGGCAGGGCATTAGTGGGATAGGCGTGCTCTGGCAGCTCGATACCGCGCTGGGCGGCAATCTTGGCCGTGCGGACCGACAGGTTGGGCCGACCAGCAGTGCGCAGCCATTCCGCCATGGCGGCCAGGTCGGCCGGGTCCTCGAAGTAGCGGGCCAGGTGATAGAAGAACGACGTCACCAACCGTTCCTCACCCAATGCGTGGAGCATCTTCATGGCCGCGACCGCGGAGGAGGATGTGAAGTTCTGGGGCGCTGACGTGGGCGTCCCGGAGACATGGATGACCGGGTTGCCGCCAATCAGCGACTGGCGGGCGAGCTGGCCGTAATATGTCGTGTCGTACTCCGAGGCACGCTGGTAGTAGAAGGCGGCATCCTCCTTGCGGCCGTCGACCTGGGCGGCGCGGCCTGCCCAATAGGCAGCGCGGGCCTTGCTGATGGGCGATGAGACGTTGTTCATCAGCGTGCGGAAGTGGAAATAGGCGCTTGTGGGGTCTTTGAGAAACCTCAGGGCGAGCCAGCCTGCCAGCCATTCGCCTTCGGCGAAAGCCACGCCGGAAGACATGCCGTGATTTCGCACGAGGTCATAGGCGGTCCTGTAGTCGCCTTCCTTGATGAGGCGGCGGGCATGGAGGTGCCGTTCGCGCCAGAATTCTTCGGGCCGCTTCATCTCTTCGGCTGTGGTTGGTGCCTTGAGAATGAGGGGGACGGCGGTTTCAGGCGTCCCGTTGCGGCGGCGCCAGCGGGCGCGTTCAAGAAGCAGGCCCGGGTCGTTTACAAGACTGGGCGGCACGGCGGCGATAGCGCCGTCCACTCCGCGGCTGCGTTTCACGAGGCTGATACGGGCTTCGGCGAGCGCCGCATGTTCCTGGCCAACCAGCCTAGCCATCTGGCGGGCGTCGGTTGCGTCATTGTCCCACAACAGGCGATCGAGGCGCGCGACATGATCTTCGTGGCGGAGGGTGTTGCCGTGCTGCCGGACAATCTGGGCTTCCCGCGTTCGGTCGAAGTCGTGGCTGATCCAGCCGTCACGGATCAGGTCGCGGCCGCGTTCGGTCTCGCCGGCTTGGATCAGGGCTTCGCCGAAGCGGATCTTGCCTTCGCCGGTAACCGGCGGGTTGAGGTCAAACCAGGCCAATACCGATGCGGCATCCGGCGTTTCCTCCAGCATGGCCTCTTCGGCCCGGCGCTCAAGGCGTGCCCTGCGTGGCCAATCAGGATTGTCGCCAAGAAACCTGAGAATTTCCGTATATGTTGCGCTGCTGTTGCGGTCTTGCAGGCGGAGCCAATGAATGACGCGGGTGGCCACCGGGTCCGTGATGCGTGCGGCAGCTTCATTTGCCTCTGTCCAACGGTCAGCCTGAGCGTCAGCCAGGGCCGACTGGATCAAGGAGTAGTCGGCATAGGTGAGCGTAAGACCCGGCAGAGGAACGGTTGCATTTGGATCGATGGCCGGGCTAGCGGGGCGCGCGGATGGGACGGCCTGAGACTTGGCAGGCACCGCAGCGAGCGACGTGGCAGCCAGGACGGCACACGCGGTCATCGTGAGGGCTGCCCGACGCAGGGCAGAATGAAAAAGGGGGCGGGGGGCTGTCGCCGGATACAAGATGGGTGGTCCTGTGGGTTTGGGGGAAATCCCCGGTTCAAGGGGCGCTGGAGCGGTTTTTCTGTGGGGTGTGCTGACCGGTCCAGCCGGTGATTCTTAACCTAAGATTGTGGCCGCTGCTTGATGCATTTTTGTGATGGGGCACTCTCCGCAGCGGGGACGGTTTATTTGTGGGCGGCGTATGGAAGGCGGCCTGCTCCGGCACGACCGCATAGGTGATCTCCCGTTGCAGGCCGCGGCGCGTTCCCATAATGTCCGCGCCTTCACCTTGCACAGGGTGCTATCAGCGCAGACATAACCGCGCGCATACCATTTTGTTCCAGGAACCAGACAGATGTTCAAAGGCTCTATTGTTGCTCTCATCACTCCTTTTGACGGGGAGAATGTGGATGAGAAAAAGCTGCGTGATCTGGTGGACTGGCACGTAGAAGAAGGCACTCACGGCATCGTGCCCTGCGGCACCACCGGCGAAAGCCCGACGCTGAGCCACGCGGAACATATGCGTGTGGTGGAAGTTGTTGTGGAACAGGCAGCTGGCCGCATTCCGGTGATGGCGGGTGCCGGCTCCAACTCGACCACCGAGGCAATCAAGTTCACGCAGCATGCCCAGTACACCGGCGCAAATGCGGTTCTCGTGGTGACGCCCTATTACAACAAGCCGTCGCAGGAAGGGCTCTACCAGCACTACATGACCATTGCCGACAGCGCGGATATCCCGCTCTACATCTACAACATCCCCGGCCGCAGCGTTATCGACATGAGCGTCGAGACGATGAGCCGGCTCGCGCGTCACGACAACATCGTTGGTGTGAAGGATGCAACGGCAAAGCTGGAGCGCGTTGCGTTCACCCGGGCAGCCATCGGCAAAGACTTCATCCAGCTTTCAGGCGAGGATGCAACCGCACTGGCCTTCAATGCAATGGGCGGTGTGGGGTGCATTTCGGTAACGGCCAACATCGCGCCGGCGCTGTGTGCGCAGATGCAGAATGCCAGCCTCGAAGGCGACTACGCGAAGGCGCTGGAGATCCAGGATCGGCTGATTAATGTGCATACGGCGATGTTCTGCGAAACCAGCCCGGCCCCCGTTAAGTTCGCTGCAAGCCTGCTTGGCAAGTCGGCTGAAAGTGTTCGTCTGCCGCTCGTTGCGGCGTCAGAAGAGGCCCGCATGACAGTGCGTGAAGCGCTCGCCGAAGCCGGTCTGTTGAACGGCTGAGAAAATCAGGAATTTCAGAGGCATGGCACCGTCGAACAAGAAGAAGGGCGCGGCAGCTCAGATCAAGATTGCTGCCGACAACCGCAAGGCGCGCCATGCCTATGAGATCGGTGATACGCTCGAGACAGGTATTGAGCTGAAGGGCACCGAGGTAAAGGCGCTGCGCGAAGGGCGCGCTAATATCGGCGAAAGCTATGCGTCGATCGAGAATGGCGAGCTCTACCTCATCAACAGCTACATCCCGGTCTACGAAGCAGCCAACAGGTTCAATCATGCGCCACGCCGTCCGCGCAAGCTGCTTGTGCACGCGCGCGAACTGGCGAAATTGCACGCCGCTATTCAGCGTGACGGCATGACGCTCGTTCCCCTGAAGATCTACTTCAATGACCGTGGCCGGGCAAAGCTCGAGCTGGCGGTTGCACGCGGGCGCAAGGCGCATGACAAGCGCCATGAACAGAAAAAACGGGACTGGCAGCGCGACAAGGCCAGGCTCATGCGTGAGCGTGGTTAGGCCTCAGCGGCTTGCGTTCATATCATCCGTAATCTGAGCAAATACGGCCTCGAACATCTCGGTCGTCAGGCGACCGGTATTCGTGTTGTAGCGGGAGCAGTGGTAGCTGTCGAAAAGAGTAACCCCACCCAGCTCGTGACGCGCGCCGTGGGCAAACGGGTGATCCTTGAGCTTTCGGCCATACATGCGCAGGACGCTTTCATGGGCGATACGGCCCAGGGCCAGCATGTGGGTGAGTGACGGGAGTGCATCGATGCGTCCCCGGAGGAAGGCGCGGCACGTATTGATTTCTGCCGGGGTCGGTTTGTTCTGTGGGGGGACGCAGCGAACTGCGTTTGAAATCATCGCGCCCCGGAGCTTGAGCCCGTCGTCTGGTCGGGCCTGGTAAGTACCCTCGCTGAAGCCGAATTTTTCGATGGTCGCATAGAGGAGGTCGCCGGCGTAATCGCCGGTGAAGGGCCGCGCCGTCTTGTTGGCCCCCTGTAATCCGGGAGCAAGGCCCACGATCAGCAGGCGGGCCCCGTCATCTCCAAATGAGACGACAGGGCCGTTGTGCCCGTCCGGAAACTTGGCCTGATTGTCCTGCCGGAACGCAACAAGGCGCGGACAGTGGGGGCAGTCCGCTGGTGGTTCCGGGGCAGGGGGGATGTCAGGGGCGATGGATGCTGATCGGCGACTCATGCCGGATCATAGTCAGCATCCACGTCATCCTCATAGTCGTAGTATTCGTCATCATCGTCGTCTTCGTCGTCATCGACGGGCGTCTGCTGACGGGCTGAAGCATTCCGGCCGATGGCATCCTGCAAGGTGAGCAATTCAACGAAGCTGTCGGCCTGCCGGCGCAACTCGTCGGCAATCATCGGCGGATGCGACTTGATGGTGGAGACGACCGTTACCCGGACGCCTTTGCGCTGGACGGCTTCGACGAGAGAACGGAAGTCGCCGTCACCAGAGAACAGGACCATATGGTCGATGTGTTCCGCCATCTCCATGGCGTCCACTGCGATCTCGATGTCCATATTGCCCTTGATGCGGCGGCGGCCCTGGCTGTCGGTGAATTCCTTGGTCGGTTTGGTGACCATGGTGTAGCCGTTGTAGTCCAGCCAATCGATCAGCGGGCGCAGGGGCGAGTAATCCGCTTCCTCGTTGAGGGCCGTGTAGTAAAAGGCGCGGATAAGCGTTCCCTTGGAGGTGAATTCAGCGCGAAGCTTTTTATAATCAATATCAAAATCAAGTGCCTTGGTGGCTGAGTATAGATTTGCGCCGTCGATGAAAAGCGCAACGCGCTCGGTGGGGCGAATGATCAAAAGTCTCTCCGTTGAAATGGATTCATCCAGTCAAAGGCCGCACGCCGGGATGAATCTCTAACTGGGGGCGAATGAAAAAGATCAAAGATCAAACAAAGTCAATGTCCTACCAACGAATTTTTATTGCCTATGGTGGCAACCTGTCCGGGCCGGCTGGTACACCTCGGGCTACCTTCGAGGCTGCGCGCCTGTTGCTGGCCCGGAGGGGCATCTGTGTCGTGGCCGGATCACAGCTCTATGAAAGCGATCCCTGGGGTGGTGTGCGGCAGCCAAAGTTCCTCAATGGTGTCTGGGAAGTCAGAAGTCCGTACGCGCCGCAGGTGCTCATGGATCACCTTCTGAACGTTGAGTGGGTGCTTGGACGCCGGCGGCGCCTTCGCTGGGGCCCGCGCGTGCTTGATCTCGATCTTCTGAGTTTTGGAGAGGTCAGAGGCAGCTGGCAGGAGACAGAAGGGCTGCCGGCCGTGATGCTGCCGCACCCGCGGATGCATCTCCGGGCCTTCGTGCTGGAACCATTGGCGGATATTGCCCCGGCATTCCGGCCATGGGGGAGCGCGGGCCCCACGGTGGGAGAAGCCCTGCACGGTCTCGCACTGCCAGAAAGGTCCGCAACCCGCTGCGTCCGGCTGTCGCTGTAAGCCGCCGGTAGGCTTAGGTTTTTCTTGCTTTTGTGCGGTGCAGCGGCTACGTATTTCGGTCTGACATCAGCTGATCCCGCCGGATGCCTGAAGGTCGAGCGTCCTGGTGCGGGTTTTTGCGTCTGTTTCATCCGGTGCTAGGAATCGCGGTTTTCCGCCGAACCGGCTGGTTGAAACGCCCTATCAGGCCGTTCCCACCAGGGGCCTGACCATGCGCCAAGCAGGAGACGATACATGGCTCGCGTGACTGTTGAAGATTGCATCGACAAGGTGCCGAACCGCTTTGAGCTGGTGCTGCTGTCCGCGCGCCGCGCGCGTGCGATGTCGTCCGGGGCGGCCCTGACGGTTGATCGCGACAACGACAAGAACCCGGTTGTTGCCCTGCGTGAAATCGCTGAAGAAACGGTGGACTGCGAGGATCTGCGCGAGGATCTGATTGCCGGTCTGCAGCGCCATTCGATGTTTACTGAAACTGACGAAGATCTGCCCGAGGACCCGTCTGCGGCGCCGCTGCAGCTTGGTACGGAATCGCGCGCCGATGACGTGCCCGCAGGCGACAGCTTCGGCAGCCGTGAAATGAGTGACGAGGATCTGCTGCGCGCCCTGCATGATGCAGGCGACAAGACCGCAGAGCGCCAGCCTGGCAAAGATGAGGAATACCCGGACCTCTAGGCCCAGCAAGCCGCCGGCCAGGAGCCGCGCGCTAGAAGCTGATGCAGAGGTGGCTGATCCTGCAGCCGCCGGTGGTTCTGCCACATCCGACATCACGAACGGCAGTGGTGCCGGACCGTCCGGAGTGACCCCCAGCGAGGGCCATGCGCCTTTTGCTCAGGTCCCCGAGATTCTCCCTGATCCGTTGAAAGCGGGCGCTGACCGCCCGAACCGCCCGATGATCCGCCAGTATGAGCTGGTTGAGCGCGTGAAGTCCTATTATCCGACTGCGGATGAAGGCCTGCTCAACCGGGCCTATGTGTACGCGATGAAGATGCACGGTTCGCAGAAGCGTGCCTCGGGTGATCCTTATTTCTCGCATCCGCTCGAGGTGGCCGGCATCCTGACGGACCTCAAGCTTGATCCTGCCACCATCGTGACCGCGCTGCTGCACGACACGATCGAGGATACGGATGCCACCCACAATGAGATCTCCGGCCTTTTCGGAGAAGAGATTGCCCAATTGGTGGATGGCGTCACGAAGCTGACGCGACTGGAACTCACCAGTGAGGAAACGAAGCAGGCGGAAAACTTCCGTAAACTGATCCTCGCGATCTCCAAGGATGTGCGTGTGCTGCTGGTAAAGCTGGCTGACCGGCTGCATAACATGCGCACCCTTGAGCACATCAAGAAACCTTCCAGCCGGCGCCGCATTGCCCAGGAAACCATGGATATCTATGCGCCGCTTGCCGGGCGCATGGGGATGCAGAACTTTCGTGACGAGCTCGAGGACCTGTCCTTCGCCGAGCTTTATCCTGAGGCTCGGGCTGCCGTTAAATCGCGACTGGACCTCAAGCAGGAGAAAAGCCGCGAGCTTGTGGTGCGCATTGCGGATGAAATCCGCCGCAGGCTGGCAACTGTCGGTATCGAGGCCTGGGTATCAGGCCGAACCAAAAAACCGCATTCGATATGGCGGAAGATGGAGCGCAAGTCCATCTCGCTTGAACAGCTGTCGGACATCTACGGCTTCCGCGTGATCGTCGAGAATGTTGATGATTGTTACCGGGCCCTTGGTGTCCTTCACTCGGCGTGGCCGGCGGTTCCCGGACGGTTCAAGGATTACATTTCGACACCCAAGGGCAACAATTACCGGTCGATCCATACGACTGTGGTGGGGCCCGAGCGCGAACGCGTGGAGATGCAGATCCGGACGCTGGAAATGCACGAGGTGGACGAGTACGGCGTGGCCGCGCACTGGTTCTACAAGGACTATGTCGAGAACGGCCCGAAAAAGAATATTGCCGCTTCGGACGAACTTGTTGCGCCGTTCCGCTGGCTGCGCCGGGTGGTTGAGATGCTTGACCAGGCAACACCTGAGGAGTTCCTCGAGCATACGAAGCTCGAAATGTTCCAGGACCAGGTCTTCTGCTTCACGCCTAAGGGGCGTCTGATTGCCTTGCCGACTGGGGCGACGCCGATCGACTTTGCCTATGCGGTCCATACGGACATTGGTGATCGCTGTGTTGGTGCGCAGGTGAACGGCAGGCACGTGCCATTGCGCTCAGAGCTGCACAATGGTGATGAAGTCGAGATCATTACCACCGAGCAGCAGGTGCCGCCGCGCGGGTGGGAAGACATTGTGAAGACCGGCAAAGCGCGGCTGGCAATCAGGGCTCATCGCCGCCGGGCCGAGCGGGATGAACACATCCGCCTGGGTCGTGGGCTGGCTGAGAGCGCCTTGCGGGCAGAGGGACTGCCTTGTGATGAAGCCGCCCTCGAAGTGGCCTTGCACGATCTGCCATCGACAACGCTGGACAACCTGCTTGAACAGCTCGGGCGGTCCAGCCTGACCGTGGACGCTGTTGTTCAGGCGATGATGAAACACTTCAAGCCGGAAAAGCGCTCCCGCCGACCGCGCATGAAAGGTGCGCCGGTAGCTGCCGCGGCGGGCAAGGCGCGGGCTGAGGGCCAGATGCCGCGCCGGCGTCCGGATGCTGTGCCCATCACGGGAGCCGGGCCCGGAACCGGGGTGATCCTGTCACCTATTTCCATGCCCATTCCGGGAGACCGGATTGTTGGTATCTCTCAGCCGGGCAAAGGTGTGGAAGTCTTCCGGATCGATAGTCCGTCACTTGCCGAGTTCGACGAACAGCCGGAGCGCTGGCTGGACATGTCCTGGGATATCGACCCGGACGATCATCGCCTGTTTCCGGCGCGTGTGGTGCTGACGCTTGCCAACTCTCCCGGTGCGCTGGGGGATGTCGCGACGGTGACCGGCAAGCATGGCGCCAATATCGAAAATCTCATCACCACCGACCGAAAGCCCGACTTCTATGAAATGGTTGTCGATATCGGGGTGGAGAATGCCAAGCATCTCGAGCGGCTTCTGACAGCGCTGCGTGGCCTGAAGACCGTGTCGGCTGCCAAGCGCGTCTATGGGTAGCGGATGCTATTTGCAGGTCCTGCACGGTTTGCTATTGAGCGCTTCATGACAGATTCAGCCCTCAGCCTCGACCAGGTTCTTGACGAGTTCCGCGCTGCCGGCGCCTTGCTCGAAGGTCACTTCATCCTGTCGTCCGGACGGCATTCGGATACCTACCTGGAAAAGAACAAGGTCTTTATGGACCCGGCACGCACGGCGAAGCTTGCTGCCGCGCTCGCTGGCAAGGTGCGGGCGCAGCTGGGTGATGGCATTGATGTCGTTGTCGCGCCGGCGGTCGGGGCGATTATCCCGGGGTACGAGATGGCACGTCAGCTGGGGCTGAGGTCCATGTTCACGGAGCGTGAAGACGGCAAGTTCGTGTTTCGGCGCAACTTCGTCCTGGCGCCCGGCGCGCGGGTTTTGATGGTCGAGGATATTGTCACGACCGGCCTGTCCTCGCGTGAGTGCCTGGCAGCGATCCGCGAAGCTGGCGGAAATCCTGTTGCGGCGGCTTGTTTTGTTGACCGGTCAGGAGGCAAAGCGGATCTGGGCGTGCCGATGATCCCGCTGGCACAACTGGATGTGCCGAGTTATGCCCCGGACGAGTTGCCTGATGCACTTGCCGCGATTCCGGCGATCAAGCCGGGAAGCCGGAACCTGAAAGCCTGACACAGGTCCAAGGGGCAGAATGGCCCCGGTGCAATTGGCGGCGTCTGGCTGTTTACTTCCACATGGCGGCGCACCACATTTCCCACCATGAGCACTTCATCCTTGCGCCTTGGCGTCAACATAGATCACGTGGCCACCATCCGGAATGCTCGGGGCGGCCAGCACCCGGACCCTGTGCGCGCAGCTGAAATGGCTGCGAAGGCTGGGGCAGACGGGATCACTGCGCATCTGCGCGAAGATCGCCGTCATATCTCGGACGGTGATATTGATCGTCTGATGGGTGCGATCACTTTGCCGCTCAATCTTGAAATGGCGGCTACGGATGAAATGCTGGCCATTGCCTTGCGGCACCGGCCGCATGCGTGCTGCCTGGTCCCCGAGCGCCGGGAAGAACTGACAACAGAAGGCGGCCTCGATGCCGCCGCTCAGCACAACCATCTGGCACCCTATGTCGGGCAGCTGGTGGATGCGGGCATCCGCGTGTCTCTCTTCGTCAACCCCGACAGGATCCAGTTGGCCGTCGCCAAAGCCATGGGGGCCCAGGTGGTGGAGCTGCATACCGGTGCCTTTTGTGACGCGGTCAACGAAGGCCGTGCCGAAGATGCAGCCTCAGAGCTTGAGCGCCTCAGGATTGCGGCGCGGGAGGGACGCGAGATGGGGCTTGAGATGCATGCGGGTCATGGCATCACCTTCGAGAGCGTGGGACCGGTTGCCTCGATCCCGGAATTCGTTGAGCTCAATATCGGCCACTTCCTGATTGGTGAGGCCATTTTCGGAGGACTCGATTCCACCATCCGGCGCATGCGGGCTCTGATGGACCAGGCCCGGTCTTCGTCCACGCAGATTGCCTGAGGAGGGGTGCTGATGATCCTTGGCATCGGCAATGACCTGATCGACATCCGCCGTATCGAGAATACACTTGAGCGCTTCGGTGACCGGTTCATCCAGCGGGTGTTTACCGAGGTTGAGCAGGCCAAGAGCGAGCGTCGACGCAATCGGGCAGCATCCTATGCGAAGCGTTTTGCTGCCAAGGAAGCCTGCTCAAAGGCGCTGGGGACCGGACTGCGCCAGGGCACATTCTGGCGCGACATGGGGGTTGCCAATCTGCGGAGCGGAAAACCGACGATGGTGCTGACCGGCGGTGCCTTGGGCCATCTGGAGCGGATGACACCCTCAGGCATGGTTGCGCAGATCGACCTGACGATAACGGATGACATGCCCCTGGCTCAGGCGATTGTGATCATTTCAGCCGTACCGGCAGATGTGGCGGAAATGTCCGGTTTGACCGGGCGATAGAGCTCTGAGGGCCGCTCAACGTTGCATGGGCGGGCGTATGAGGCTATCAGCGCCATATATGTGGCAATTCTTCATGATATCCGACCTATAGGTAAGCATTGCCGCGCGTGCAGACGCTTTGGCGGCCACAGGTGGAAAGCAGCAGAATGTCCGAGAAGACGAATACGGTGGAGCAGTCCAGCGGGACGATCGAGACGGTCAAAACCATCGGCTATGCGCTTCTCATTGCGCTGGTCATTCGGGCGCTTCTGTTTCAGCCGTTTTCCATCCCGTCCGGCTCGATGCTCTCGACCCTGCTGATCGGCGATTACCTGTTTGTCTCGAAATACGCCTATGGCTATTCCAAGCATTCGCTACCCTTCAGCCCGCCGTTGTTTTCGGGTCGTGTTTTCGCGGGGGAGCCGGAGCGGGGTGACGTCATTGTCTTCAAGCTGCCTCGTGACGGGCGCACGGATTACATCAAGCGCCTGATCGGGTTGCCGGGTGACAAGATCCAGATGCGTTCCGGACAGCTTTTCATCAACGGGGAAGCCGTGCCTCGCGAGCGGGTCGAGGATTTCCTCGAGGAAGACCGCTACGGCAATATCAGTCGCATCCCGCGCTACCGGGAGACATTGCCGAACGGCAAGACCTATTTGACGCTGGACGAGCTGCGCAATGGTCCAGGGGACAACACTGGCGTGTTTACCGTGCCGGCTGGCCATTACTTCATGATGGGTGACAACCGCGACAACAGCCAGGACAGCCGCATTCCCGGTGCTGTGGGTTATGTTCCCTTCGAGAACCTGGTCGGGCGCGCGGAGTTCATTTTCTATTCGACAGATGGCTCCGCCAGTTTCTGGGAGTTCTGGCGTTGGCCGTCGGTGACCCGATGGGGCCGTATTGGACAGGGTGTCAATTGACGCGGCAGCCCAAGACGAAGACCAGACGCGCCGGTGGGAAAACCGGGCGTGGAGCCGGGCAGGGGCAGTCGCCTGCCGCGCTTGCACAGGTCCTCGGCCACGAATTTACCGATCCCACTTTACTGGAACGTGCGTTGACCCATGCCAGTGCAACGGCACCTGGCGGCGTGGACAATGAGCGCATGGAGTTTCTCGGTGACCGGGTGCTGGGTTTGGTAATTGCCGATGCCCTGATCGAGCGGTTTCCGTCCGCGACAGAAGGGGAGATGGCGCCCCGCCTCAACAAGCTGGTGCGACGGGAGACCTGTGCACAGGTAGCCCGGGGCCTGGAGATTGGCGCGTTCCTCCGGCTGGCACCAAGCGAGGAACGTCAGGGCGGGCGTGACAAGACGGCGATCCTCGCCAATGCAATGGAAGCCGTGATTGCTGCCCTCTATCTGGATGGTGGCCTTGAGGTGGCGCGGCAGTTCATCCTCAAGAACTGGAGCGGGCCGTTCGATGCGGTTGCGCAGGTGCCGCGGGATTCCAAGACCGTGCTGCAGGAGCTGTTGCATGCCCGTGGTCTGAGCCATCCCGCCTATCGCACCATCGCGCGGGCCGGCTCTGATCATGCGCCGGTTTTCACCGTCGAGGTGGATGGGGGCGAAGCAGGTATTGCGCGTGCTGACGGTGCGTCAAAGCGGGCTGCTGAGCAGGCCGCAGCGGCAGCCCTGATTGCTGATCTGGAAAACACGAATGACAACTGACACGACCGAGACGACCCGCGCTGGATTTGTTGCACTGATCGGTGCTCCCAACGCGGGCAAGTCCACCCTGCTGAATCAACTGGTGGGGCAGAAGGTGGCAATCGTCACCCATAAGGCTCAGACCACCCGGGCACGCATTCGCGGCATTACGATGGAAGGCAACAGCCAGATCGTTTTCGTGGATACACCAGGCATCTTTACGCCCAAGCGGCGTCTGGACCGGGCCATGGTCGCGGCTGCGTGGGGTGGCGCAGAAGAGGCCGATGCCACGGCTCTGATCGTGGATGCGAAGCGCACATCGCCCGAACATGAGGGTTTCCAGGCGATACTTGCGTCGCTGCAGGACGCAAAGATGCCGCTGGTGCTCGTCCTGAACAAGGTGGATGAGGCGCCGAAGGAACGGTTGATGCAGCTTGCTGCAGTCGCAAATGAGGCGGTTCCCTTTGCGCATACCTTCATGATTTCAGCTCTGTCAGGATCCGGCGTGGACGACCTGCGAACATGTCTGGCGGAGATGATGCCTGAAGGGCCTTATCTCTATCCCGAGGATCAGGTGGCGGATCTGTCGCAGCGCGTGCTTGCGGCGGAAATCACCCGGGAGAAGCTGTTTTTGCGCCTTCATGAAGAATTGCCCTATGCCACTACGGTGGAGACTGAAGCCTGGGAGCCGCGGAAAGACGGGTCCGTGAAGATCAGCCAGGTGATCTACGTTGAGCGGGACGGGCAGAAGGGCATCGTGCTGGGGAAGGGCGGGGCGACCGTCAAGGATATTGGCGAGGCGGCCCGCAAGGACATCGAGGAAGCACTCGGGATCAGGGCGCATCTCTTCCTGTTCGTGAAAGTTCGAGAAAACTGGGCAGATGATCCTGAGCGCTATCGTATGATGGGGCTCGATTATCCGGGGCGGGCCTGACGACCGGACCGGTTCCGATATGTCCACATGAGTGGATAAGCCCGTGCACAGTTACAATTCCGTTGTCGAATTGTTGCAACCCTCGGGGTGAAATTGGTGACGCTCAACCTGAATTTGCCGACTCAACCACATCAACTTACGTCAAAACGGGCGCTGTAACCCGCGATGGAGTGGACTGATGACGGCATTGTCCTGCATGTGCGCCCATATGGTGAGTCATCTGTCATTCTGGAGGCTCTGACGCGAGACCATGGTCGCCATCTTGGCCTTGTGCGGGGCGGCTCTTCCAAGAAAATGCGTGGGATCCTGCAACCTGGCAATGGCTTGCGGCTGGTGTGGCGGGCGCGGCTTCAGGAGCATCTCGGCAATTATGCTGTTGAACCGGCCCGGGAGCGCGTGGGTGTCGCGCTGGGCGACAGGGCTGCCCTGGCGGGGCTGACGGCTGCGGCGTCGGTTGCCAGCGCACTGTTGCCGGAGCGGGAAGCGCATCCGAAGGTCTTTGACGGGCTGATGATTGTCCTGGAGGCGCTTGAAGACCTTGAAACATGGCCGGTATTGCTGGTGCGCTGGGAGCTTGGGCTGCTTGAGGATCTCGGGTTTGGGCTTGACCTGCAGGCCTGTGCTTTGACGGGTGAAACAGAGAACCTCGCTTATGTCTCTCCCCGATCCGGGCGGGCGGTCACCGCTGAAGCAGCGGGCCAGTACAAAGAGCGGCTGCTGGTCCTGCCTGCCTTCCTGACAGGAGCCATGGAGGCCAGTGTGGGGGATGTGCTTGCCGGGCTCAGGCTGACGGGTTTTTTCCTGGAGAAACGGGTGCTGGCCCCTAACGACAAGGTCCTTCCGGCTCCCCGTATGTCACTACCCGACCAACTTGAAAAGCTGATGCGCAGGGCTTGAACCGCCACGCCAGGCCCCATTCCCGGCCATATTTGATCGCTTGACCGGTATGGTCCAGCGGGCGACCAACAAGCCTTGGCTTATGGGATTGATTCGTAATCCCGCAGCCCGAAATCTTCCTTCCGACGGATCTGATCTGCGACCGACCCGATGAGTAAACCGACCACCCCTCCGGACAATGCCCAGCCTCTTGCCCTGCGCGAGGCGCTTGAAGAGCGCTATCTTGCCTATGCGCTGTCGACGATTACCCAGCGGGCGCTGCCGGATGTGCGGGACGGCCTGAAACCTGTGCAGCGCCGGCTTCTGTTCGCCATGCGGCAGTTGAAGCTGGATCCGAATACGGGCTTCAAGAAATGCGCCCGCGTCGTAGGTGAAGTGATCGGCCGGTACCATCCGCATGGCGACCAGTCGATCTATGATGCCCTGGTGCGCCTGGCCCAGGACTTCGCACAGCGCTATCCGATGGTGGAAGGCCAGGGGAACTTCGGCAATATCGACGGTGATAATGCGGCCGCCATGCGGTACACGGAAAGCCGCATGACCGAGGTCGCGCGGCTCATGCTCGATGGGCTGGATCAGGATACTGTCGATTTCCGGGCGACCTATGACGGCGAGGATGAAGAGCCGGTGGTGTTGCCGGCGGCGTTCCCCAACCTCCTGGCCAATGGCACGACGGGTATCGCCGTCGGCATGGCGACATCCATTCCGCCGCACAACGCAGCTGAGCTGGTGGATGCGTCGCTGCATCTCATCAAGCAACCCAACGCGCGGGACGATACGCTTCTCAAATATGTTCCGGGCCCGGACTTTCCGACCGGCGGCGTTCTGATTGAACCTGCCGAGGAGATTGCCAAGGCATATCGCACCGGGCGCGGGTCATTCCGTCTGCGTGCGAAATGGGAGCGTGAGGATATCGGGCGGGGGGGCTATCAGGTTGTTGTCACCGAGATGCCCTATCAGGTGCAGAAGGCCAAACTGATTGAGCGGGTTGCCGACCTGCTGCAGGCAAAGAAACTTCCATTGCTGTCGGATATCCGCGATGAATCCGCCGAGGACATCCGGCTGGTGCTCGAGCCAAAGACACGCACCGTGGAGCCTGAGGTCCTTATGGAGAGCCTGTTCCGTGCGACGGACCTGGAAGTGCGGATTCCGCTGAATATGAATGTGTTGAGTGGCGGACAGGTCCCTCAGGTGATGAGCCTCAAGGACAGTCTGCAGGCCTTCCTTGATCATCGGCGGGATGTGCTGTTGCGCCGGACGCGGTTCCGTCTCGACAAGATCGCGCACCGGCTGGAGGTGCTTGAAGGCTACCTGATCGCCTATCTCAATCTTGATGAGGTCATCCGTATCATCCGTGAGGAGGATGAACCGAAGAAGGAGCTGATCAAGACCTTCAAGCTGACCGACGTGCAGGCCGAGGCCATTCTCAACATGCGCTTGCGGTCCCTGCGCAAGCTGGAAGAGATGGAAATCAAAGGTGAGCACAAGGACCTGACTGCAGAGCGGAAAACACTGAATGCGCTGCTCAAGTCCGAAGGCAAGCAGTGGGATACAATTGCCGGTGAGCTTAAGGAACTGAAGGGGAGCTTTGGGCCCAAGTCGACGCTTGGCAAACGCCGAACGACTCTGGCCGACGCGCCTGATGTGGATGAAGCGGCCGTTGTCGAAGAACTGACGGTCAAGGAGCCGATTACGGTGGTCTGCTCTGAGAGTGGCTGGGTGCGGACGCTCAAGGGCCACACGGACGATACGTCGTCGCTCAAATACAAAGCCGGTGACGGCCCCAAATTCGCGATTCATGCTCAGACCACGGACAAAGTCATCCTGTTTGCCACCAATGGCCGGTTCTACACGCTGGATGCTGGCAAGCTACCCGGCGGACGTGGGTTCGGTGAACCTGTATCCGTGATGGTGGATCTTGGCGACGGGGAGAGCGTGGTTGCGATGTTCGTCCACCAACCGGGGCGGTCGTTGCTGGTAGCCTCGCAAGGCGGCCATGGGTTCGTGGTTGATGAGGATGACATCATCGCCATGACCCGCAAAGGCAAGCAGGTTCTGAACGTGGCTGCCGGCGATGAGGCTCTTATCTGCACCGTTGCGGATGGAGACACGGTGGCGGTTATGGGCGAGAACCGGAAACTGCTCCTGTTCCCGCTGGACCAGGTGAACCGCATGGCGCGGGGACGTGGTGTCCGACTGCAGCGCTACAAGGATGGCGGCCTTCGTCACGCCAAGGTCTTCAAGTTGAAGGACGGGTTCCAGTGGCGCGATGGAGGCGGCCAGAAGTCGCTTGATGCCAAGGTACTCAAGGACTGGCGCGGGGAACGAGCCCAGGCAGGACGCTTGCCACCCAACGGTTTCCCCAAGCGCGACTGGGCACCTCGTGACGGGTCGATTCAGACGGATCTCTAGCCCGTCTGAACTCTATTCGGCTTCGAAGACGTGCACTTTGTCGTAGCCCCAGAAGCGGACCATCAGCTGATACTGTTCGCCTGCCTTATAGCGGGCGGCATCCAGCATGATCTCGTTTGAGTCCTCGACAAAGGAGCTTGGCGTCAGGTCGGCATTCATGACCACCTGGGCGCAGGTCTCCTCCGGCTCGCCCTGCACGAAATTGCCCCCGGCATCTGCGACGAACCACCGGTGAATGCGGCAGGGGTTCGCGACTTCGAGGACAACGGGTTCCTTGGTATTGTTCTTCAGATTCACGGTGTAAGTGAGCGGGACATCGCCGCGGGTGGGCAGGATGACCTTTTCGGGCGCTGTGAGCGTAAGCTGGATCGGGTCTTCGTCGAACTCGATCCATCCCTGGGTGATCGCAATCGACGCGATGCCGACCACGGCAAAGATCGCAAGCGTTGAGGCGAGGGGATTTGGTCCGGTCGCGCCGGACTTGCTCTTTTCACTCATGGATCAACTCACTTTCGGACTATCCGAAGACAGTCTCGGGCAGCCATGTGGCGATTTCGGGGAACAGCGAAAGAATGATCAGCGCCAATAGCTGAATGGCCACAAACGGCAATGCGCCCTTGTAGATGTGGGTCGTCTTGACTTCAGGCGGGGCAACGCCGCGGAGGTAGAAGAGTGCAAAACCGAAAGGTGGGGTCAGGAATGATGTCTGGAGGTTGATTGCCATCATGACTCCCAGCCACACGGGGTCGACCCCCATCATCAACAGCACCGGCGCAACGACCGGGACCACCACAAAAGTGATCTCGATGAAATCGAGGAAGAAGCCGAGAAAGAACATCACGGCCATCACGATGATCATTGCCCCCACGACACCGCCGGGCATGGCATTCAGGAATTCGTGGACCGTGTCATCACCGCCCAGACCCCGAAAGACAAGGCTGAATAGGGCTGCACCAACCAAGATCACAAACACCATGGACGTGATCTCGGTGGTCGTCCGCACGACCTGGGTAAGACAATTGTTTGCCAGTGTGCGCAGCAGGCAGACCAGCAGCCCCCAGGCTATGACAGTACACAGGATGAATGCCGTGATGCGGGCAACCTCCGTGCCTTCAGGTACCGTTTCAAGTCCGAGGCGGAGGTCGTAGAGGGCAGTCAGAACGAACAGGCCGGCAAGTGCCAGCGCTGCCAGCGTTGGTGGCAGGAGGCCGCGCATATGCACGGCGCCGAGCACCCTCAGCGTCAGGCGGCGCGTTGTCCCGTGATCTTCAGATGCCAGGACCGGCTGTGGCTCGCGATAACCTGCTAGGAGCGTGGCACCGACTGCACCGACGGCCGCCGCCTCTGTCGGAGTGGCGATGCCGGCGAGGATCGACCCCAGCACGGCGACGATGAGGAGGATCGGGGGGACGAGTGCCTGAAGAATAACGCCCAGGCCGGGGCGTGTTTCGCCCGGCTCCAGTTCCATCGCCGGTGACGAAGTAGGCTTCACGATGGCCATCACGAGTTGGTAGGCGATGTAAAGGCCCACCAGCATGAGGCCGGGCAGCAAAGCGCCGGCAAACAGGTCGCCCACGGACAGGGCGTCCGGCGAAAAGTTACCCATGGAGAGTTGCGCGTTCTGATAGGCGCTGGACATCACGTCGCCCAGCAATACCAACACGATTGACGGCGGGATGATCTGGCCGAGTGTGCCGGCAGCGGCAATCGATCCGGTAGCGAGGGCAGGGTCATAGCCGCGCTTGAGCATGGTCGGCAGTGACAGGAGCCCCATGGTCACGACAGTGGCACCAACGATGCCGGTGGATGCGGCCAACAGCGCGCCAACCAGCGTGACCGATATGCCGAGGCCGCCGCGCATAGTGCCGAACAGGCGGCCCATGTTTTCGAGCAGTTCTTCGGCGACGCGGCTGCGTTCCAGCATCACGCCCATGAAGACGAAGAGCGGGACGGCAATCAGCGTCTCGTTCGTCATGGTGCCGAAGATGCGTTGCGGGAAGGCACCCAGGAAGGAGAGATCGAAGACGCCCAGCGCAGCTCCGAGAATGGCGAAGATCAGCGCCGTGCCTGCAAGCGTGAAAGCCACAGGAAAACCTGCGAGCAGAAACAGGCAGGCCGTCGCGAACATGGCGATGTCGAGAATGTCAGCAATGGCCATCAGACGATATCCGGCGGGGTTTCATCACTCGGCGTTTCCTGGCCAGACAGGATGCGCAGACTGTGGAGGGCCAGTGAGACGCCTTGCAGGGCCACGAGTACCGCAAAGGCGATGATGACGCTCTTGAGAAGATAGACGCCATGGATGCCGCTGGTTTCCTTCGACCCTTCGAGGATGGACCATGAGCTGGATACATATGGCCAAGCGAGCCAGATGATCGCGGCACACATGGGCAGCAGAAAGAACAGGGAGCCGAACAGATCCGTCAGGGCTTTCCGCCGCGGGGTTGCTTCACGGTAAAAAACGTCCACGCGTACATGTCCGTTGTGAAGCAAGGTGTAACCCGCCGCCAGCATGAACAGCATGCCATGCATGTAGACGATGGACTCCTGCATCCAGATCGAGCCGATGCCGAAGACATAGCGCTGGATGACGACGATGAACTGGACGACTACCATCAGCAGGGCGAGCCACGAGACCACACGGCCCAGGCGCTCGTTCAGGCCATCAATGAAACCGGTGAGACGGGTCACGGACGCTCCTGCCTAACCTGCATTGGCGGTGCGCATGTTGACGTAGGCTTCTTCAGAGATGCGCGTCCAGCGGATCGAGTTTTCGAGGTTTTCCTTGAAGCTGGAATAGATCCGTCCGGCGATTTCGCTTTCCTGCGAGACGTCAGCCAGTACGGCAGCTGACGCTTCGCGCATGCCCGCAAAGACATCGGCCGGGAACTTTTCAAGTACCACGCCGTGATCCTTGATCAGCGTATCCAGTGCACCGGCGTTCTTCTGGTTGAATTCTGCGAGCGTGTAATCGTGTTCCGTATGGCAGACAGTCTGGATGATCTGCTTCTGGCCTTTGGTGAGGCTCTCATAAACATCCTTGTTGAACACGGTAGCGAGGGCGGCACCCGGTTCATGGAAGCCCGGCCAATAATAATACTTCGTGACCTTGTAGAAGCCCTGGGCGAGATCATTCCACGGGCCGACCCACTCTGTTGCGTTGATGGCACCGGTTTGCAAGGCCTGGTAAATGTCCGGACCCGGAAGACTGACAGCGGCGGCGCCAAGACGGCGCATCACTTCACCACCGAGCCCCGGCATGCGGATCTTGAGGCCTTTCAGGTCTTCCAGTGACGTGATCTGCTTGTTGAACCAGCCGCCCATCTGAACGCCCGTATTGGCGGACAGGAAGCCCTTGAGATTGAAGCGGGCGGAGAGTTCATCCCACAGTTCCTGACCGCCACCATGGTAGATCCAGGCGGTCAGTTCGTTGGCGGTCATCCCGAAGGGGACGGCGGTGAAGAATGAAAATCCGACCGACTTGCCTTGCCAGTAATACTCAGCGCCATTGTAGCAATCTGCCGTACCATTGGAGACGGCGTCGAAGCATTCGAAGGCCGGAACAAGTTCACCGGCAGCATATACCTTGATCGAAATCTGGCCGTCCGTCGCGTCCTCGATGCGCTTGGCCACGCGCTCCGCAGAGGTGCCCAGGCCAGGGAAGTTCTTTTGCCATGTGGTCACCATCTTGAGCTTGCGCTTGTTGGTGACGATGGCGGGGCTTGCGGGCTCGGTTCCGGGAGCGCAATCCGCCGTGTTCTGGCCGCTGTCGCAGCCGGCAACGGCAAGAGTCGCGGCGGCGGCACCGGTCACGGCGGCGCCGGTCAGGAAATCCCTGCGTTTCATGGTCGATTGTCTCCCCGGAGATATTTGAGCCGCAGTATAGGGATGGACCGCCCCGGTGCAATAAAGCCGTGGGAGCACCCTGAGCCAGCTAGGAGAGAGCAAAAGGTGGGGGGAGGCAGCCAGCCCGGTCTCAGGCTCTGGCCTTTTCGGACGGCAGCCGCATCCAGCCTTCCATTGTGAGGGCTTCAAGCGGCCGGTAGCGGGCCTTGTAGGACATCTTGCGGCATCCCTCGATCCAGTATCCCAGATAGACGTAGGGGAGGCCCAGCTCACGGGCCTTCGCCACGTGGTCCAGGATCATGTAGGTGCCGAGGCTGCGGGCGTGCTCCTGCGGATCAAAGAAGCTGTAGACCATGGACAGGCCGTCGTCGATCACGTCGGTCAGGGCCGTTGCGATAAGCCGGTCCCGGCCAAGGGGTTCCGCTGCGTCATCGTCAGGGTCCGGCTTCGTCCAGTACTCGAACATGAGCGTAGAGACAGTCGTTTCTTCCACCATCGCAGCGAAATCATCGTCGTCCATGTCGGACATGCCACCATTGGCATGGCGCTGATTGAGATATTTATGGAGCAGCTCATACTGTGGCTCGGTGGCCATGGGTTCGCGCGGGATGCGCACAAGATCGCGGTTCTTGCGCAGGATGCGGCGATAGGAGGTCGTCAACTCGAAAGCATCTACCGGGATGCGGACCGAGACGCAGGCCGAGCAGCCGTCGCAGGCCGGTTTGTAGGCAATGGTCTGGCTGCGGCGAAAGCCCGCTGTGGTCAGCATGGAGTTAATGGCGTCCGCGTCTGCATCCAGCAGGTGCGTGAAGACCTTGCGCTCCATCTTGCCCTCCAGATAGGGACAGGGCGTCTCGGCGGTGAGATAGAAGCGCGGGGCGGTCTTGCCTGCGTGGTGGGTCACCTTGGTCTCCGGCTCGGGACGGGCAATTGTGGCTCAGAAGCCATAATACCACGGGGCGAAGAGCGAAAAAGCAAGCCAGAGAATGATCACCAGCGGCGCCCCGGCACGCATGAAATCGGAAAACCGATAATGCCCGGGACCCATTACCAGAAGGTTGGTCTGATAGCCCATGGGCGTGGCGAAAGAGCAGTTCGCCGCAAAGATCACCGCATACACGAACACCATGGGATCAATGCCCAGCTGACTGGCAGTGCTTACCGCGATGGGTACGAAGAGCACTGCTGTCGCGTTGTTCGAGAGCACATTGGTGAGGATCGCGGTAAGGAGGAAGAATACCGAGAGCACCACCGCCGCGCCGAACCCGTCGAACACCAGGATGACCTGCTGCGCCAGGAAGGTTGCCCCGCCGGTCGCCTCAAGGGACGTGCCGAGTGCCAGCGCCGCGCCGACGAGCAGGAATATCTGCCGGTCGATGGCGCGTGAGGCCTGACGGATGTTGAGACAGCCGGTGAGGATCATCGCCAGAGCACCGGCGACAGCTGCGATGCTGATGGGCACAATGCCCAATGCCGCGGAAACGACCGTGCCGCCGAGGATGATCTGGGCGGTGCGGGCATTGCTCAGATGCGGAATTTCTGTCGCGGACCATTCGAGCAGCAGCAAGTCGCGGCTGGTGCGGAGGCCGCGAACGCTTTGGCGGTTGCCTACGATCAGCAGCACATCACCGGCTTCGAGGCGTATATCGCTCATTTGCGTGCGGATCATGCGGCTGCGCCGTTGCACGCCGAGGACGATGCAGTCCGTCTCCATGCGGAAGCCGGCCTGTTCGATGTTGCGGCCGATCATTCGCGAACCGGGGGCTACGATGGTCTCCGCCAGCATCAGGTCGCGGACCGGGCGTTGCTCATCATCGCTGTCGGGGTCGCTTGGTCCACCGTCCTGGTGGATCAGGCCCTGGAAGATATCCGGCTCCTGCTTGAGAGCCTCCATCAGCGTGGCGCGAGTGGCTGCGATGATGAGTGTATCACCGGGCCGTAGAACCATGTCCTCAAAGGGTGGCAGGAATGGCCGCTCACCGCGCTGGACCATGCGGACGGTGATGTTCTTGAGGGACGGGAACATACCCCCGGTTGCCTTGCTGCCCACCAGCGGGTGGCCGTAGCCGAGTTGGAGCTGCGCAATGAACTGCTTGCCGGAACCACCCATTTCCTCGGTGAGATTGGCGCGCGCAGGCATAAGGCGGGGCAGGATGAAGGCGACGTAGACGATGCCAATGGCTGCCAGAAAGACACCGGGGATCGTGAAATCGAAGAAACCGATCCGGTCGAGACCTGCGCGTGAGGCTGCACCGGATGCCAGCAGGTTGGTTGATGAACCGATTAGTGTGGTCATACCCCCTAGGATCGACGCGTAGGAGAGGGGGATCATCATCTTTGACGACGAGATGGAAGCCTTGGCCGCCAACGCCGAGACGACGGGAATAAAGATCACCGCGACCGGCGTGTTGTTCATGAAGCCTGAAACGACCAGTACAACTACCAGCATAACCCCAAGGGTGAGGTACGGAGCACGGATTGCGTTGGCGTTTGTCAGCTGCGCCACGTCTTCCAGGGCACCGCTCTGGAACAGTCCCTGGCCGACCACCAGCAGGGCCAGGACCGCGATCAGGGCCGGGTCGGCGAAACCTGCTAGCAGGTTCTCGGGGTTCAGGAGATTTCCCGAGCCTGCCTCAACCGGAAAGAAGTGGAAAAAGGCGAGGAGCCCCGCGACCAGCGCCAGCGAGGTTACTTCGAGCGGAATGTCTTCCGACGCGTAGGCGGCGATGGCTGCGATGATCGCGCCAAACACCACCCACATCTGCCAGACGTGGGAAAAATCGGCCTCCATGGCGTGCATCTAGGCATGGTGCCGGTAAATTGCCAAGCGGCTTTTTGATGCGATTTTTCGCAGTTTTCCTAGCCGGAAATCACACGCGCGTCAGGTGGAATCTGGTCCGGCGTGTTGATGACGATTGTGCCGATCAGATAGTCGTGCAGGCAGCGGCGGCGCTGGTTGAACAGGGGGACGAGAACGACAAAAACGGTAACGGTCCAGCTCAGCCAGAACAGGAGGGACTGCAGGGCTCCCTGCACCATGCCCGGCCGGGCGCCGTCCCATGTGCGAACTTCGATGCCGGTGAAACGCATACCAGGCGTCGCCGATGTCGGTCCGCCGATTGTGACGGCGAAGTAGCCGAGCCACATCAGGGCAGCCAATGGGCTAATCAACGGCCAGAGCAGCCCGAGGGTGAAAATGCCCAGTATTGCCAGAATGATGGTGAGGAAAACTGTGGCTACGGCGAGCAGGGCCCAGTCCACAAGGAATGCGATGACGCGTTTGCCCAAGACACCTTCAAAGAGTTCCGGGTAGCGATCAGCGTCGATATGGATCGGATCATCGCCCTTTGCCTCGCGCCAGTGCACGCCGTCCGGGCGGTCGAGCGCTGCCATGCGCATCTCCCATAATTCACGGTGTTGGGAGTAAAATGGGGAGTTCAGACAGACGGTGCAATAGGGCAGGTTGTTTGCTGCGATCCGGTGTGCCGGATCAGCGGTTGCGGCTGGGCGGCAGTACCGGGGCTTCGCGCAGCAGCACTATGGAGATTCGCCGATTTGCGGCCATGAACGGATCCTCGGGGAACAGGGGTTCAGAGTCAGCCTTGCCGGCGACCTGGTAGATCCTGTTTTCCTTGAGACCGCCATCCATCAGCACACGGCGGGCGGCATTCGCCCGGTCCGAGGTGAGTTCCCACTTGGAGTAGTCGTCGCCGGATGACATGGGCCGTGAGTCCGTATGACCGCCGATGGTGATGCGGTTCGGCAGCTGGCGGAGGGTTTCACCGATCTTGTTGAGCAGCACGCGGGTGCGCTCATAGGGGATGGCGCTTTCCGTCGGGAACATTGACCGCCCCTCCTGGTCCACGAGCTGGATGCGCAGGCCTTCAGGGGTTTCATCGATGATAATGTGCTTGGAGAGTTCAGCGAGTTCGGGTAGGTCCTGCAGGGACTGACGGATCGACATTTCGGCACGGGCAAAGGAACGGGCTTCCTTTTTCGCCTTGCCTTCATCGATCAGGGATTTGTCCTCGTGTTCTGTTTCGGCGCCGTGGGCTGTCTTGTCATTGACACTGCCGTCGCCCGGAGTCTTGCCCTTGTTGTCGCCTTCTTCTTCTTCTTCCGCAGGCGGAGAAAGAGACATGACGATGGCAGTGATGGCGCCGCCTTCACGGGCACCGCTTGAATCATGTGCCGTGCCGCCGAGCACACCGCCAGACCCGGAGGTAGACCGGGAGATGTTAGGCGGGGCGAAATAGTCGGCAAGACCGTCCTTCTGTTCCGGTGTAGTCATGGAGATGAGCCACATCAGCAGGAAGAACGCCATCATCGCGGTCACGAAGTCGGCATAGGCAATCTTCCACGCACCACCATGGTGGCCGTGGGCTGCCTTCTTCACCTTCTTGATGATGATCGGCTGTTCGTTAGTGACTGCCATGGACGCGGTTGCCTGTACCTTGCGGTTAGTGTGACTTCACCCGAAGCCTCGGGCCGGTGCCTAGGCCGGCTGGGGCAGGGAGCCGGTCTTCTCTTCGAGTTCGGCGAATGTCGGGCGCGTGTCGCTGAGCAGGGCCTTGCGACCGAACTCAACAGAGACCGCCGGCGGGTAGCCAGACAGATGCGCCAGGATCGCAGCCTTGATGCACTGATAGTATTTGGCTTCCGCGTCATAGGTTGCTTTGAGCGAGGCCGTCATCGGCGCGAAGAACCCGTAGGCCACGAACACGCCGAGGAAGGTACCGACGAGGGCGCCACCGATCAGCTTGCCGAGCACTTCCGGCGGTTCGTTGATCGAGCCCATCGTCTTGATCACGCCCAGCACGGCGGCAACGATGCCAAGAGCGGGCGTGCCGTCGGCAAGGGCCTGCATGGCGTCGACCAGCTGGTGGCGTTCATTGTGATGGGTCTCCAATTCCTCATCCATCAGCGCCTCCATCTCGTGGGGGTTTTCCGTACCCAGCGTGATCAGGCGGATGTAGTCGCAGATGAAGTCGACGGCGTGGTGGTCAGAGGCCACGGAGGGGAACTGCTTGAAGATTTCGGAGTCGTGCGGGTTCTCGACGTGGGCTTCCAGCGCTAGGTTGCCCTTGGCTTTGGCGAGCTTGAAGAACTGGAACAGGCAGGACAGCAATTCGAGATAGCTGTCCTTGTTGTAAGGCGAACCTTTCATGAGGGTGCCCATGGCACCCCCCATCTGCTTAATGACGGTTCCGGGGTTCGCAATAATAAAGGCGCCCAGCGCGGCACCCAGAATGATGACGCCTTCGAAGGGCTGCCACAGCACGCCCAGCTTGCCGCCCATTGCCGCGTAGCCGCCAAGCACGCAGACAAAAACAGTAATAATGCCGACAATAAGCTTCATCGCACGGAAGGCCCCGAATTGGTCGCAAGTCCGCGCGCCGCAGGGCAAGGGACTTTTCTGACGTTATCTGACCGGAACTTTCCCCCAATCGCGTTAACACGCGGTTGAGGTTGACGAGCGTGGTTAATGCTTTGCAAATGCACAAGCGTCTGCTGGCCTGGGTACGTGGTGGTCTTGCAGCTGCGTTCATACTCTCCGGTGCACCGGGCCAATTCCGCCATTGTGCCGGAGGGGGGAACCACACTAGAAGTGCCGGGCGGGGCCACTCCACGATCCGACCTTCGCCGGGGCTAGACTTGATGACAGAAAATTCTCGCGAATTCCGTAACGCGCTCGGCTGCTTTGCCACCGGTGTGACCGTTGTGACAACACGCCGGCCGGACGGTGCGCCGGTCGGGATCACGGCGAATTCATTCTCTTCAGTGTCTCTGGACCCGCCGCTCGTGCTGTGGTGCATCGACAAGTCGTCGGATTGCTTTGATGATTTTCAGGCTGCGGATCGTTTCGCGATCAACGTGCTTGCTGCTGACGACATGAATGTCAGTAATGACATGGCGCGGACCGGTCGGGACGGTGTCGGAGACCATGGGTTCAGCGACGGGCCGGTGCTTGGTTTGCCGGTTCTTGAACGGGCACTTGCGCATTTCGAATGCGAGGTCGAGCACCGCCACGCAGGCGGTGATCACGTCATTCTGGTGGGCCGTGTGAAGGGCATGCAGTCGCGGCAGGACGGAGATCCGTTGCTCTACTTCCGCGGGAAATACGCGGCGATCACCGGCTAGGCGCCGCCGGTCTCTTCCTTCAGAGCCTTCACGTTGTCCCGCATGCGCGAGAGGACCTTCAGCGCATGGGCGTAATCGTCCGGTGAGATACCTTCCTTGGCGCGGGCGTGGATCATGGTGAAAACGCCCTGGCCGAGAAACTTGACGCTGTGGAAGTAGTCGGTGAGCCAGATCTGCTTGGATCGCCGGTCTGTCGGGTGGGGACGTCTTTCCACCAGCCCGCTTTTCTCAAGCTCGTCGACATGGGGACCGACCGACACTTTGTGGATGCCCATATCCTCGGCCAGTTCGGTCTGGGTCCTGCCGTCACGTTCCATGAGCAGCCCGAGGATCTGTGAGCCGGATCGGCTCATCGGCATGCGCCGGTCGTACTCACCGGACAGCAGCCGGCCGAACTCCTGCAGCAATGTAGAGAACTCAAGCGCTTCTTCGATTTCGCGGGGGTCCGGCTGCGGCGCGGCTTTCGGCGGGTCCTTGATCATCAAATCAGTATAGTGCGTGGCGGCAGCGCACGTCAGAAATTTCCCTGTTAAAGATCTGTCCCGGGCATCAGGCGGAGCGTGCCTATGGCATTGGCTTCGATCTGCGACCGCTCGGTGATCATGGGAACGTGTTCACCGTCCGCCCAGAGAGTTGCGAATGTATCGTACCAGGGAGATGTGGGGTTGCCGGACTGACCGGTCGAGATGATGAAAACAGAATTGTCCAAATCGTTGAAATCGAAGACGGCTCTGTACCCCGCCGCGTGGACATTGGCGAAGGGACGGTCCGTGCTGCTGCCAGTTTGTCCTCTGTTGACCGTGTAGGGTCCCCCGGCGCTTTCCCGTTCGATGTTGAAGATATCCCGCAGTACGGGCACGAATCCGAACGGCAGATGGTTGTTGATGACAGGATGCGCCTTGCCCCAGCGCCAGGTGCTCATGTCGGTTCCATATAGTGCGTTGAGGTCGTTAAGACCGGCTGCGAGTGCTTTACGGACGACATCCGTACAATGCTCTGGTTCCGGCGTAAGCCTGTCATCGCACCACTTGGCAGCAGTGGGGTCTGATCCGGAAAGCGCATTGAGGATGAATGTTTCCCGGCGGCGCGACGCGCTATCTGCAAGCTCGCCGAGTTCGTCCGCATACAGAGAAGCATGTAGGCGACGCAGAGCAGCATGGAAGATGAGCGGCTGGCTGGCATCTCTCTCCATTCTTGCGTCCCAGTTGCGCAACAGGTTCTGCGCTTCGGCCATCTGGTCGGTTTCCGGTTCGACGCTGGTGAAATAGGGCGTCAGCTTTTCTGCCATTTGCGATTTGTTGTCGGCCAGAATGGCTTCAAAGCTGGCGACGTCGTGGTCGCGCTTCGCTTCGATCATTTCCTCGATGCGGTTGGCCCGGTAGGGCGCGTCCCAGCTTGATGAAATGTAGTAGAGAAAATCATCGGGAATGATCTTGTTGTTGGCAGTCGCAATGTAACCGTGGGCCGGGTTGATGATCTGAGGCAGACCGGCGTGGGGGACGAGCCCCTGCCACTCGTCCGCTGCCGTGGCACCAGACGCCGGGAGTAAACCACCAGTCGAATGGGCTTCACCCCGCAATGGCACGCGGGCGGGGGCGATCATGCCGATGTTACCCTCAGTATCTGCCACGACCATGCTTTGCATGGGGGATACATGCAGGCGGGTGGCTTCGAAGAACTCGGTCACACTCCGGGCCTTTGTGAAGCGGTATCCGGCCTCGATCGTTGTGTCCTCGCTTGTGAGCGCTGTCCATCTCAAGGCCACAACGTGGCCGTCCTTCACCACATCATCCACGGTGTCCGCCAATGCATCGAGAACCGGGCCGTTGCGTGTTTCCCGGATTGTGAGCGTTTCATCCTCGCCCAGGCGGACCCGGATTGTTTCCTCGCGTGTTGTAAAGTCCTGCCACCCTTGCGGGGTGCGGTACTGGCTTGGTGCGTCGGGGTTCGCTTCTTCGATCACGAGATCCTGTGTGTCCGGTCCCGTGTTGGTGAAACCCCACGCAATATAGTCATTGCGGCCGAGAATGATCGAAGGGATGCCGGGGATGGTGACGCCGATGATGTTGGCGCCATCGGCGCTCATATGGGCGGCGTACCAGATGGACGGGGCGAGCATTCCCAGATGCGGATCGTTGGCGAGGAGCGGTTTACCGCTCTTTGTCCAGGTTCCGTCCACGACCCAGTTGTTTGAGGCGCCAGGTGGGCCGGTATCCGGGATGGCAGCCAGAATCCGTTCGAGGCCCAAGGTACGATACAACCGGGCCATATCGCGGATCGCCGGTTTGCTATCGGTATCGTAGGGTGGGTCGAAAGTCTCGAGCTCCTCATCGGACAGGACCTCCATCAGCCGTGTGCGGAGGATTTCCGAAAAGGCATTGCCGGACAGGCCGGCAGCCAGCAGTTTGACGAGCCCTACGGAATCCGCTGGCTGCCATGGTTCGGGTTCGTGCCAGAGCATCTGAAATTCTGGTGGCAGCGGGCGATCAGACGCCTCTATGTAGGTATTCACGCCGCGTGCATAGGCATCCAGCATGCTTCGCAGTTCCGGCGACAGATCGTCGAGGGAGCGATCTGCATGGCCATACATGTCGAGCGTGCGGATGACGCGATCAGCGGGCAGGGCAGGTGCCCCGAAAATTTCGGATAGCCGCCCCTGCACAACGCGGCGAAACAGCTCCATCTGCCATAGCCGGTCCTGGGCATGGGCGTATCCCAGGGCGTAAGCGGCATCAGCATCTGATTGGGCAAAGATGTGGGGAATGGCGTACTCGTCGCGCACGATGTCCACCGGCGCTGTGACGCCGTTCACCGTGGCCTTCCCGTCATAGTCTGGCAGGGCCCGTTGCGAGAGACCGATCAGATTGAGGATGAGAAGGGCAACAAGCGTCAGCAGCGCGGTGATCGTGATTCCGCCCCAACGGATGATCTTTGCAAACACGGTCTTGCTCCCCCCGGAGTGAATGTCGGCTTGTCGGATTCTACGCGCGGATGCGTATTCCGGTTCTGGCTCGATTCATGTTTAGTGCGCGCAACAGATAAGCACGTGCGACAGGAGTTACCATATGGCGAAAGTGGCGTTTATCGGTCTCGGCGTGATGGGGTTTCCCATGGCCGGGCACCTGGCCGAGGCCGGCCATGAGGTGACCGTTTGGAACCGCACCACCGCCAAGGCCAAGAAATGGCGGGAAGCTTACAAGGCGAGCCACGGAGGGAGCGGGGCCTGGACACCTGCAAAGGCGGCTGAGGGTGCCGAGATCGTGTTTGCCTGCGTCGGCAATGATGACGATGTGAGGTCGGTTACCGTTGGGCCCGACGGGGCCTTTCATGGAATGGCCCCGGGGACGGTCTTCGTCGATCATACGACGGCGTCAGCTGATCTGGCCCGGGAGTTGGCCACAGAGGCACAGTCCCGCGGCTTTGGTTTCGTGGATGCGCCTGTTTCCGGCGGTCAGGCCGGTGCCGAGAATGGTCAACTAACGATTATGTGCGGCGGTGACGAGGCGGATTATGCGACGGCTGAACCGGTGATGGCTGCCTACGCCAAACAGGCCCGGCTGATGGGACCGACCGGGTCCGGCCAACTGACGAAAATGGTCAACCAGATCTGCATTGGTGGTCTCCTGCAGGGGCTGTCAGAGGCGATCAACTTTGCCCAAAAGGCAGAGCTTGATGTGGCCGCCGTCATCGACGTGATTTCCAAGGGCGCAGCGCAGAGCTGGCAGATGGAGAACCGCTGGGAGACCATGTCAAAAGGCGAATACGACTTCGGATTTGCCGTGGACTGGATGCGCAAGGACCTTGCCATTTGCCTGGCTGAAGCCGAACGCAATGGCGCCTCACTGCCGGTGACCAGGCTTGTCGATGGATATTATGCCGAGGTGCAGGATATGGGCGGCAACCGCTGGGATACGTCGAGCCTGATTGCTCGGCTGCGCAAGGACTAGCCGAGCGGTAACGTTCCTGCGCTGTTCATGCAGGACGTGGATCGGGACAAAGCGGGTGAACGCTGCCATAGCGGTCCTTCATGTCCATGTCTGAATGTCCGATGTCCGGTGGTCAAAGTCGCGATGGCAGCGCATCCTGCACAGCAAACCAGGGACAGGCCCGCTGTGTAGCTCACGCAGGATAGGGCGAGGTTTGGACAGGATAAACGCGGCTTAGGTACTGGGGAAAAGTAAATTCTGGCGAATTTGGCGTAGATAAACACTAACGAATCGTAAATATTTTGACCGCGGAGCACAGAATATGGTAGATGTCCATCTTGTATGGACAATATATTGAAATTTTCAGATTATGACGCTTTTGCCTACGTCGCTTGCGGCGTGGTTGCATTTGCTATTTCTGATGTCCTTTTCGATACCCGGCTGGTGTTTACATCTGGGTGGACGTTTTCGGAAGGTCTCCTTTTTTTGATCGCAGCATATTTGGCCGGGCATCTCGTAGCGTCGCCGTCAAGTTGGGTATTGGAAAAACTGTTCGTCGGCAAAGTACTGGGGGCTCCCACGGCTCATCTAATTGGTCTAGGGCCACCAGGCCGGTTAGGGGCAAGTCTTAGACCTCTGTTCCGGGGCTATTTCGCTGAGATGCCAAAAAAGCAACTTTCAGCAGTCGCGCAAAGCGAGAACCTCACCGCAAACAACTCCGTAGACGGAGTATTCTGGCGCGCATATGTGGTGGCTCGACACAATCCGATCTCTTCCGCTCGAATGGAATCTTTTCTCAAGCTGTACGGATTTTGCCGGAACATGAGCTTCTTAGGTTTGGCAACGTTCGTCGGCGCTCTGTACATCGGCGTTTCGAATTGGTGTGAGGGCGGATGGCACGATCTCGTGGAAACACATTTAGTGATGAGTACGGCAGCAGGGATCGTTTGGCTTGTTCTACTCCTGCGCTACCTGAAATTTTATCGTCTTTACGCGCTTGAAGTGCTCTTGGCTTACGCAAAGTCAATTTCAGATAAGGACCGACGATCATGATGCAAATTGTGGTTCATGACGTTGGGCACGGGGCTTGCGCTTCGATCCGGTTCCCCAATGGGAAACTGCTTATGTTTGATTGCGGCGCCGGAGGGGATGAAGGGTTCTCACCTGGTGCTTGCTATTGGAACCAGACCATTGACATGCTGACCCTCCAAAATCTCGATCACGATCACGTGGAAGGGATTTGCTCTCTCGTTGGCAATGTCAGCATTTGCGGACTCTTCAGTAACCCCTCTATCGGGGTAAAAGAGTTTGACGCGCTCAAGACATCTGGCTCGTCTCCCGCACTGAATTTAGTTCGTGACGTGATTGCAGCATTTGGACCCACGGTCGGCATCTCTGAGATAGACCTTGGGGGTGCACGAGTGACTTGGTGTTGGCTGAATTATGGTGATGCCGGAATTTCTACAACAAACGATCTGAGTGTGGTTGCGGTTGTTGAATATGGTCAATTCAAAATTGTCTTCGGGGGTGATCTAGAAAAACTTGGCTGGCAGCTTTTGATGCTGAACCCAGATATTAGGCGCGTCATTTCTGATGCGAACATTTTTGTTGCTTCGCATCATGGTCGCGATAGCGGTAGAAATGAGGAAGCAATGGGAGCAATGCGGCCTGATGTGGTTATTTTTTCTGATAAACGACGGCGATATGAAACGCAAAATACAAACTCATGGTATCGCCGCCGGACTAAAGGAATTGTGGATAGATCAGGGACCGAAAATATCTTTGATCCAAAGCTTCGTCACGTTCTTACGACACGGCGAGATGGCACATTGACTATCAACGTTAATCAATTTGGTCGCTATGTAGTCTATCCGGGTCGCGCGAGCGAGCCGAAGACTGACAGCATGCTAGAATTCGAGAAAATCTTAGCGCTCTTGGACCCTATTTGTGCCTGAGAAGGCCAAATCCGTCGAGTGTCTCTACCCGTCGCGTAGCTGCTGTGCCGCTTCCATGGCGAAATAGGTGAGGATGCCGTTGGCACCGGCGCGCTTGAAGGCGAGCAGGCTTTCCATCACGGCACGGTCGTGGTCGAGCCAGCCATTGTTGGTGGCTGCCTTGATCATCGCGTACTCACCGGACACCTGATAGGCGTAAGTCGGCATGCGGAAGGTGTCCTTCACCCGGGCCAGCACGTCCAGATAGGGCATGCCGGGTTTCACCATCACCATGTCCGCGCCTTCTTCGATGTCCATCGCAACTTCGCGCAGGGCTTCGTCTGTATTGGCCGGGTCCATCTGGTAGGTGCGCTTGTCGCCCTTCAGAGCGGCGGATGAGCCGACGGCATCCCGGAAGGGCCCGTAGAAGGCGGATGCGTACTTGGCCGCGTAGGCCATGATCTGCACATCCTTGTGTCCGGCATTCTCCAGGGCGGTGCGGATGGCACCGACACGGCCGTCCATCATGTCGGACGGGGCGATGATGTCGCAGCCTGCATTGGCCTGAACCAGGGCCTGTGTGCAGAGCATGTTGACGGTTTCGTCGTTGAGAATGGTGCCGCCTTCCAGCAGGCCGTCATGGCCGTGGCTGGTATAGGGATCAAGCGCAACATCGCAGAGCACGCCGATCTCGGGCACCTGTTCCTTGATGGCACGTGTGGCAGTGCAGACCAGGTTCTGTGGGTTGAGGCCCTCGCTGCCGCGCTCATCACGCAGGCCCGGTTCGGTGTAGGGAAACAGCGCGATGACGGGAATGTTGAGGTCGGCCGCCCGCGCTGCTGCTTCCACCGCGAAATCGACCGACAGGCGATCGACGCCCGGCATGGTCGCAACCGGCTCACGCCGGTTTTCCCCGTCGATGACGAAGATCGGCCAGATGAGGTCGTTTACCGTCAGCACGTTCTCGGCGGTCAGCCGCCGCGCCCAGTCCGCCTTGCGGTTACGGCGCGGGCGGGTTGCCGGATAGCCCGGGCCAAGGACTTCCGCTGCCGGGCTGCTTGCCTGGCCGAGATGGCTGATGCTTGATGTATCGCGTTTCGTGCTCATGTAGCCTCATTAAAAGGCTTGGCGGAATTCGGCAAGCGAGTGCTTTCAAGGTGAGACAAGATGCGTCTGTTGTCACGGGATGAAGTCCGCTCGGTTTATGATGCCTTCGGAGCCCGGCAGGACAGCCAGGGATGGTACGAGGATGTGCCGCTGGCGGAGCTCAAGGAGCATATGAGGTTCCAGGACGCGGAATTCGTACTCGAGCTTGGATCAGGCACAGGCAAGCTCGCGCATGAGATCGTTACAGAGCTCACTCCTGCAGGCACCAACTATCTTGGGCTTGATGTCTCGCCGGTGATGGTGAATCTGGCGCGCAATCGGTTGCGGCACTGCGGAAATGCCTTTGCCGTGGTTGGGGACGTGCGCGCACCCCTTCCTCTTGCTGACGGCTCTGTCAGTCATGTGCTGGCTGCCTATGTGCTCGATATTTTCTCGGAAGAGGATATCAGGTCGATCTACAGCGAGGTCGGTCGCGTCTTGCGGCCCGGTGGCCTGTTTGGCGCGGTGAGTCTGTCAACTGGCGGAAATCTCTGGTCGCAGATGGCCAGCAGGGTCTGGTCATTCGTGCACACGATGCGGCCCCAGGCTGTAGGCGGGTGTCGGCCTGTCGAGCTGCTGTCCTGCGTGCCGGACGGATTTGACGTCGCGCATTCCTGCAAAAAGATCGGTGGCGGTATTCCGTCTGAAGTCGTGGTGGCGCGGAAGCCTCGCTGAGGGTCCGTGCGCAGGCAATAATCACGCATCCGCTCCGCATTTGAGGTGCGTTGACGGGTTCAGCGGGCCTAGCTACACCCCAAGGCAACAAGAGGAACTGATGCTCGGGGAGTGACGCCGCCGATGGATTTCGCCCTTACGGAAGACCAGCGCGCCTTTTTCGATACGGCCCGTGATTTCGCTGACAAGGAACTCGCACCGAACGCCGCACAGTGGGATGCGGAGGCGATCTTTCCTGTCGAGACCATGCGCAAGGCGGCCGAACTGGGCTTTGCGGGGATTTATGTCCGTGACGATGTCGGGGGCAGCGGGCTCTCCCGGCTTGATGCGGCGCTGATCTTCGAGGCCCTGTCCATGGGGTGTACCTCGACGGCGGCCTACATCTCGATCCACAACATGGCGTCCTGGATGATCGATACGTTCGGGTCCGACGAACAGCGGCAGAAATGGCTGCCGCGGCTGACTTCCATGGATTTGATTGCAAGCTACTGCCTGACCGAACCGGGGGCGGGGTCTGACGCGGCGTCGCTGAAGTCCAAAGCGGTGCGCGATGGCGATCACTATGTGATCAACGGCGCCAAGGCATTCATTTCCGGCTCGGGTACGTCCGACATTTATGTCTGCATGATCCGAACGGGCGACGAAGGTGCGGGCGGTGTCTCATGCATCGTTGTCGAGAAGGGAACGCCGGGGCTCTCTTTTGGCGCAAATGAAAAGAAGATGGGCTGGAACTCGCAGCCGACGGCGGCAGTGATCTTCGAGGACTGCCGGGTGCCGGTCTGCAATCTCATCGGGGCGGAAGGTGATGGATTCAAGATTGCCATGAAGGGGCTTGATGGCGGACGGCTGAATATTGGCGCCTGTTCTATCGGAACAGCGCAGACCGCGCTTGATGCGGCAATGGCCTATGCCAAGGACCGAAACCAGTTCGGCAAGGCGATCGCGTCCTTCCAGGCGACCCAGTTCAAGTTGGCCGATATGGAAACGGAGCTCGAAGCAGCGCGGCTGCTGCTTCGTCAGGCAGCAACCAAGCTTGACCAGAAGACGCCTGATGCCACCAAGCATTGCGCCATGGCGAAACGGCTGGCGACCGATACCGGCTTCAATGTGGTGAACCAGGCGCTGCAGATTCATGGCGGCTATGGTTATCTCAAGGACTATCAGATGGAGCGGCACCTGCGTGATGTGCGCGTGCACCAGATCCTTGAAGGCACCAATGAAATCATGCGCGTCATCATTTCCCGCGAAATGCTGAAAGACTGAGAGTCCAGGTGCAGATGTCCGATACTGATCTTCCCGAAGCCGAAATCCTTTTTGAAGTGAAGGGCGCCGCCGGCGTCGTTACGCTAAATCGACCCAAGGCGCTCAACGCGCTCACACTCAACATGGTGCGGGCACTTGACCCGCAACTTCGTCAGTGGGCAGAAGACCCGTCAATTGAACGCATCATCGTCAAGGGAGCGGGTGAAAAGGGGTTCTGCGCTGGTGGCGATATTCGTGCGCTCTATGATTGGGGAACAACCGGTGATCCGCTTGCCGTGGGCTTCTACGAGGAAGAGTACAAGCTCAACACTTTCATCAAGGAATATCCCAAGCCGTACATTGCCCTCCTTGACGGCATCACCATGGGTGGGGGTGTAGGCTTATCCGTACACGGATCGCACAGGATTGCGACCGAACGGCTGATGTTTGCGATGCCGGAAACGGGTATTGGCCTGTTTCCGGATGTTGGGGGAACGTACTTTCTTCCGCGAACGCCGGGCGAAACGGGGATGTGGCTTTCCCTGACCGGTGCGCGCCTCAAGGCCGCGGATGCGCTCTTTGCCGGGATTGCGACGCAATACATTCCGTCCGAACAGCTGGAAACACTGGAAGATGCGTTGACCGTGCCCGGTGCGGATATTGACGTGGTGTTGAGGGACTTCGCGGCGGGGGCCGGAGACAGTGCGCTTGAGCCTCTACAGGCCGACATCGCGCGATTGTTCAGCGCCGACAGCGTTGAAGCTATCCTCGCAGCGCTCGAAGCCGAAGGCAGTGCCTGGGCAGCCAAGCAGGCGAGTACCATCCGCAGTAAGTCACCAACAAGTCTGAAGGTGGCGTTCCGCCAGATGAAGGTTGGGGCGCAGGCATCGTTCCGGGAGTGCATGGAGACGGAATTCCGGATTGTATCGCGTGTCATGGCCGGCAAGGATTTTTATGAAGGTGTGCGGGCCACGATCATCGACAAGGATGGCGCACCAAACTGGCAGCCTGATTGTCTTGAAGCCATCACCGACGCGGACATAGACGCCATTTTTGCGCCGCTTCCTGGCGGCGATATCAAGCTCGGCTAACGGGCGGCAATTATCAGGGAGTAATGACATGGCAAGCATCGGCTTTATCGGCCTCGGCAATATGGGCGGGCCGATGGCGCGTAACCTGCTGAAAGCCGGCCACAGCGTCACGGTATTCGACCTATCGAAAGATGCGGCTGCTGCGCTTGCTGAAGCTGGTGCTTCTGTTGCCGGGTCGGCCGGTGAAGCTGCTTCCGGGGTTGAGATCGTGGTCAGCATGTTGCCTGCGGGACGGCATGTGGAGGCGGTGTATGGCGGTAATGACGGGGTCATTGCGCGGGCAGGGGAAGGGACCCTCCTGATCGACAGTTCGACGATTGACGTGGCGACGGCCCGGAAGGTGGCGGCGCAGGCTGCAGATGCGGGACTGGCGATGGTGGATGCACCGGTTTCCGGTGGCGTCGGGGGCGCGGAAGCGGGCACGCTGACCTTCATGGTCGGTGGTGATGCGGATGCCTTCGCAAAGGCCAATCCGATCCTGGGCGCCATGGGGAAGAACATCTTCCACGCAGGTGGTGCCGGTAACGGTCAGGCGGCCAAGATCTGCAACAACATGCTCCTCGGTATCTCGATGATCGGGACCGCGGAGGCCTTCAACCTTGCCGAGAAGCTGGGTCTCGACGCACAGACCTTCTTTGACATCTCTTCGACCGCATCGGGCCAGTGCTGGTCGATGACAAGCTACTGTCCGGCTCCGGGTCCCGTGCCGACTTCGCCAGCCAACAATGACTACAAGCCCGGTTTTGCGGCAGCGATGATGCTTAAGGATTTGAGGCTGGCCCAAGAGGCAGCCGCCCTGGCACAGGCCCCCACGCCCCTCGGCAGTGAGGCAGCGTCGCTCTATGGGCTGATGGAGGCGACCGGAAAAGACGGCGTGGATTTTTCCGGTATCATCAAGATGCTTCGGGGGGACCTGTAGCCCGATCAAGTGTCGACACGCATCCGTGTAGAGCCTGGCCGATACAGCAGTGCTATGGCGCTAAACTCCGTTTGCGCTGACACATGCAGGAAAGGACGCGCCATGACACCGGAACAGATCAAGCTTGTGCAGGAGAGCTTCGCCCGCGTGGCCCCAGATGCGGAAGAGGCCTCGCAGGTCTTCTACACCAGGCTGTTCGAACAGGCTCCGGAAGTGCGTCCGCTGTTCAAAGGCGATATGCGCGACCAGGGCAAGAAGCTCATGGCTATGCTGGCGACGGTTGTGCAAGGGCTTAATGATCTCGATGCGCTGATGCCTGCGATCCGGGCTCTGGCTGTGCGTCACAACGACTACAAGGTTGAGCCCGCGCATTACGACCATGTGGGTGCCGCACTTTTGTGGACATTCGAACAGGCTCTCGGTGACGCGTTTACTGCTGAAACACGCAAAGCCTGGTCTGAGGCCTATGGGGTATTGGCAGGAGCCATGATCGCTGCTTCGGCGGAAGCCAGGTAACGAATTTGCGGCGGTTTGGTGAATTCATTCGAACATACATGCGCGCACTGCGTGTGCACTAAGCGGTTGTTCACCTTTTTGGGGCAATTTCCCTCGCGATTTTGAGGGAAGAGTACATGACCCCTGAGCAAGTTGACGTGGTCCGGTCGAGTTTCGAGGTCGTCGCTGACCGTGCGGATGATGCGGCCCGTCATTTCTACAAGAAGTTGTTTTCAATCGCGCCGGAAGTGCGGCCGATGTTCACGTCGGACATGAAGGCGCAAGGCCGCATGTTCGTGTCGATGCTGTCAAATGTGGTTGACCGACTGGACCGGCCCGAGGAAATCGCGCCGCTGCTTGAAGGGCTGGCAATCCGGCATCGGGACTACGGTGTGCGGCCTGAGCACTACGGTCCGGTGGGGGCGGCGCTTCTCTACGCGATTGCGTATGTGCACCAGGACGAATTCAACCGCGAAATCCGCGGTGCATGGGTCGAAGCCTTCAGCCTGCTGGCTAATGGAATGATCGAATCCGCAGAAAACCAAGTGTTTTCATCCACGGCGGCGGAATAGTTTTATCTAAAATTTGAGGCGTATTAACCGGTTGGTTTCGCGCTTCGTTAAGGCGGTAGCGGTAGTCTTTCACTGAGTTCGAGACAAATGCCTCTGTGTCGAATGAGGGGCGGGATGTCTGAGTAACCGGGAGACGTTTTATGAACATGACTACTGCCGTGGCCGTGGACGATCGCACCGAAGGTGCCGCCGGCGAAGAGCTTAAAAACCTCTATCTTGAGACGCTGACCTTCGTTGAGCGTCTGCACCGCTGCCTGCTTGACGTGATCAAGGATGAGCTTGATCGCATTGGCTGCGACGAGATCAACAGTGTCCAGGCGCTGCTGCTGTTCAATATCGGCGATGCCGAGTTGACCGCAGGCGAGTTGCGCACGCGGGGCCACTATCTTGGCTCCAACGTGTCGTACAATCTGAAGAAGCTCGTGGACACGGGTTTCATCCACCACAAGCGGTCGGAAGCCGATCGCCGCTCCGTGCGGGTGAGCCTCACGGAGAAGGGTCACGAGATCAAGGAACTGGTGGACGAGCTCTATGACCGCCACATGGTGTCGCTGAAGCCCGTGGGCGAAGTGACCGAGGAAGATCTCGAGACCGTCAATACGTCGCTGCGCCGTCTGGAGCGCTTCTGGACCGACCAGATCCGCTATCGCCTGTAAAGGCGCCCGGGGCAGGCTTCGCGGGGCAGGTGCCCGGTTGCCTTGCTGAAGACGCCCTGCGACCATGATTGCGACACATGACAAAGGCGCCGGCCCAAAAGGCCGGCGCTTTTTGCATGGAGGCTGTCAGGAGCGCCGCGGCGGATGAGGAATGAAAGCGCTGGTACGCGCCGCATAGGCGTCGTAACCCGCGCGCCGCTTGCGCAGACCTCGTTCCAGGAGGCTTAAGCCGGAGACGCGAAGGATCAGCCAGGTCATGAGGATCGGGCTGATGATGGTCCACCAGTTCTGTGTGTCTGCGACGGCAATCAGGAAGAGGCCCCACCACAGAACCGTGTTGCCGAAATAGTTCGGATGGCGCGACCACGCCCATAGTCCCGTATCAAGCACCTTTCCCTCATTTGCCGCGTTTCGCTTGAATGCGGCTAGCTGCGCATCGGCCAAGGCTTCCATGAGGAACCCGAGAACGAACAGGGTCATGCCCAGGGCATCCAGAAGGCCAAGAGGGGCGGCAGCGTTTGAAATGCCGGCCATCAGGGGGAGGCCGATGATTAGGATGAGCGCGCCCTGAAGCCCGAAGACAACATACAGGCTCTGCCAGGCAAAGCCCGGTCGGCGGGCGCGCATGGCCTGATAGCGTTGATCTTCCTGCGGTTCCTGCAGCCAGCGCGACCACAGATATGTGCCGAGCCGAATTGCCCACAGGGAAGTCAAGGCCAGGACCAACAGCGCACGGGGATGCTCCGGTGCCGTCGCGACATAACTGATCCATGCCACGATGCCGAAACCGAGCGGCCAGAATGCATCGATGAAGCTGACATCCTTCAACGGCAGGCTCAAAAGCCATAATCCGAAGGTGCAGGCAGCAATGATTGCTGTCGTCAGAATGAGCAGGTCTGAAGGGATCATCCGGGCCCTTTGGTTGCGGCCGGCGGACTGGCCGGCGCCCAATCAGCCTAGGGCCGAATTCCCGCACCAAACAAGGTAAACCAAGTCTTTCCTAGCGATTTTGGTTAAAGGCCGCTAGGCTTTCAACGCCTGTTGCGCTGCGGGGGCGCGCTATGGGTTGCGACCACATTTGGGGCGCGAGGGGGAGATGCTGCCTCAGGCATTCCGCTTGCATCGCGGAAGGTTAAATGAGGCATTCCCCCGCTTCCCGCGCCTTGAAAGACCAGGACCGTTCAGCTTTGGCACGCTTGCTCACCAATACTGTTCTATTTGCCGCCATCATTGGCGTTTGCGCCGTTCTGGGTATGCTCGCAGGCGGTTCTGAGGCAGCAGCTGAGACGGGTCGTGCCTACGACATATTTGCCGATCGGCCGGTTTCCTCCGGGGCAACTGACAAGTCGGGTGCGGCGGCCAGCCCGCGTTCGACTTTCGTGGATGACCCCTGGGCGGTTGACTGGATCGATCCGTGGGAGGCGCCCCGTCGGATTGAAGATTTCGAAAATGCGTCCGCGCCGGCCTCTGATGCGCCTACCCTTGGCGACGCAGGCTACTGGCCGCTGCTGCGTGCCATTTCCATGTACCGCAACATCGTCGAATGGGGAGGCTGGGACAGCATCCCCGCGGGGGAAGAGCGCTTTGAGGAGGGCCTCGTGGACGAGGTCCGCGTCCCGCTCCTCAGGAAACGGCTGATTGCGACCGGGGACCTTGAGAGTTCGGGCGGCAATCCGACCGTCTTTGATGCGCAGCTGACCCAGGCCCTGCAGCGTTTTCAGGCCCGTAATGGCTTGCTTCCGGACGGCGTTGTCGGCCGTCGTACCCTTGAAGCGCTCAACGTGTCTGCGAAGGCACGGCTGGCGCTTCTTGAGCGGAACCTGAAGCGCATCAACAAGCTCAAGCTCAATCTCGGCGAGCGCTATATCTTTGTGAACATTGCGGGGCAGAAACTTGAGGCCGTCGCCAATGGTCGCGTTGAACGCCGCCATCGCGTAGTGATCGGCAAGGTCGATCGTCAGACCCCGGAATATACGAGCAAGATCACCTTCCTCGCATTCAATCCCTACTGGCATGTGCCGCAGTCGATAGCTGAAAAGGACATCCTGCCTCAGGTGCGGCGTGATCCAAGCTATCTGCGCCGGCTCAACATGAAGGTCTACCGGGGCTATGGGGGCAGTGAAGTCAATCCGTCGACGGTGAACTGGAACCAGGTCAATGGCCGCACCTTCCTGTTCCGCCAAGAACCTGGTCCCCGCAACTCGTTGGGGACCGTAAAGATTCATTTCCCGAACCCGCATGCAGTCTATCTGCATGACACGCCGTCCAAGAGCCTCTTCGGCCGCAGCGTGCGCGCGAACTCGTCGGGCTGTGTGCGTGTCGAGGATGTGCATGATCTCACAACGTGGCTGCTGGACGCCCAGGGCTGGGACCGGTCGCGGGTGGATGCGCTGGTGAAGAGCGGGCAGCGCAAGGACATCTATCTGAAGAAGACGGTGCCGGTTTACATGCTCTACCTCACCGCCTGGGTTGATGAGCATGGGGTCGTGAATTTCCGCGATGACATCTACGGGCGCGACAGCCGCCGGGCGTCGCTTTGAGGTCCGGCATGTCCCGGCCTGCCAGGTTTGCCTATCTCGAACATGATGGCTTGCTGGCCTTTGCCCACCGTGGCGGGGCTGGTGATTACCCCGAGAACTCGATGCATGCGTTCGAGGCCGCCGTGAAACTCGGTTACCGCTACATAGAGACCGATGCCTATGCCACGCGGGATGGAGTGCTTCTGTCCTTTCATGACGACAGGCTTGATCGCGTCACCGACAAACAGGGCGCGATCAAGGAGCTAGATTATGCGCAGGTTCGAGATGCCCGCATCGACGGAAGTGAACCCATCCCCCTGATGGAGGATTTGCTCGGATCATTTCCCGACACCCGGTTCAACATCGACCCCAAGCATGATTCAGCGGTAGCGCCGTTGATCGAGGTGATCCGCCGGACGAATGCCGTGGAGCGCGTGGGTATAGGGTCCTTCTCCGGCAAGCGGCTTACCCAGATGCGTGACACACTCGGCCCCAAACTCTGTACCAGTGTTGGCCCATGGGATGCCCTGCGAGTTCGGCTGGCAGCCTATGGCCTGCCCATGGGCGGATTCAGCCGACCGGGGTGCGTTCAATTTCCTGAAAAGCAGTGGGGCATTCCCCTGGTCGATGCCGACACAGTTGCCCTGTGTCACTCTCATGATCTTCAAGTCCATGTCTGGACCATAGATGAGCCGCAAGACATGAACCGCCTGATAGATCTGGGGGTGGACGGACTCATGACGGACCGTCCTGCCGTGCTCAAAGAAGTGCTTCAGGCGCGCGGGCTGTGGGCCTGACAGCATCGCAACAGACCCGTTGCCCGGAATTTCCCAAGTGTCTGCCGGTTCGTGCGGCAATCCGCACTTTGCGGAGAGAGGCTACGTGGCCTAGATTGCGCTTTAACGACAGAGGCATCCCCTCCGGGTTAACGCATCGTAAACCCTGATTCCGCCAGATTTGTCAGGCGGACGAAGTCTTGCAGGCAGGCCACGGCGCTTTTGATTGCGCCCCTGGCCCTGCAGGAGGGGCAGACGAAAGGGCCGTCTCGATGAGCCAGATTGATTATGATGCCGCCTTGCAGGGCGCGCTGGATACGCTCCGCGCCGAAGGCCGCTACCGCGTGTTCGCCGAGCTAGAGCGCCAGCAGGGGGCATTTCCCACAGCCAAGCGCTACCAGGACGGAACGCTGGACAGCACGATCACCGTCTGGTGCTCGAATGACTATCTGGGCATGGGCCAGCACCCCAAGGTGCTCGAGGCAATGCACACGGCGATTGATGTGACCGGGGCCGGATCCGGCGGCACGCGCAATATCTCCGGCACCCATCACTATCATATCTCGCTGGAGCGTGAACTTGCGGACCTTCACCAGAAGGAAGCCGCACTGCTGTTCACCTCAGGCTATGTGGCGAACGAAGCCACACTCTCCAGCCTGGCGCGTATCCTGAAGGGGTGTGTGATTTTCTCCGACGAGATGAACCATGCCTCGATGATCGAGGGCATTCGTCATGGCGGCGGGCCGAAGCGCATTTTCCGCCATAATGACCTCAAGCATCTTGAAGAATTGCTGGCGGAAACTGATCCGTCGCTGCCGAAGATCGTGGCATTCGAGAGCGTCTATTCCATGGACGGCGACATTGCCGATATCGGTGCCATCTGCGATCTGGCGAAGAAGTACAACGCGATCACATATCTAGATGAAGTCCATGCTGTCGGGCTCTATGGGCCGCGTGGCGGCGGCATCGCTGATCGTGACAATGTGCTGGACAAGGTTGATATCATCGAGGGAACGCTGGCCAAGGGCTTCGGTGTGATGGGCGGCTACATCGCGGCGTCGGCACGGGTTGTCGACGTTGTCCGTTCCTACGCGCAGAGCTTCATCTTCACGACGTCGTTGTCGCCGGTGCTGGCCGCGGGTGTTCTGGCGAGTGTGCGCCACCTCAAGGCCAGCAATGAAGAGCGTGAGCGGCATCAGGCTCAGGCTGCGAAGCTCAAGGCTGCTCTCAAGGAGCGCGGGCTTCCGGTTCTGGATACTCCGAGCCATATCGTTCCGGTAATGGTGTGGGACCCGGTGGCCTGCAAGGCGATCTCCGATCGCCTGCTTGAGGCGCACAACATCTATGTGCAGCCGATCAACTATCCCACTGTGCCGCGGGGCACGGAGCGACTGCGGTTTACGCCCACGCCGTTCCATGGTGACGACAAGATCCGCGAATTGGCTGATGCGCTTGACCAGGTGTTCAGCGAATTCAAGATCGATCGCAGCCGGGCAGCCTGATCCACCGGGATTGGCTGGGAGGCGGGCATGGCCGGCAAGCGGGGCGTTATTTTCGAGTATGTGCCGAACGGACCCTACATAAAGGTCTCGGCCATTGACGAAGAGACGGGCACTGAAGTGTCCATTGTGGGCGATGCGCGGGCGACGCAAAGCGAGCTTCAGAGAATTGCGAGAATGAAACTGGAGCGGCGTCTGGATCAGCTTTCTGGCAAGCCAAGGCCCTAATCCAGTTCAAAATGAAAAACGCCGGCGGATGGCTAGTCCGCCGGCGTTTTCTTTAAGGATCAGTGATGCGGCCTAGCGGCGGCCACGTCCGCCGCGGCCCCCGGTGCCAAGGCCGATGTCCTTGGCGAACTGCGAGCGCTGCTTTGAATAGTTTGGTGCGACCATCGGGTAATCGGCAGGCAGGTTCCACTTGGCGCGGTAGTCTTCCGGCGACATGTCGTAGTGCGAGCGAAGGTAGCGCTTCAGCATTTTCAGGCGCTTGCCGTCTTCCAGGCAGACGATGTAGTCGGGTGTGACGGACCGCTTGATGGGCACTGCCGGCTTCTGCTTTTCAGCGGGCTGTGCTGCCTCTGCGCCGCCGATGCCGCCCAGGGCGGCATGAACAGAGCGAATCAATTCTGGAAGATCGGTTGGCGAAACTTCGTTGTTGCTGACATAAGCCGCGATCACATCAGCAGTGAGGCGGACAACTTCTTCACGTTCCATGTTATCTAAGTCTTTATCGAAATCGCTCATTAGAGCCGCTCCATAATATCTGAAGATCTATCTTGATTGCATTTGTATAGGGCGCAACAATTATGGTTGCAATGTAGCAAGTATCAATAATTGATCACTTTTCTTAAAATATCAAAAACTGGCGCAGTGCGGGTGTCTGGTTGTGGTGTTGCTAGAGCTCTCATTGCTTTGAGCAATAGTTATTACGAGCTTTGTAGAAGCCTGCACGGACTCATGCTAAGGCAGGACCAGATTTTCGGGCGGCGCAAGGAGCCGCGTGCAAGGCTGGTTTTCTCCGGTTCTGCTTGCTTGGCGGCGGCAACCGGACTACTTCCTGCCCACAGCCACCCTGTGAGCAAGGCGGCGCGACGAACGATTACGATGGCCAATCCAGATGGTGTTCCTGCCGCGGGAGGAGAGACCAGGCCAATGGATCGCAATGACGCCAGCTCACGGCAGGCCCTCTAAATCGAGGCCCCCAGAGCGAGGACGGTTCATGTCTCTTCAGGATACCGATAGCCCGGCCAATAACGGCTTTTTCACCCGTTCGCTTGCGGACACCGATGCAGACGTCTTTGCATCCATCGGTCGCGAACTTGAGCGGCAGCAGACGCAGATCGAACTCATCGCGTCCGAGAACATCGTCAGCCGGGCGGTGCTGGAAGCGCAGGGGTCGGTGCTGACCAACAAGTATGCCGAAGGCTATCCAGGCCGCCGCTATTATGGCGGGTGCGAATTCGCCGATGAAGTCGAGCAGTTCGCCATCGACCGCGCCAAGCGCCTTTTCAACTGTGAGTTCGCAAATGTGCAGCCCAATTCAGGCAGCCAGGCGAACCAGGGCGCCATGATGGCGATGATTAAGCCGGGCGATACTATTCTGGGGATGAGCCTGGATGCGGGCGGTCACCTGACGCACGGGGCCAAGCCGAATCAATCGGGTAAGTGGTTTACGCCGGTGCAGTACGGGGTCCGCAAGCAGGACGGTCATATTGATTATGACGACGTCGCCAAGCTGGCCGAAGAGCACAAGCCGAAACTGATCATCGCTGGTGGGTCGGCCTATTCGCCGGTGATTGACTTTGCCCGGTTCCGTGAGATTGCGGACAGCGTCGATGCGTTCCTGATGGTGGACATGGCGCATTTCGCAGGTCTCGTGGCCGGCGGTGTCTATCCGAGCCCGCTGCCTTACGCGGATGTTGTGACGACGACCACTCACAAGACCCTGCGTGGCCCGCGCGGCGGCATGATCCTGACCAATGACGAGAAGCTGGCCAAGAAGATCAACTCGGCCATTTTCCCCGGCATCCAGGGTGGCCCGCTGATGCATGTGATTGCCGGCAAGGCGGTTGCCTTCGGCGAGGCACTGCAGCCGGAGTTCAAACTCTATGCCCAGAACGTTGTCGCCAATGCGAAAGCACTGGCCTCAGCCCTGCAAAAGGGCGGCGTGGATATTGTGTCCGGTGGCACAGACAGTCATCTGATGCTGGTGGATCTGCGGCCGAAGGACCTGACCGGCAAGGCTGCCGAGCATTCCCTGGAAAACGCGCACATCACCTGCAACAAGAATGGCGTTCCCTTCGACCCGCAGCCGCCGGCAATCACCTCAGGCGTGCGGCTTGGTACGCCGGCCGGCACGACGCGCGGCTTCGGAGTGGCTGAATTCACCCTTATCGGGGAGCTGATCACGGAAGTTCTCGACGGACTTGTGGCCAATCCAGACGACAACAGTGCTGTGGAAGCCTCAGTGAAGGAGCGTGTTCTGGAATTGTGTGCACGCTTCCCGATTTACGGGTAAACAGGACCAGACGTGATTCCGATGGCGGCGCGTTCCGGGGGGAAGGCGCCGCCATCTTGATGTGAGGGGACGACAAAGCCATGCGCTGCCCGTTTTGCGGCAATGAGGATACGCAGGTAAAGGATAGCCGCCCGACGGAAGACGCGGCTGCCATCCGTCGCCGCCGGTTTTGCCCGGCATGCGGTGCCCGGTTCACCACCTTCGAGCGCGTACAGCTGCGCGACCTCACGGTGGTGAAGCGCAACGGCAAGAGAGAGCCGTTTGACCGGGACAAGCTGATGCGGTCACTGCAACTCTCCTTGCGGAAACGTCCGGTTGAGCCGGAACGGGTGGAGCGTATGGTGACGGGCATCGTCCGGGAACTGGAAAGCACGGGCGAAACCGATATTCCGGCCTCTGCGGTCGGTGAACTGATCATGGAGCGCCTCAAGGTGCTGGATGAAGTAGCTTATGTGCGCTTTGCATCCGTGTATCGTGACTTCCGTGAGGCGAAGGATTTTGAGAAATTCCTGGGTGGTCTTGATGATCCGCTCAAGGACCTTGGCGAGACCGACTAGCGCCACCTTCAGCCCGCCTGGCGCGGCGCGACGGGTGAACCGGTCGCCTTCGCCGAACCGGCCACAAGCCGGAACTGACAGGGCATAACCGACGTGGCGACGACCCCATCCGCAGGCAGCAAGGCCCTCGTGGCCCAGGACATGCGTTTCATGCGCGTGGCGCTGACGCTTGCGTGGCGCGGGTTGGGCCAAGTGGCCCCCAATCCGGCAGTCGGGTGTGTGCTGGTTCAGACTGATACGGATGGGTACGCCGCCATTGTTGGCCGCGGATGGACGCAGGTGGGCGGACGTCCTCATGCGGAGACTGAAGCACTGCGCCGGGCAGGAGACAGGGCACGAGGCGCGACAGCCTATGTCACGCTCGAGCCGTGTGCGCATACCGGCAAGACTGGCCCGTGTTCGCAGGCTCTGATCGATGCGGGTGTGGCGCGGGTTGTGGTTGCCTGCACGGATCCAGACCCCCGGGTCAGCGGCAGCGGTATCCGGATGCTGAAAGATGCGGGCATTGCGGTGACCGAGGGAGTGCGTGAGGATGAGGCGCTGGCGTTGAATGCAGGTTTCATTTCGCGTGTCACCCGTAAGCGGCCTGAGGTGCTTTTGAAGATCGCCTCGACCCTTGATGGCAAGATCGCGACCCCGACGGGCAAGAGCCACTGGATTACCGGTGAAATGGCGCGTGAACGCACGCACCTCGTTCGTGCACAGACCGACGCAATCATGGTGGGCAGCGCTACCGCGCTGGCTGACAATCCGGATCTCACCTGTCGGCTGCCCGGCCTGAACGGCAGATCCCCGATCCGGGTGGTTGCTGACGGACGGCTGCGCATTTCCATGACGTCGAAACTGGTGCGAACAGCACTGGAGACGCCGCTGATCCTGCTCACCCGCGAAGATGCCAATGCTGAACGGGCGAAGGCGTTTGCTGATCTTGGTGTCGAACTCATTTATGTGCCGCTTGCTGCCGACAATCACATGGACATGACGGCGGGGCTTGAGCTGCTGGCCGAGCGCGGCATTACGCGGCTGATGGTCGAAGGCGGTGCGCGCCTGGCGGCAAGTCTGATGCGCGACGGCCTCATCGACCGGATTGAATGGTTCCAGGCACCGAAGATCATCGGGGATGACGGCTACTCTGCCGTGGCGGCGCTGGGACTGGATGAAATCGACCTAGACGAAGGCTTCGAGCGGCTTGGCGTCCGCGCCCTTGGCGAAGACGTGCTGACCAGCCTTCGTGTCAGACATGAAGGCAATTAGGCCATGTTTACCGGCATTATTACCGACATCGGCGAAGTGACCGAGATTGAGCAGAAGGGCGACACGCGCTTCCGGATTGCCACGCGGTATGACGCGGATGGCATTGACCTGGGTGCGTCCATTGCCTGCTCGGGCGCCTGCCTGACCGTGATTGAAAAGGGCGATATGGGTGACGGGCGCTCGTGGTTCGATGTTGAGGCTTCAGGAGAAACACTGAACCTCACAAAGCTGGGCAGCTGGGCCGTCGGGTCGCGGATAAATCTCGAGCGGGCGCTCAAGGCAGGTGACGAGCTTGGCGGGCATATTGTTTCCGGCCATGTCGATGGCGTGGGCAGCCTTGCGTCCCGGACGCAGGAAGGCGACAGCTGGCGGCTGACATTCAAAGCGCCGGCTGAGCTTATGCCTTACGTTGCGTCCAAGGGCTCGATTACCATTGACGGCATCTCGCTGACGGTGAACGAGGTGGGGGCCGACAGCTTTGGCGTGAACATCATTCCCCATACCCAGAGCGAGACCACGCTGGGCCTTCTTAACGAAGGTGACCCGGTTAATCTGGAAATTGACATGCTGGCGCGCTATGTGGCCCGCCAGATCACCTTCCTGGCGCCCGGCCAGGGCGGCACACCGTCCGGGGCCTGAACCCGAAAAGACCAAGAGAGCAAGACCCGCGCACCGCCCTCAACGGGCCAGGCGCGCCGGCGCAGGAGCACCCATGAGCGAGTTCAGCCAATATCTGTCACCGATCGAGGATGTCATCGAGGACGCCCGCAACGGCAAGATGTTCATCCTGGTGGATGCGGAAGACCGCGAGAACGAGGGTGACCTGGTTATCCCCGCCCAGATGGCAACACCTGACGCCATCAATTTCATGGCCAAATACGGCCGCGGCCTGATCTGCCTCTCGATGACGCAGGACCGTGCCGACCAGCTGAACCTGCATCTGATGTCGGCGCATAACCAGTCGCGGCACCAGACGGCGTTCACGATCTCGATCGAGGCGCGGGAAGGGGTGACCACCGGTATTTCCGCCCACGACCGGGCACACACGATCGCCGTTGCCATTGATCCCACGAAGAATGCCGCTGACATTGCCACCCCAGGTCATGTGTTTCCGCTGGTTGCAAAGCAGGGCGGGGTGCTGGTGCGTGCCGGTCATACGGAAGCGGCCGTTGACGTGGCGCGGCTTGCCGGGTTGAACCCGGCCGGTGTGATCTGCGAGATCATGAACGATGACGGGACCATGGCCCGTCTGCCGGACCTCGTGCAGTTTGCCCAGCTGCACAACCTCAAGGTCGCGACCATCGCTGACCTGATTGCCTATCGCCGCAAGCATGACAACTTCATGCAGCGCGCCGTCGACCGCACCATCGAGACGGAAGGTGCCGGTGAGTTCCGCCTGATGGTCTACAAAAATACAGTTCAGTATGCGGAACATATCGCGCTGGTGAAGGGTGATATCTCGACGCCTGATCCGGTGCTGGTGCGTATGCATGCAATTAATGTCTTTGACGACATTCTTGGTGCCAAGGGCGGTCGCGCGCATCTCGTGGAAGAGAGTATGAAGGAGATCGACCGTGAGGGACGCGGGGTGATTGTCATCATTCGCGATACCGAAGCGACGGTTGTGTCCGACATGCTGATGAGCGACGGCGAAGCCCGCAAGGACCACGGGCCGAGGCGGCTGCGTGAGTACGGCATCGGGGCACAGATCCTGCTTGATTTGGGGATTACCCGGATGGAGCTGCTTTCTAATTCTCCCAATCCCACAATTGTCGGCATTGATGGCTACGGCCTTGAAGTGGTGGGCCAACGGGCCATTCCCACCGGTGCCAAGTAAATTCAGAAGAAGACATGTCCAACAAAGCATCCCATATTCTGATCATCGAAGCGCGTTTCTATCCGGAACTCACTGATGAGATGGCGCGTGGCGCCATCGCTGAAATCGAGGCCCAGGGCGGCACCTATGAGCGGATGGAAGTCCCCGGCGTGCTGGAGATTCCAGCGGCTGTAGCCTATGCGCTGAGGACAATGCAGGTAACGGGGCGGCAAAAGTACTATGATGGCTTTGTCACCCTTGGCTGCGTCATTCGCGGCGAGACGGCGCATTTTGATATCGTTGCGTTTGAAAGCGCCCGCGCCTTGATGGACCTTTCCGTCAATCACGCGCTGGCCCTGGGTAACGGTATCCAGACCGTTGAGAATTCGGACCAGGCCTGGGCGCGTGCAAAGGTAGATGACAAGAACAAGGGTGGGGCTGCCGCTGCCGCGGCATTGGCGATGATCGCCCACAAGCGTGAGATGAAGGTGGACGGGCTTTGAGTGAGGCTTCCAACACGTCCGACGAAAAGGCCGGCAAGGTGTCTGAGCGACATCAGGCCCGCAGCAATGCGCGCCTTGCGGCCGTGCAGGCCCTTTATCAGATGGATGTTGGCGGTGCTGATATCGGCGACGTCATTGCCGAATTCCGGGCGGCGCGGCTGGGCCGCGCCTATGATGGTGATACAGCGGAGGAGCTGGCTGAAGACCTGCCGGCGGATGCAGACTTCTTTGAAAGCATCGTCCGGGGAGTTGTTGAGCGCCAGGGCGACATTGACCCTTCCATTGATGGGGCTCTGGCCAAGGGTTGGCGGCTGCCGCGCCTGGATGCAACGCTGCGTGCCATCCTGAGAGCAGGAACGTTTGAGATCTACGGACGGTCGGATGTTCCGCCCAAGGCCGTGATCAATGAGTATGTGACTGTCGCCAAGGCCTTCTTCGAGAAGGATGAGCCGCGGGTTGTGAATGCGGTTCTGGACCGCCTTGCGCGAGAGCTTCTGGGCGACGTCTGAATGGGCAGACCTGGCGAGGGCAGGGACAATAACGCTGCGGGTTTTGGCGAGTTCGAGCTGATTGCCCGATTGTTTGCCCCGCTGTCTGACGCGGCACACGGCTTTCAACTGACCGACGATGTGGGGCTTGTTCCGGACACGGATAATCGTGTCTGCGTCACGAGTGACATGATCGTGGCCGGAGTGCATTTTTTGCCGGATGATCCTCCCGACACGATTGCGCGCAAGCTTGTGCGGGTGAATGTCTCGGATATCGCGGCCAAGGGCGCGCAAGTGTCTGGGCTGCAGCTCTCCGCGGCATTCAACAGGGACCGCGACGTGAGTTGGATCGAGGCCTTTGCTTCGGGGCTTGCTGATGATCTTGCGCTTTTTGGCGCGCCCCTGATTGGGGGGGATACGGTCAGATCGCCCGGGCCGGACAGTTTTTCGTTGACCGCTTTTGGTAGGGTCGGCCCGCATGGGCTGGTACGCCGTTCGGGTGCCCAGCCTGGGGATGGGCTTTATGTGACGGGCACAATTGGCGATGCGGCCCTTGGCCTGAAGATACTCAAGGGTGAGTTGGGCATGGTGCCGCTGGGGCGCCGCCAGCCTCTTGTTGAACGGTATCGGGTGCCGACGCCGCGCCATGCGTTCGGCGCCGGTCTTGGCGCATTTGCGTCGTCCGCGCTTGATGTGTCGGATGGCTTGCTGGCTGATGCAGGGCATCTCGCAACGGTATCGGGTGTGTCCCTCGATGTTTCGTTCGACCGCGTGCCTCTCTCCGGGTCTGCAGCGCGGTTGGTAAAGGGGAACGCGGATCTTCACCTGTCCTTGATGGGGGCGGGTGACGATTATGAGATCCTTTTTACGACGTCTACGGATAATTCAGATGCGCTTGCCGAATTGGCTGGTGCGAGCGACACGCCAGTGACGCGCATCGGGCATGTAGGGACGGGGCCCGCCGGCACAGTTATCTTGCGTGATTCCGCTGGCGACGTGCTTACAGTGCCCAGCCAAGGCTTCCGTCACTTCTAGCCGCTTGGCGAGCTTCGCAAATCACCGGTTTTCTGCGGCTTTTCTGACATGTTTGTAGGTCGTGAGGCGTGTTGCCATGCCTTGGGACCTTTGGCATGGTTAAGCCATAAAAATGCGGGGTTGGACCTTAGGGCGGACATTTTCCGGCCGGTCTGTGTTGCGTATTCCCTGTAGCAACCAAAACCAAAATGCGGTGCGCCGGGCTCAACCGGCGTGCCTTGTCAGGGGAAACATCTGAATGAGTACTACCATGATGGCCATTCTGGCCGCTGGCGCTCTTTCGCTCGTCTATGGGGCGTGGGCGATCCGCTCCGTGCTGGCGGCGAGTCCGGGGAATGCGCGCATGCAGGAAATTGCAGGCGCCATCCAGGAAGGCGCATCTGCTTACCTCAACCGCCAGTACACCACGATCGGTCTCGTCGGCATTGTGATCTTCGCCGTTGTGTGGTGGCTGCTGGGCGCGTTGACCGCCGTCGGTTTCGCGGCCGGTGCGGTGCTGTCCGGTGCGGCCGGCTATATCGGCATGATCGTGTCGGTGCGTGCCAATGTGCGCACCACGCAGGCCTCTTCGGAGAGCCTCGCGGCCGGACTGGGCATTGCCTTCAAGTCTGGTGCGGTGACGGGCATGCTTGTGGCCGGTCTCGCCCTTCTCGGCGTGGCTGTCTATTTCTACGTGCTGACTGATGTTCTCGGCCATGACGCGACGTCGCGTCAGGTGATTGATGCGCTTGTGGCGCTCGGCTTCGGTGCGTCTCTCATTTCGATCTTCGCCCGACTTGGCGGCGGCATCTTCACCAAGGGTGCGGACGTGGGCGGTGACCTCGTGGGCAAGGTGGAAGCGGGTATCCCGGAAGATGATCCCCGCAATCCCGCTACTATCGCCGACAATGTGGGTGACAATGTCGGTGACTGTGCCGGCATGGCCGCCGACCTTTTCGAAACCTATGCGGTGACCATTGTGGCCACCATGGTGCTGGCTTCGATCTTCTTCGTCAGCACCGCCGGTGCCACGATGATGATCTATCCGCTGGTGATCGGTGCGACCTGCATCGTGACGTCCATCATCGGCACGTTCTTTGTGCGGCTCGGCTCCGGCGGGTCGATCATGGGGGCGCTCTACAAGGGCTTCATAGCATCGGCAATCCTGTCACTCATCGCGCTGTACTTCGTCACAGACGAAGTGCTTGGGCTTGCTACGACGTACACGCAGACCAACGGCCTGAGCTTTACAGGTCAGGATCTCTATATCTGTGGCGTGCTGGGTCTGGTCATTACCGGCCTGATCATCTGGATCACCGAGTACTACACAGGCACGAATTACCGCCCGGTGCAGTCGGTTGCCGAGGCGTCCAACTCCGGCCACGGGACCAATGTGATCCAGGGGCTGGCTGTATCGCTTGAAGCTACGGCACTGCCTGCCATCGTTATCGTTGCGGGCATCATCGTGACCTTCAACCTGGCTGGGCTCTTCGGCATCGCCATCGCGGTGACCACAATGCTGGCGCTTGCCGGCATGGTCGTGGCGCTCGATGCGTTCGGTCCGGTCACGGATAATGCCGGTGGCATTGCCGAGATGGCTGAACTTGATGACAGCGTCCGCAAGACGACGGATGCACTGGACGCGGTTGGTAATACCACCAAAGCTGTGACCAAAGGCTACGCCATTGGGTCCGCAGGTCTTGGTGCGCTGGTGCTGTTTGCAGCGTATACGGAGGACCTCAAGTTCTTCGCTGCCAGCCCGGATGCCTATCCGTATTTCGCGGGCATTGATGTCAACTTCTCGCTGTCCAACCCCTATGTGGTGGTTGGCCTGCTGGTCGGCGGCATGCTGCCTTATCTCTTCGGTGCCATGGGCATGATGGCCGTTGGCCGGTCTGCCGGGGCGATCGTTGAGGAAGTGCGGCGGCAATTCAAAGCCAAGCCGGGCATCATGCAGGGGACGGAGAAGCCGGATTACGGCCAGGCCGTTGACCTGCTGACCAAGGCGGCGATCCGGGAAATGATCATTCCGTCCATGCTGCCCGTGCTGTCGCCTGTGGTGTTGTTCTTCATCATCTCTGCGGTTGCCGATAAGTCAGCGGCGTTCTCGGCGCTGGGTGCCATGCTGCTTGGTGTGATCGTTACGGGGCTCTTTGTGGCCATTTCCATGACCGCCGGTGGTGGTGCCTGGGATAACGCCAAGAAGGTGATCGAGGACGGGGCCCATGGCGGCAAGGGATCGGAAGCTCACAAGGCTGCCGTCACCGGCGACACTGTTGGTGATCCCTACAAGGACACGGCCGGCCCGGCCGTGAACCCGATGATCAAGATCACCAACATCGTGGCCCTGCTGCTGCTGGCGGTTCTTGCTCACTAGCGGGTTGGTAAGTCACACAAACAAGAAAGGCGGCGTTCCTCGGAGCGCCGCCTTTATTCTTGGATCGACCAGTTGGTCGTCACAGAGTCCGCCTTCACGTGCCAGCAGTTCGCGACAATCTTGATATCAAGAAATGCGTGGAGCGTTTGTCAGCTAAGCCTTCTCCAGTTCTCCAAGAACTCGATTAGCGACCCGGTGTCGGGTCAGGTCGGGCGCCTTGGCCGAAGCGGCCAATATTGCCAAACATCTGCTGGAGGAATGTGAGTTCCTTGCCTCGGGTGGGGGTCTCACGATCAATGAAGTTCACGATTTTTCCGTCTTCAAGGCCGTAGTAGCCGAGCTTCTCCACATTGTCGTTTTCGTCGAAATAGACGGCGACAATCTCGCGGTCGACGGCTTCTTCGGCGAAGAAGGCTGTCTGCTCGTGGATGCTGGAGATGTAGTACCAGGAACTGGCGTCCACCGTTGACACGGTGGAGGGAGAGCCGAAAGTGGTCAGCACGCTGTCCTTGTTGTCGATGCCGATGCGGATTTCCTTGAGAAGGTCCTCATTAGGCACGTAGCCGCGCTGGCTGACCGTGGGAGAACATGCGGCCATGGTCAGACCTGCGACAAGGGTGGCCCCAAGCATAAGGCTCCTGAGTGCGGTGTGCGGACGCAGCGGGCTTGCAACCGGCCGGCGGGCAGTCATCTTCATGGGTGTGCATCTCCATGCGCGTGGTCATGTCCGGGTATAGCTACGCGCCATCGCCGCGCGGCCCGGCCTCCCTCGACTCTTCCCCAATTCATGAAGAGCGGGGCGGCACTTGGCAAGGGGCACGTATTGGCAAGGGGCACATAAGGGCTTAATCCAGTGCGGCATTGTCTGCCAGAAAGGTCTGCTTCCCATGTTTCTCGACCGACTTCTCGCCACCTTCCGGGCGCGCCGAAAGAACGATCCTGTTCTGCGGGCGCTCTATGGCACCATCATGGCGCAGGCGCGGCAGCCTTACTTCTTTGCCAAGCTGAAGGTGCCGGACACGGTGGACGGGCGGTTCGACATGGTCATTCTCCATACCTACCTGGTGGTCGCCCGGCTGCGTCATGGCGGTGAGACTGCTGAGGCGCTGTCCCAGGACCTGTTCGATCATATGTTCCGGGACATGGATCAGGCTCTTCGTGAGATGGGTGTTGGTGACATGGGCATCGGCAAGCGCATCCAGAAGATGGCAGCCAAGTTCTATGGCCGGGGTGACGCCTATGATGCCGGGCTTGAAGCGGATGACGACATGGTTCTTCAAGAGGCAATTGCGCGGAACATATTCGCGGCTCAGGAAGCGCCCATGGAACAGGTTGCAGCGTTGGCCGGTTACATGAGGGCGGCCAGGCAAGAGCTTGCCACCCAGTCGCTTGACGATGTGTGCGCCGGCCGGCTGCGCTTCCCGGCCCCCGATGTGGCTGCCGCTTAAGCCCGCCGCAGATCGCAGGAGAGAAGTCTCATGGTGAAGAAAGCCAACCAGACAGCGCCGGAATTTTCCTTCCCCGTCGATATCGCGTCCTTGCCCCAGGACGGTGTGCGTCATGTTCTTGAGCCGAATGAGAAGGAGCGGGCGGCCATTGCTAAGCGCCTGGAGTTGCAGGCGCTGCCGCGATTGACCGTAGAAATCGACGTGACCCCGTCGCGCGGCAAGGGCGCGCTTTTGCAGGGCAGGCTTGAAGCAGATGTCGTGCAGACGTGCGTTGTCAGCCTGGACGCTGTCCCGGCACAGGTGTCGGACCGGTTCGAGGTCCGGTTCCTGCCGGCGGAGCTGATCGAAGACGTATCACCGGGCGAAGATCTTGAGCTGTCGTCCGAGGAAGACGCACCGGAACCGCTTGGCGGGCCCAACGGGACCAGCTTCGATGCCGGGGAGGTTGCAGTGCAATATCTGTCACTGGCACTCGACCCCTATCCGCGTTTGCCGGACGCAGTGATTCCCGAGGAGGCAGTTTCTGAAGGGGAACCATCCCCCTTTGCGGTGCTCGAGGCGCTGAAGACAGACGGGAAACCCCAATAATTTCAAGTAAATAGCATCGCAGTTGAGTTGCCGCCCGGTTGCTTTATGGTGCCTGCCGCCTGCGCGGGGGAAGATGTTTCCGGGATTCGGTGCTTACCCAGTGCGCAGTCGATCTGTCTCTTAGGCGGGTGTGCCATAGCTGCGCTGCCCGGCTTTTCAGAAAATGGAGATCTGTTTGGCGGGCGGCATTACCATCGCGCTGGATGCCATGGGCGGCGATCTGGGCTGTGAGGCTGTGGTCAAGGGCGCCGGTATAGCGCGCATCCGCCAGCCGGACGTGCATTACGAGTTTCACGGCGACGAAGCCCAGCTGAAGCCGCTGCTTGAGACTGATGACGCCCTGGCTGCGGTCTCCACGATTCACCACACTGATGTTGCTGTCTCAATGGACGACAAGCCGAGCCAGGCACTGCGTGCCGGGCGTCGGGTGTCGAGCATGTGGCTGGCGATTGATGCCGTTAGGGAAGGCCGGGCGCAGGCTGCGGTGAGCTGCGGCAATACGGGTGCGCTGACCGTCATGTCGCGCATGATCCTCAAGACGATGCCGGGGATCGAGCGGCCGGCCATTGCCGCCATCTGGCCCACCATGCGCGGTGAGAGCATCGTGCTTGATGTCGGGGCCAACGTGGTTGCGGAGCAGAAGAACCTGGTGAATTTCGCCATCATGGGCGAGGCCATGGCACGCACCGCGCTTGGTCAGCTCAAGCCCAGCGTCGGCCTTCTCAACATCGGTGCCGAAGAGATGAAGGGCAACGAGGAGATCAAGGGCGCCGCGCAGTTCCTGCGCGAGGCTGATCTCAATTTCGATTTCCACGGCTTTGTCGAAGGTGACGACATCTCCAAAGGCACCGTTGATGTCGTGGTGACAGACGGGTTCACGGGCAATGTGGCCCTGAAGACAGCAGAGGGCACGGCCCGGCTGATCGCGGATTATCTATCCAATGCCATGCGCCGGTCGCTGGCCTCCCGTATCGGCTATCTGCTGGCCCGTGGTGCCTTCAATGTGCTGCGCCAGCGCATGGATCCGTCCAAGGTCAATGGCGGTGTCTTCCTCGGCCTCAACGGGGTTGTGGTGAAGAGCCATGGCTCGGCAACCGCGGAAGGCATTGCTGCTGCGCTTGACCTCGCGATCGACATGGCGCGCAACGACATCATCAAGAAGATCGCCGCTGATCTTGAACGGGTGCATGGCGCCCGGACGGAAACGGCGGCAGCTGAAGCCTCTGCCATACCGCAGACGGCGGAGACGGGGACGGAATGATCCGATCAGTAGTCAAGGGCGTGGGCGCGTATCTGCCCGAGCGTATAATCACCAATGCCGAGATGGCCACGCTTGTGGACACCTCAGATGACTGGATTACCGCCCGTACGGGTATCAAGCAGCGGCACATCGCTGCCGAGGGCGAGCTGACCTCTGATCTCGGGACCGCGGCTGCCCGTGAAGCCCTGAAGAACTCCGGGGTGCATGCGGATGAGATCGACCTGATCATCGTTGCGACGGCCACGCCAGACGATACCTTTCCCGCAACAGCAACTGTCATTCAGGCACAGCTTGGTATCGAGCGCGGATTTGCATTCGACATGCAGGCGGTGTGCTCCGGCTTTGTCTATGCCGTTGCAACGGCTGATAATTTCATCAAGGCGGGACAGGCCGAGAATGTGCTGGTGATTGGTGCTGAGACCTTCTCGCGCATCCTCGATTGGGAAGACCGGACGACAGCTGTGCTTTTTGGCGACGGTGCCGGTGCCATCGTGATGCAGAAGGGCGAAGGTGACGGGACAAACAAGGATCGCGGCGTTCTGACCTCGCATCTGCATTCCGACGGGCGGTATCGCGACAAGCTGTATGTGGATAGCGGTCCGTCCCGTGGCGCTGTCGGTCACCTTCGGATGGAGGGCAAGGAAGTTTTCCGCCACGCGGTCGTCAACATCGCCGAGGCGATCGACGAGGCGCTGGATGCAACAGGGCTCGAGGCCAAGGACATTGACTGGTTTGTCCCCCATCAGGCGAACAAGCGCATCCTTGATGCGACGGCCAAGCGTATCGGGCTCAAGCCTGAGAGTGTGGTGGTGACGGTGGCGCAGCATGCCAACACATCAGCTGCCTCCGTGCCGCTCGCGTTGGATGTTGCGGTCAAGGACGGGCGCATAAAGCAGGGCGACATGGTGCTGCTTGAGGCCATGGGCGGCGGGTTTACTTGGGGGTCCGCGCTCGTGCGCTGGTAAGCACGGCGTCGCAGGGATGTTCCCTCACGTTAAGTTTTGCTGATAACCTGTTGCTGTGCCGGTATTTTTCCGGCCTTAAGATGCTTGCAGCCCTGCTTGGGCAGGAGTACAAACACCCCATGGGACGTACACTTACACGCGCGAATCTGAGCGAGGCCGTCTATCAGGAAGTCGGCCTTTCCCGGAACGAGTCTGCTGATTTCGTGGAACGGGTGCTCGAAGAGATTTCCTCGAGCCTGGAGCAGGGCGAAACCGTCAAGGTGTCGTCCTTCGGTGCCTTTGCCGTTCGCGAGAAGGGTGGCCGCGTCGGCCGTAATCCGAAGACGGGTGAGGAAGTTCCCATCAAGCCACGGCGTGTGCTCGTTTTCCGCCCCAGCCATGTGCTCAAGGACCGGGTCAACAAATCCGCTCCGCGGGATGAGGGTGTGACCAGCGCTGCGTCCGATACATCCGGCAGCGACTCCGCGTAAGGCTGATCCGTGAGTCCGGATTCCGGGCCTGAGGGCCATTCCACCGTGCAAAAGTCTCCCGACGCATTCCGTACGATTTCAGAAGTCGCCATGGAACTGGACGTGCCCCAGCACGTGCTGCGTTTCTGGGAGACGAAGTTCACGCAGATCAAGCCGCTGAAGCGGGGCGGCGGTCGGCGCTACTACCGGCCGGAAGACATCGACCTTCTGCGGGGCATCCGCACGCTGCTCTACCACGATGGCTATACGATCAAAGGGGTGCAGAAGGTCTTGCGTGAGCAGGGCCTGCGCCATGTGACAGAGATCGGCCGCGAGGAGCTGGAAGCTGAGCTGGCGGCGATGGAGGCCGATGGTGCTCCTGCGCCCCAGGATCAGGGCGGCGAAGCAGCGGGTGTTTCCGTCGATGGGGATCCGGCAGCATCAGCGCAGCCTGAAGACGCCACTCCTCAACATCTGGCGCCGGCGCCGTTTCCACCACAGCCATTGACCGAGGAACAGCAGGACAAGCTGGAGAATATCCTCGATGAGCTTGAAGGCCTGAAGGCGCGGCTGGAGGCCGCACGAACTGCCATTCAGGCTTGAACGAAGGCGACAAATTCGCGGGTTTTGGGCGTTGCGGACATTGGTTCAGGCCCCTATAGTCCGCCTCCTTTCCGGCAGTGCAGCCTGCCGGAAAGCCATATCGGAGCGTAGCGCAGCCTGGTAGCGCACTTGTCTGGGGGACAAGGGGTCGTCGGTTCAAATCCGGCCGCTCCGACCATCAAGAGCCGGGTCGGACCTTGCGGGGTCAGGCCCGGCTTTTTTGATGTGTGCTCCCGGCGCGGTGCCGAACTCGCGGCGCTGCAAGCATCAGACCCCAGATCATGCCCATCAGAAGGTACATGTGGCGCCAGTGGTTGCTGTCGATGATGATCGATTCAGCGAACAGGCCGATGAAGGTCGCGTAGGCCACAAGGAAGACGCCGCGGCGTGGGCCGGTAAGAGCGTAGCGGTAGCCCTTGATGATGGTGGCACCAAGGGCCGTGAGCAGTCCTGCTATGCTGATGAAGCCGCCGGCCACAAACACGTTGAGATAGATGTTGTGAGTGTCGAGCCCGGCGATCATGCCCCAATTGTTGGGGCCGATACCGAAGGGGTGCTGCAGGGCGTGCCTCAGGGCGTTTGCATGACCGGTAAAACGGCCGCCTTCGCGCGTGTCATAGCTCTGCAGGCCCAGACGGGCTTCCAATAGGTCCCTGACTTCGGGAATGGTGGCTGCCCAACCGATGGCAAAGAACAAGGCAACACCCAGCATGACAGCAATTCCGGCGATCCGGGCGCGCTGACGCCTGGTTTCCGGCGACAGGCTTGCCAGGATAGCAAAGATCGCGGCGGACAGGAGCAGGTGCAGCCAGGCGCCTCGTGAGAAGCTGAGGAAGAGTCCCAGAGCCAGGAGCACCGTGACTGGTCCCCAGAAAAGAAGCGTGGACTTCATGCTACCGGTGCTCATGCGCCAGAAGGCATACAGCACCGGTGCCACAAGGAATGGTCCGTACACGTTGGGATCTTCAAAGAGTGCCTTGGCACGTCCCGCACCGAGAAGGATGTCACCGCCGGGGATCACGTTGAGATAGGCCCCTATGCCGAGCCCTGCCGTGCAGACAGCCGCCACGAGGTAACCTGCCCAGAGTGCGCCGAGTGCGCGGTCGGGTGAGGCTGCGATGACCGAGGCGAAGAAGATAAAGGTGAGGGTGAGGTAGGTGGATGTCTGAAGGAAAGTGATCGACAGATCCACATAGAGTGCCTGTGTGCCCCCGATCATGTAACCACAGAGGATGAGGATCATGCCCGTTGCCGGAACCGCCAGACCACGTGGAATACGGAGGCCCAGGAGGAATAGCGTTCCGGCCGTCGCCACCAGCAGAAGGTCGTAAGGCGCAGGCTCGCGCAGAACGTAGTGGGAAATTGCCGTTACGCAGAAAAGGAGTACGGCAGCAAACCGCGTGTTCGCGATGTCGATGCCCTGGCTCCAGCCCTGCGAGGCCGGGCCGTGTCCCGGCAGTTCTGAAGCGGCAATGCCCATGCTCATCGGTCAGCCTCCGCTGACAGCGGTGCGCGTCGTATCGGCATCCTCGACATGCGTCGCATAGGGGCCTTCGACCCTCTGTAGTGCCACACGATAGACTTCGTCCACGCCGTCGATCATCTGGCCGATCGAGAAGTGCCGGGCAACGCTCGTGCGGAGCTCAGCGGCAGTTCGGGCGGCTGCGGCGGCATCATCCAGTGTGTTGCTGATGGCCGCGGTTAAATCCTCGAGGTCGTGTGGCGAGACGAGGCGCGCTGACTGTGACCCGAAGATCTCAGGGATGCCGCCCACCCGCGTGGCGACCAGCGGGATACCGGCCGCCGCGGCTTCGAGAACGACATAGGGCAGGGACTCAGCGTAGGAGGGCACGACCAGCATGCGAGACTGGGCGAAGATCTCGCGCGCAGGCACCATGCCTGGGAAAGTCACCATATGGGCGATCCCCAGATCACAGGCGCGGGATTTGAAATAGTCACGGTCCGGACCATCACCCGCGATGACAGCCTTGATGTCCCGGCCCTTGAGTTGCGCTAAAGCCCGGAGCAGGTCTTCGACGCCTTTCAGAAGCCGCAGTTCACCGACAAACGCAATGTCATAGAGCGGTTCCGCCTCCGGGAGAGGTGCAAAGTCACCGGGGCCTATGCCGTTGTGGACGATGCGCGAAAAACCGCCGATGCGCCCCACCTTGAAGGCGAACGCCTCGCGGGCAAAGAGACTTTCGAAAATGAAGGCATCGGTGCGGGAAGCGAGCCAGCGTTCAGCATTGAGGAACACGAGTCCTGCCAGGCTTCCCGGCTCGTAATGGAGCGAGCCGCCATGCGGCGTGTAAACGGCGCGCGTGTCGGCGAAGGGGCCGCGGTCGCGGTGGCGGGGCAAGGCAAGCCGGGCCAAAAGGCCGCCCTTGGCGCCATGGCCATGGACAACGTCAATGCCGTGATGGCGGACAAGGCCGCGTACCCGGCCAATGGCCGACAGGTCAGACCAGGAGGGCAGGCGGCGAATGGGCGTTTTATGAAGTCCCAGCGCCAGAAGTGGCGCGAGTGCCTCAAGACGTGCCGTGGTTGCGGGCGTTGCATCCGCTGACGAACACAGCAGGCCGACCCTGTGGCCTGCATCCACCTGGCCCCGGACAAGGTCTTCCACATGGCGCATCAGCCCGCCGATGGGCGCGCGCAGCACATGGAGGATGTCGAGGTCTCGGTGGTTGACGCGTAAGGTCAGTGCTTCGGTGCTGGTCATGGCCGTGCCCTAGAAGAAGCGCTCGCGAATGAACACGGTGTCACCGGGAAAGACGGCTGCTGTCGGGTCTGCCTTGAATTCCTGTTTGGTGGCGTGACCGCCACGGGTGATGCGGGCGCGCGATGTGTTGGCCCGATAGGTGTAGCCGCCAGCAATGGCTACGGCTGTTTCGACTGTCATTCCGGCGACATAGGGATACTGGCCCGGAGAATTGACTTCACCCAGGATGAAGAACGGACGGAAGGTGGCGACCTGAACCGAGACGTTGGGGTTGCGGAGCAGGGTTTGTGACAGGGCCTGCTCAATGGCTGCCTTGGTCTCAAGGGCTGTCAAGCCGCGCACACCCACAGGCGGCAACAGCGGCATGGAAATGGCGCCTGCATCATCGACGCGGAACGTACCAGAAAGACGTTCCTGCCCGAAAACGATCACCCGCAATTCGTCACCGGAGTCCAATCGGTACTGGGACACAGCAGCCGGGGCAGCGTCGCTGGCCGGGCCTGCCTGGGACGCCGGCATGGGTTGAGGGGCGGGAACGGTCGGGGCAGGACTGCCCGAGCAGGCGGCGAGGCCTGCTGAGAGAACCAGCAAGAGTGCCAGCTTTCGGTAGGCGGAAAGGATGTCCGCCAGGCTCCGCAGATACGCGCGCAAAATCGTCACCACCCGAATGAATGCCCAAGAATGGCCAAAGACTAGGCAGGGCAGGGTTACCATCCGCTTAGCGGACAGGTGAGCCGACTGCTCGCCAGATGAGGAAATCCGCTGAAATCAGCCCCGGTTAACATCTCGGTTACCTTAAGGCGGCTAAAAAGCGAGGTGGACGAAACTGCGAGTCTGGCCGAATGGCCGGGCCTAAAGGGGGCGCGCTTCCATCCAGCGCGCAGAAAGGGCGGTACGGCGCATCGATGACCTATGCTGTATCCAGCACATATGCGCCTGACGGCAGGGCCGGATCGCCTGAGAATGGCGGTGAGCCATCCCTGGATATCTGGTCGCTTGCGGGGCGTGTCTGGGCCCGCAAGGGCTTCCTTTTCCTGTTCGTGTGCGCCGCCATGGCGCTTGCCTATGTTGCGCTGTCGACCGTTTCCCCCCGATACACCGGTGAAGTCCGTGTGCTGATTGAAGGTATCGCGCCGGATCCCACCAATCCGCTGGGCAATCAGACCGTACGTGAAGCGGATCAGCAGAAGATCGAGAGTGAAATCCAGGTTCTGTTGTCGCGCTCTTTGGCCGATGATGTTGTTTCGACGCTGAAGCTAGAAGAATGGGATGAGTTCGCGTCAAGCTCGACGGGGTTCTTTGGTCTGGGCGGCAGCCGGTCCAACAGCAAGAGCGATGTTATGGACGCGTATTTCTCGCGTCTGAATGTCTATCAGATCGGTACTTCGAGGGTGATCGCGATTGATTTCTGGGCGGAGCATCCCCGAAGCGCCACAATCATCGCCAATGCCATTGCCGATATCTACATTGCCGATCAGCTGAACCAGCAGGTGACTGTAACGCGGCGGGCCAGTTCGTGGCTGGACCAGCAGGTGGAAAAGCTGCGGGCGCAGGTCAAGGCGTCGGAAGATGCGGTGTCCGAGTATCGCCGCAAGACGGGTTTGATCGAAAGCAATGGCAATACGCTGAAGTCTGCTGAACTTTCAGAACTCAACACACAGCTCATTCTGGCTCGCGCAGCCAAGTCCGAGGCGCAAGCGCGGCTCGACAGTGCGCGGATGCTGATGGAGTCGCCCAGCGGCATTGAGACATCATCGGAAGTGCTGGACAGCAGCCTGATCCAGCAATTGCGTGAACAGGAAGTGGCGCTGCAACGTCAGATCACGGAGCTTTCGGCAGACCTGCTACCGCAGCACCCTGACATGATCGCTCGGCAGGCCGAGCTGGATGACCTGCGCCGCGCCATTGGTGACGAAGTCGGCAAGATCGTAAGGCGGTTGGAAAACGAAGTGCGCGTTGCCGCGGCCCGGGAAAGCTCATTGCGGCAATCCATTGCCCGCCTGAAATCTGAAGTGACACGGGAGAAACAGCGCGAGGGCGAGTTGCGGGCACTGGAGCGTGAGGCTGCCGCCAACCGGGGGCTCCTTGAATCCTTCCTGTTGAGGGCGAGCGAGACCGGGGCTCGCGATGACCGGCTTATCCAACGGCCCGAAGCGCGGATCATTTCGCGTGCCGAGACGCCGCAATCGCCGTCCTTTCCGCAGAAGGGGCCGGTGTTGATGCTGGCCTTCATGGCGTCGCTGACGATTGGCTTGTTGCTGATCCTGGCTTTCGAAATGTTTGCACCGGTTCCGCGACCGGTCGCTGTTCGGGAAGCGGGGCGCGGTCCACGGGTTACGACTGCGCCGCCAGTCATGGCGCAGCCTGCGTATCAGCCTGCACCTCCTGCCAGCTATGCAATGCCGGCGTCACAGCAGGCCCAGATGGCTTCCGTGCACCCCATGGCACCACCACCGATGGCGCCGCCCGGTCAGGGAGGTTTCGCGCCGGCACAGCCGTCTGCGCCGGTGACACAGATGATCGCACGTCTGCCTGCGGGGGCGTATCTGACCCCGCATGACCAATGGCTGCTTGGCGAGGGTGCCAAGACAATCCTGCAGTTCGTCCGGCAACGGCCTGCAATCAATCGGGGCGGACATCTCGTTCGGGTGAGTGCGGGACGTACGGGCGCGCGTGGACTGGCTGGCCTGGCGCGGCTGTTGTCGCAGACGGGTGCCAGTGTTCTCGTCGTCGGCTGCGCGCCTTCGCGTGCGCCAGGCTTTACAGATTTGATCTGTGGCCGCTCTTCCCTGGGGCAGGTGATGCAGGCAGAGAGCCAAAGCCGGGTTTGCTATGTGGATTGGGGCACGATCCCGATCCATGATGACCCGGCCCTGATCCGGTCGACGCTGGCCGGGTTGTCGAACCAGGCGTCAATCATCCTTGTTGCCGATGCAGACAGCGTGGTTGCCGGGCTGTCGATGTCCATCGACCGCGCGTGTGACACGGGGCTGGTGTTGGTATCCGCCGGGGACCGGACTGCACCGTCCCTGCCGATGACGCCGAGTGCGGGTTTGGTTCAGGTCGGCTGAGGGCCGGTCGTGCCTGGTGTCAGAGCCGCCCCGCGCAGGATATGACGCTTCACGAACTGACGCGCCTTCTGGTTTTTCCGAACCGGATCAACAACCATATTGACCGCCGTGTAGGCTGCTGCCTTTGCCTTGTCTGCACGCGGCTTCACGCCCGGTTTCGGCTGCGGCAACCCCATGCGGCGCATGATGTGGTTGACCGTCTGCACCTTGCGCTGGTTGAGGCTCGCCTCGTCATGAAAGGTGATGCCCATGGAAATGGAAACCTGATCGCCGTTTTCCACGTAGTGCGGGTCATTGAAGGGCACGCACAGCATGTCTCCCGGGCCGAGATCGAAGGTCTGCGCCAGGGGTGTGAAGGCCGGGCGGTATTCGATGTAGCGGCTCTTGGATGGTGAAATTTCCAGATCTTCTGCCGTGGTGCATGCCTCCGCCGGCAGGATCGTCATCCGCTTGGTGCCTGACATCTGAAGCAGGAAATTGTGCTCCGAATCCAGATGGTATGGCGTGACGCCGCCCGGGGATGTGACAAAGCCGTAGCCCACACGGTGGGTGAAGCTGGATGGCGCGACATCTGCCAGACGGGCAATCTCATCGACTAGCTCATCGATGAGGTGACGATATGCCGGTGCGTGTTCAATGCCCTGCAGCACCATCCAGGAGCCATTGTCCCGAATGCTGCGAACCGTCTCTGCGGGGCTGAGGCCGTTTCCGGGAACAGGCAGGCCGTGGACATCTACCGGCAGGTCAGCCCGGTTGTAATCGACCTTGTCACGCGGCAAGTCGGCCGCGAGATCCGCCATGGCTTCGAGGGTGAACAGAGGACTGTCCGCAAGGTCGTGGCGGAGGGTGAAGGGGCTCATGCCAACCTTCATCTCGATCTTTTCCGGGGCGGTGTGAATGTGCGTGCTCATCATGCACTCCGTTTGATGCGGGCGACTATGGCCCGCAGGCTGCGCTTGGCAGAAATCTCGTTTCGGTCGACAGCCGCGGCCCAATGCACCGCAGCAGACGGAACGAATTTGGACGTGGCGATGGTCACGTCCTTCATTGTCCGTCGCTCACGCCACAGATGATCGATCATGGGGTGGTCGGGGTTTGCGCAGCTATCTGTAAATGCGATCCCAGGCGTATCGAGCAAGCGTCTGGTCAATTCCAGCTCGAGCAAGACGCCGGGTGAGTAACGGGCGTAGCTCTCGTCATGTGCAATCTTGAACGAGAACTGTCCCGTGCCGTCTGAACCGCTACCACCGAAGTTGAGAATGGTGGTTACAGGCGCGCCGTCGACGCGCATGGTAAGCGGGAAAAGCTTCCCTGCGGCGGCGGCCGCGCGGCAGGCATCGAAGAAAAACCGTGCTTCTGCAGGGCGCTGCGCAATAGCCGTGCCTGCGCGGCCTTTCCAGCTCGCCAATTCCAATTCCAGGAACTCGAGGGCGATACCTTCGACAGCGGCCTCATCGCACATGTCGGCTGTCTCGAAGGTCACTTCCCCCAGATCTGCCAGACGGCGGCTTTGGCGGGCATATTCCTTGCGCTTCTTCTTGGATACGCTCTCGGCGATGTAGCTCTCGCCATCATGACCGCTCTTGAGCAAGGCGCGCTCGAAGCTGCGGGAGGTAGCGACTGCGAGGGAGTTCGTGCTGGTCAGGACCGACAAGGCTTCCGCCACGGGCCCGTCCGCGGCCATATGCGGCATACGGATGAGCTTTAGGCCGGCCTGGCGCAGTGACCTGACGATCGCGCGCATGCCGTCCCACTCGCAGCCTTTACGGATCAAAGGTGTTGCGAGGAAGGTGTGGATCGATCGCCACGCTGTGGCTGTCGGCAGGGGAAGGCCGCGGCAGGTGTGGCTGACCTTGACCGGCAGAAAGGCAATCAACCGGCCTGGCTCAAGGCGGTCCTCGATCGCAAGGAGGCGGATATCGGTGTTGCCTGAGAGATGCTGCAGAGCGGGCAGGAGCAGATGATCTTCGTAGAACGGGTTTGGCTCGCTCGCATTAGCGGCTAACTCGCGCCAGGCATTGCGCTGGGGGCCGGCTGCGTCCTCATGGGTTAGCCAGCGGGTGGCAAACCGTGGATTGCCGGCAGTTTCGGCAGGCCAGGCGGCGTCCCTGAATGAGAGCGCGGCTGTCGGATGATCGGAGATCAGCGCCATTTTCTGTCCTGTTTATGCGCGGAACCATGTGTGATGCGCCCGTATCTGTCCTGAAGCGGAACAGACGACGGATGCCTGGTTATCCGCAGCAAGGCCGGTGCCAGACCGGTGGCACGGTGGTTCAGCTGCTGAGGCGAAAAAGGAAAGCGTTGAGGCCGAGATAGCGCTTAACGGCAATGGCCAGCATCGCGAGATTGGCGATCAGCGATGCCAGCGTGGCAATGGCCGCTCCCATGGTGCCGAATTCAGGAATGAGGAGCGCATTGAGGCCCAGATTGAGCGCGGCCGACGTGCAAATGACCCAGGTAGCGACCATTTGCTTGCCTGTCATGGACAGGAGGTATTCCAGCGGTCCAACCGTGCAGCGGGCGACATACCCCATCACCAGGATGAGCAGCACGATGTGTCCGGCATCGAAACCCGGGCCGAAGAGTGTAAGCACATAGCCACCGACCGACAGCAGCGCCAAAGCGCCAGCGATGCTTGGCCAGAAACTCATGCGGTTGACGCCATCCAGAAATGCCTGGAGATCGGCCCGGGTGCCGGAAGCGTTGATTTCCGAGAATTTGGGGACGGCGCGCGCAGTGATGGCGAAATAGACGAAGCCGATAAGGCTGGCCGTCCGCGCTGCGGCAAAATAGATGGCGACGGATGCCGGGTCTTCGATTTGCCCCAGCATGATGACATCCGTGGATGACATCAGCAGATAGGCGCCTTCGAACACCAGCATGGGCATTGAAATGCGGAGCCAGTAGGCGGCGTGGTAGCGCGGCCGGGCGCGCGGTACCGTGCGCCGTATTCCACGAAACAGGATAGACGCCTGCAGTGCCAGACCAAGAGCGCAGGCTGATGTCATCGCGAGCATTGCGGTGACAGCATCTGGTGACAGTCCGGCCAGCACCAAGGCACCGATGCCGCCAAGCAGCATGAGGGGCCGCACGACATAGGGAATGATGTAGGCGAGTGTTACCCAGCCAAAGGCGCGGGCGGCGCTCTCCTGGATATCCGCCATGGCAAAGATCGGCAGCGCGATCAGTGCGACAGCAAAAGGCATGACGTAGTAGGCGTCGATAACGGGCTCGAGCAGGAGCAGGGTGAGCGCGGCAGCGGCGCCAACAACCAGACCCGACCCCAGTACAATGAGGTTTGCGCGGGCCAAAAGACCCCACAACCTGCGCCAGCGCCGGCGGGCGACATATTCTGGAATGAAGCGGAGGACGGAGGTATTCAGGCCCAGAGGAGCCATGGTCCCAAGCAGGATTACCCAGGTCCAGACATATGCATAGATGCCGAACTCGAACGCGCCCATCCAGCGGGCCAGCAGCACCATGGACATGAAGGTGATGCCGGCGCCGGCAACCCGGATGGCCAGAACCGATGCCGCACCACGCAACACGCTTCCCAGATCGTTTGCCTCAAGGAGCATGTTGCGGATGCGCTCACCCAATCGGGCAGGCAGCAGGCCGGTCAGCCGCAGGGCCATGGCCTGTAGGCCGTGGCCGGCTGCATGCGATGTATCCAGGCTGCTCATTGTCCGAGGGCCCGGTTCACCAGCCGCCGGGCGTCCGTTGCGAGCGTGAAGAGACGCGGTGAAGCCTTGACCTTGCGCTTAAGATAGCCACGGGCGCGCGCAATGCTGGTCAGGGCAACGCCGCCCATGGAAAGCGGGACGTGGATATCGATGAGGTCGAGACGGCTGTCGCACCATTCCTTCTTGTAGCCTTCGTCACCCACAGTTAGGTCGAAGACTTTCACGCCATTGGCGAAACACCATTTGAATAGCTCATGGAGATGCAACACGCCGGGTGAGTGTCTTGCGAGGTCACCGTCGGTTACGCTGCCGATAACTGCGTAGAAGCGTTCGTTCTGCACATAGCCCATGTTGCCGGCCATGATTTCACCGTTCACGGTCAGGGCAGAGATATGAAGCTGCTTGCAGATGGCCTGGTCGTCCACAAGACGGTGCAGGAATGCGTAGACACCGTCCTGGGCGAAGGGATCGCAGATGCCGCGTGCTTTCAGCCAGATTGCTTTCTGCGCCAGGATCTCATCAATCATCTGATGGCGGCGCATGGGTGTGTCGGCGACCTCGAAGCTTACAGGTCCGTGCTTCTCCAGCTGACGGCGGCGTTGCCGATCCCGTTTGCGTGTCGATTTACTTCGAGCGGCGGCATAGAAGTCTTCGAAGTTGTCACCGGTCAGAGTGATGGCGTGCGCCGCGCTTGGATGCGGTGCATGCGGCATCAATGACAGGGGCGCGCGTATACCGGCAAACTCGGAGGCGGTCTTGCTCAGGCAAAGGGCTGCTGCATCAGGAACCTGATTGGCAACGCGCATGAGGATATCGCGCATCATGGAACCGGTGCAGGTCTGGGCGAAGTCGGGCAGCGCCAATGGCGCGTGGTAGTCCGCGTCTTCTTCAGCCATCCAGTGCAGCACCGGCATCCCCATATGTGTGCGGAGCATCAGCGGCAGGATCATGACGAGACGTGCATTGTCGTCCCGCACAAGGGCAATGCGCGGTTCAGCATTTTGAGCCTTACCTACCGTTTCCATCCAGCAGGCGAGCCAGTCATGGGTCTGGAAAATGGCCGGAGATGATTGCTGCTCCAGCAGTCGCCAGGCCGCGGCGCAGTCACTCATCCTGTGAGCGATGACCACGCGATAGCTGTCGGACGCGCCGACGACCGCATGCCGTGTGGGCAGCGTATCGGTCGAAATCAACGTCAGGCTGGGGGTGCGCTGGGACATGGTGCTCGTGTGTCCTGCCGTCAGGCACCCTGCGGTGCGCCAAGCTCCACATAGCCAAGCTCTTCACGCGGATCGACCTGGAAGCTGGTCTGCAGCACGCGCTCGCGGCTCTTGAGCAAGCCGGAATACTTGATGCCGGCGGCAAAAGCGCATTTGGCCATCGCGGCAACACCGGTGGTGTTCCGGCTCGTGGGGGTCACGCCCAGAAGGCGGCGCATGGCACCATTGGCGAATACAACGCCGTAGAAGCGCTGCGCTTCAGGCGTGTAATAGGACGTGGTGATGGACACATTGAGGCCGTCGAGATTGTCCACGCGATGTGGTGCCTGCTGTTTCCAGGCCACGGCGTCACCGGCTTCGAGATCAAACACCTTGGCGTGCTGATCGAAGGAGGGGCTGTAAGGAACTTCCTCTTCCTGTTCGCGCAGCACAACACGTTCCCGATTTTCGGGGGACAGGAATTCATCCGTGTCCGGATACAGCCAGAGGCGCTTGCGTCCCCGGATGTGCCACAGGGCAATCGGCGGGATGTCGCAGTGATAGAGCACGCTCATATCGGGGCTGGAAATGAGGATGCCGGTGTTATGGCGGAACGTGCGGAGGCCGGGATTGAGGTTTGCAATGTCGCCAAAGGCGCGCTGTACCAGCGCGGCATGGCGGGGCGCTGCATCTTCAATGTGCTGAAGATTAAGCCAGAGGTGGCCGTGCTGGATGGCCTCAAGGACCTGTTCACCCGTGAGACCGCTTATGGACCCATAGCGCCACAGATAGCTGCCATCCGGCTGCTGCGTGGTGGTGTAGACCGTCATCAGGTGACCGGGGTAGGTCTCGATCAGTTCGGCGAGGGCGTCATCTTCAAACAGGCCGCTTTCGGCAAAACGGTGCTTGAACCGCAGCGAGGTGAGCGAGAATTTCTCAGCATCTTCCTTGCTGATGTCGATAATCGACGACTTTGCGTCCGGTGACATCACATCGGGGGACATGGGCGCCTGCTCCGTCTTTCTGTCTTGCCGCTCCGTTCTGGAGGGTTCGACAGGACAGTCGCATGCGGAGGGTTACCAAGCCGTTTGTGTACGGAAGCGGTAGACCAGCTTTCGCAGGTTTTTCGCGGCTTTCCAGAGGCGCTCATCTTGTTTGATGGCGCGTTTTGCCCGTCGGCCGACCGACAGCGCGAAGGCTGTGATGCGACCCTTCATGGTTAAGCCGAAGTGAATGTCGAACAGCGGCATAACCGTGTCGCACCACTCATCCTTGTAGCCTTCATCGCCCGCCGTGAAGTCGAAGGTGCTGAGGCCGTTGTCGATCGACCATTCGATGAGGTCCGTCAGATGGAGCTGACCGGGCGAGAATGCGCGCATGTCGCCATCGGCCATGGTGGAGAGGACGTAGTAATAGCGTCCATTCCACACGAGCCCCCAATTGGCGGCGGTGATGGTATCGCCGGCCACGTAGGCGGACAGCTGGCAAATGCCCGGATGGCTCTCGGCCATGCTGCGATAGAAGGCGCGAACGTCACCATCGGCGAACACATCGCCGACGCCCATTTCCGCCAGGCGCGAACGCTTCTGATCAATGAGGGCTGTGATGATGCGGCCGCGTTGGGTGGTACTGGCCGCGATCTCCATCCGGGTTTCACCATGGGCAGTAGCGAGGCGGCGGGCCTTCTGGCGCAATTTCTTTCGGGACGATGCGCCACGGCGCGCCTTGAAGAAGGTGTCGAAATCGGTGCCCAGCGACATGCTGTGCGAGCCCATGGGCGACAGGTGATTGGGATAGCAGAGCAGGGGATGTGAGCCGTCTTCCAGTGTGGCCGGCATCTCCAGCAACTGTACGACGTCGATGTTGGGTGCCATGCGGCAGGCAGCTTCAAGAAGCGATCGGGTGACCCTGGGGGTCATGCGTGCCAGGAAGGTCTTGTCCAGCAAGGGGCCCTTGTAGTCAGCGTGCTCGGCGCCGAGCCAGACGAGCTTGCGGATGTGGCCGCGGGTCTCGATGCCCATGGGGAGCAGGGCGACAAGGCCTCCGCCGCGACGGCTTGCCATAACGATGAAGGGCTCGATGGCGCGTGCCGCACCGATATGGGTGTGCCATTGCGAGACCCAGGCCCAGCTCTGAAAGACGTGGCCTGCTGCGCGGTGCTCCAGATTGACCCAGTCAGCGCGCAGACCGTCTATATCCGCGCTGGTGCTCAGGACGAGCTCGGTCGCGTCCTCCAGTGGGGTTTTTTCTTCAAAATCAACGGGTTCGGCGGAAATTGGTGCCGCGGCGATACTCATGTGCGGTGCTTTCAAGGCAATAAACTCTGCCCAATATCCGCAAGGGCAGTGCCAGAAAGGGCAGAATCCCGCCGTCAATCGGTTGGCAATTGTTCGGGACTACTCTCCGGGAGCTTCAGGCTCCCCAATCACCTACCGGAGATCCCGCCTCCATGCGCCGTGTCGGACGTGACGTCATCAAGCTTGGCCTTTCAACCATGCGCAGCACCGGCATGCACAGGATGCTGGGGGACAGCTGGCGGGGGCTGGGGGCCATTTTCATGCTGCACCGGGTTGTCGAGGAGGCGGCGCCGGACACGGCATTTGCACCCAACAGGATCCTCGAAGTGACGCCTGATTTTCTGGATGCGGTGATTGGCCGTGTCAGGGGTCTCGGCTACGAGATCGTCTCGCTGGACGACATGGTGAGCCGGCTGCGTGGCGGAGGGCCCGGTCCTTTCGCGGCCTTTACGTTCGACGATGGCTATCGCGATAACTTCGAACTCGCTTTGCCGATCTTCGAGAAGCATGACGCGCCTTTTGCAGTCTATGTGGCGTCTGACCTGCCGGATGGGTTGGCTGACCTGTGGTGGATGACCCTGGAAGCATCGATCCGGGCCGTGGACCATCTGGAGATGGAGATCGGTGGCGAGGTCATCCATCACCGGGCGGAGACCAACAAAGACAAGCGCGGGGCCTGGGAGAGCGTCTACTGGCGTTTGCGGGATCTTCCCGAGGATGAGATGCGCCATGCCGTCAGCGTGCTTGCAGAGCAGGCGGGCATTGATGGCCGGGCCATTGCCAATGCACATGCGATGTCTTGGGATCAGGTGCGGGCGCTGCATTCACATCCGCTTTGCACCATCGGCGCACACACCGCGTCCCACTATGCCCTCGCCAAGCTGCCGAAAGAACGGGCGCGGGAGGACATGCTGGCAGGCACTGCGCGCCTGGAGACGGAACTCGGCGACAAGCCAAAGCACTTTGCCTATCCCTATGGTGATGAAGGCTCTGCGTCACAGCGCGAGTTTGACCTGGCCACGAGCCAGCGCTTTGCGTCAGCTGTGACGACCCGCAAGGGACTGCTGTTCGCCGAGCATGGGAATCATCTGCGTGCGCTGCCGCGCCTGTCTCTCAATGGTGATTATCAGGATGTGGATCTGGTGGAGGTTCTTCTCGGCGGTGCGCCGTTTGCCCTGTGGAACCGCTTCAAACGCGTGAATGTGGCCTGACGGCCTGATCATCTGGCGCCTTACCGCCGAGGCATTTGGCTTTGCTGAAAATGCGGATATAGTCCGCCGCAGATTCACCCATTTCTGACCGCCGGGGTTCCAACCATGTCCGCGATCTATGCCATCCTGATCTTTCTGGTCGTGTTTCTTGCACTCAACAAGATGACCTTCGGCAGACTCGACTAAGAGCACCCGCAAGGGCCGGATTTTCCGGCATCAGACCAGAATTGCCGACGCCGGCCGTAACCGCGGTCGGCGTTTGCGCGTCCGGAGCCTATTCAGCGTCGGGAAGCTGCATCCACTTGATGATGTATCCGGCGGGCAGGGCCCAGAGGATACCGGCGGCCAGGAAGTAGACGAACTCGATGAAGCCGTTATCCGGCAGCTTGTAGATGGCAACCGTCATCACCAGCATGGCCCAGTAGAAGATGAAGACCAGCAAGACGATCAGGCCGATCAGCTTGCGCCAGCGCATGGGAATGCCAAGGGTCATTTGAGTTCTCGCGATCATGGTGCGGCATCGCGCCGCTGCCGCCGGCACGGGACCGGGCTATCTTTGGCGCTGTGATATAGACCGGGTTCCCGGACATTTCAAAACCAACACGTGCCGCCATGACCATTTCCACGACCTCATCCTCCACCGATAGCCTGCCGGACCGGACACGGCCGGTCGCGATCTGGCTGCTGAGTGTCGCAGCGCTGGTGGCGTTGATGGTGGTGGTTGGCGGGCTCACGCGGCTGACCGAGTCAGGCCTCTCCATTACCGAATGGAAGCCGGTGACCGGCGCAATCCCGCCTCTGTCGGCTGAAGTCTGGGAAGAGGATTTCGACAAGTACAGGCAGATTCCACAGTACCAGCTGGTCAACAAGGGCATGAGCCTTGATGAGTTCAAGACCATTTACTGGTGGGAATGGGGGCACCGCTTCCTCGGCCGGCTCATCGGTCTGGCCTTCTTTGTGCCCTTCGTGTGGTTCCTGGCGACTGGACGGCTGCGCGGGCAGCTGGCGTGGACATGCGCAGGGCTGTTCATCCTGGGCGGGCTTCAGGGTGGGCTTGGCTGGTACATGGTGGCGTCCGGGCTGACGGAGCGGGTCAGCGTGTCCCAGTACCGGCTTGCGGCCCATCTCGGACTGGCGTTCCTTATCTTTGCAGCCCTTGTGTGGGTGGCGCTTGGTATCCTGCGGGGCAATGCGCGCGCTGACGATGCAAACCGACGTTGGATCGGCTGGACGGCCGGGCTCATGGGGCTTGTCTATCTGCAGATCATACTTGGTGCCTTCGTGGCCGGGCTTGATGCGGGCATAATCTACAACACGTGGCCGCTTATGGATGGGGCCTTCGTGCCTGACCGGGTTTATGCCGGGGAGATGGCGGCTTTCGAGGATCACATGACGGTGCAGTTCAATCACCGCATGCTGGCCTATCTCATCTGCATTCTGACTGTTGTCTATTGCTGGCGGGTCGTTGCTGATGGAGCCCCGGCTCTGCAGCGGCGCGCTGCCATGTGGTTTGCCACCGGTGTGCTGCTCCAGGTGCTGATCGGTATCTGGACGCTGCTCGCAGTTGTGCCTGTCTGGCTTGGCGGTGTGCACCAGTTCGGTGCGGTTGTCGTCCTGGGCCTTGCGGTATTGCAGGCGCATGTGGCGTATCACCGGGACGACAAGGCCGTTCAGCAGCTGGGCTGAGAGCAACCTTCAGACGTCATGGCTACGAACGTCAAAACCCCGCAGGCGTGTCTACCTGCGGGGTTTCTGAATTCGGAGATGTCCGTCAGGCTCAGGTGAGAGCCAGCGCCTTGTCGAGATCGGCAATGATGTCGGCCGCATCCTCAAGGCCGACGGAAATGCGCACCGTATCATCGCCCGCGCCTGCCGCAGCCCGTTGCTCGCTCGAGAGCTGGGCATGGGTCGTGGATGCGGGGTGAATGATCAGGGACCGGGTATCGCCGATATTGGCGAGGTGGGAGATCATCTCGACAGAGTTGCACAGCTTGACGCCCGCGTCGTATCCGCCCTTGAGCCCAAAGGTGAAAACCGCGCCTGCGCCCTTGGGGCTGATCTTCTGCATGAGGGCGTGGCCGGGATCTTCCTTGAGGCCCGCATAGGACACCCATGACACCTTGTCGTGGTCCTTGAGGTGATGGGCCACTTCAAGGGCGTTCTGGCAGTGGCGTTCCATGCGCAGGTGCAGGGTTTCGCACCCTGTCAGAAGCAGGAAGGCATTCTGGGGGGCGAGGGCCGGGCCCAGATCGCGCAGCCCAAGCACGCGGCAGGCAATGGCAAAGGCGATATTGCCGAAGGTCTCGTGGAGCTTGAGGCCGTGATAGCTGTCATTCGGTTCACCGAGGGTCGGGTAGTTGCCGGAGGCTGACCAGTCGAACGTCCCCGCATCGACAATCACCCCGCCGACGGAGTTGCCATGACCGCCAATGAACTTGGTGAGCGAGTGGCAGACGATGTCGGCGCCATGCTCGATCGGCCGGCACAGATAGGGCGAGGCCATGGTGTTGTCGACGATTAGAGGCAGGCCCGCCTCCTTGGCGATAGCCGCAACAGCGGCGATGTCCTGAATGACGCCGCCGGGATTGGCGATGGATTCCATGAAGATGGCGCGGGTCTTGGGGGTGATGGCCGCCTTCACATTGTCCGGGTTCGACATGTCCACCCAATCGACATGCCAGTCGAACTTCTTGAAGGCATGGCCGAACTGATTGATCGAGCCGCCATAGAGCTGGCGGGACGCAATGAAGTGGTCGCCGGGCTGCATGAGCGTGTGGAATATCAGAAGCTGCGCGCCATGACCCGAAGCAGTCGCAAGTGCAGCGGTGCCGCCTTCGAGGGACGCAATGCGGTCTTCAAGGACTGCCTGGGTCGGGTTCATGATGCGGGAGTAGATGTTGCCGAACTCCTGCAGGCCGAACAGGCGGGCGGCATGATCCACATCGTCAAACACGTAGGACGTGGTCTGGTAGATGGGTGTTGTGCGGGCGCCGGTGGTGGGGTCCGGTGCGGCGCCGGCGTGGATGGCGCGAGTGGCAAAGCCCTGGTCGCTCATGAAAGATACTCCCTGTACGGATTGAAACGAGGCGCGTTTGCGCCGTCTACTGAGGCGGCCGGTATCAGAGGCATCCCGCGGCTCTGAGGCGCGGGAGTTCCTGCTTGGGACACCGGTCCATGATGACGGTCATTCCTGCTTCTTCTGCCCGGCGGGCGGCTGCCTCGTCAATCACGTCCAGCTGCATCCAGACAGATTTGGCACCGACCTCTATGGCTTCGTCCACGGTTTCGCCAGCCACATCGGAGTTGCGGAAGATATCCACCATGTCGATTGGCACCGGCACATCCTTCAGCGACGCCAGCACAGTGCGGCCATGAATTTCGCTGCCTGCCCTAAGCGGGTTTACCGGATAGACGTCGTAGCCTTCGCGAAGCAGATAGCCGAGGACTTCGTTGCTGGCGCGGTGCGGCTTGTCGCTGGCACCAACGAGGGCAATGGTCCTGGTGGAAGTCAGCAGGGCTGAGAGGGTGTCGTCGGAGTAAGTCGGCATGATTATCTGTCTTCCCAGGTCGGATCGCGCTTCTCGATGAAGGCAGAAATGCCTTCTGCCGCATCGCGGGCCATCATGTTGGCGGCCATGACGCGGCCAGCATAGTCATAGGCATCACCGAGGCTCTTTTCGAGCTGGTCGTAGAATGCAGCCTTGCCGACAGCGAGGGTATGGGAGGACTTCGAGGCTATGCGTCTTGCCCAGGCGTGGACTTCCTCGTCCAGCATGCCGTCAGGCACAGCCTGGTTGATGAGGCCGAACTCCTCAGCTCGCTGTGCATCGATCATCTCGCCAAGAAGAAGCATCTCCATGGCCTGCTTGCGCGACACGTTGCGGGACAGGGCAACCATGGGGGTTGAACAGAACAGGCCGATATTGACGCCGGGCGTTGCGAAATGCGCCTGGTGCGAGGCGAGGGCCAGATCGCAGCTGGCAACGAGCTGGCAGCCTGCCGCCGTGGCAATGCCCTGAACCTTGGCAATGACGGGGGTAGGGCACCGGACGATTGCCTGCATCATTGCCGAGCAGCGGGCCACGAGATCCTCGAAATAGGCTTTGCCGCCATCCGCGTCTTCCCGGTGTGCGGTCATCTCCTTGAGGTCGTGCCCTGCGCAGAAGGCCGGCCCGGCAGCTTCAAGCACAATGACGCGGGCGGCAGGATCCGTTCCCAGCCGGTTTACCGCTTCGTGCAGAGCGGCAATCAGAGCATCTGACAGGCTGTTACGGGCTTTTGCCCGGTTGAGTGTCAGGGTCGCGATACCGGCTTCGATGCTCTCGCACAGAACCGGTGCATCCGTGGTTGTCGCAGCAGCCTGGGACATGCGCATTCCTCCTGTTTTGAGGTGAAGCCTAGGCGTTGGTCCGGGCGGCGTCATCCCCGGCGACAGCGGGTCGCAGGTGCTGAGGGCATTTGAAGGGCGCGATGAAGGCGGTGCCGTCTTTGAAAGCTGTTCAAGGCAGGGGCACGCTTTAAAAAATGGGGTGCCTTAATACCGCGATTGGAAGTTGCTGGTTTTAAAGCGTTTTTCAGGTCATTTGCCGATTGACATGACGCGCTGGCTTTAGGATAAACCGCGCCACGTTCCGCCGGGTATCGCTGCCCGGCGCTTTGCTTTTTTGGCCGGTCCCCGTGGGCCGGCCCTCAAGGACGACACGGAAACAATGAAGACCTTTACTGCCACTCCCTCGAATATCGAGAAGAAGTGGGTGCTGATCGACGCTGAAGGCCTGGTTGTGGGGCGCATGGCCGCCATCATCGCAACCCGTCTGCGCGGCAAGCACAAGCCCACTTTCACTCCGCACATGGATTGCGGCGACAACATTGTCGTCATCAATTGCGACAAGGTGGCTCTCACCGGCAAGAAGATGACTGACAAGAAGTACTACCGTCACACGGGTCATCCGGGCGGTATCAAGGAAACCAACCCGACGCGCATTCTGGAAGGCAAGAATCCGGAAGACGTGGTGCGCAAGGCCGTGCAGCGCATGCTGCCGGGCGGCCCGCTGTCGCGCCAGCAGATGTCCAACCTGAAGATCTATCCGGGCGCCGAGCATCCGCATGAGGCCCAGCAGCCCGAAAAGCTGGACATTGCGGCGCTCAATTCCAAGAACACGCCGCGCGACTAAGAGGGACCTGAAACATGTCTGAAACTGAAACCCGTTCCCTCGAGGACCTTGGCGACGCCATGACCGCGGCTGCCACAGGTAGCGACGTTGCTGCTGCCGAGCCGGTGGAACTTCCTGACCCGCAGGTTGATGAGCACGGCCGCTCCTATGCGACCGGCAAGCGCAAGGATGCGGTTGCCCGCGTCTGGGTGAAGCGCGGCACCGGCATGATCACCATCAACGGCAAGGACCAGACCCAGTATTTCGCACGCCCCGTGCTGCGCATGCTGGTCAACCAGCCGCTGGTGCTGACCGAGCGCCAGAGTGAAATCGACGTGGTGTGCACCGTGACCGGTGGTGGCCTTTCCGGCCAGGCCGGTGCTGTGCGCCACGGTATTTCCAAGGCTCTGACCCTGTTTGAGCCGGCGCTGCGTCCGGTGCTGAAGTCGAACGGCTTCCTCACGCGCGACAGCCGCGTGGTGGAGCGCAAGAAGTACGGCCGCGCCAAGGCCCGCCGGAGCTTCCAGTTCTCCAAGCGCTAAGACGCGCCATCAGATCAAGACGGGAAGGGCGGCTCTTCTGGAGCCGCCCTTTCTTTTTGAGCTCTCAGGCCTTGAAGCTGGTGTTTCCGCCGTCAGCGAGAAACGCCGTGCCTGTTACAAAGGACGCCTGGTCGGACAGGAGAAATGCAGCGGCCTGTGCGATTTCCTCCGGCTGTGCCATGCGGCCGAGGGCATGCAACCCGTTGACCCAACTGCGGGCCTCCGGGCCCTGCGGTGCCATATCGGTATCGGTGCCGCCCGGAAGCAATGCGTTCACACGAATGCCATCCCGACCTTTTTCCGCCGCCAGAACCCGGGCAAGGCCGACAAGGCCTGCTTTTGAGGCTGCGTATGCCCCCATGCCCTGAATTCCCGTGCAATGGCCCACGAATGAAGACGTGAAGACGATTGCGCCACCGCCATTTGCCTGCATGGCGGGTACCTGGTGTTTGGCTGCGTAGAAAGCAGCTGTGAGATTGGTTGCAATCGTCTCGTGCCAGCTCTCATTCGTGATTGTGGGGAGGGAGCACGCTTCTCCGAGAATGGCGGCGTTGTTGAAGGCGCCATCGAGGCGACCCGTGACGGCGAGTGCGGTTTCGACCAACCGGGCTGAGGTTTGCTCCTCTGTGATGTCACCAGCAACCGCTACGGCCTTGCCCCCTGCGGCGCTAATGCCCTCAACAATGGGGGCGAGTGACGATTGCCGCCGGGCACTGACAATGACAGTGGCTCCGTGGCTCGCGAAAAGGCGTGCAGCGGCGGCTCCTATGCCGCGGCTGGCGCCCGTGATGATGATGCATTTGTTTTCCAGCACCTTCTGATCCCTTCAAAGCTGTGGGTTGGCAGGGTGGAATAGGCAGGATCAGCTTTCCCGGCTTCCCCTTTCCGGCCACGCAATATTGCCGGACACGGGTCGACGAAGGCGCTTGGTGTGCCCCTAATTAGAATTATTCGAAATAGTCTTGACGCGGCCTGCGCTACGCCCCATCTTGCTTTTGCGAGTTGTTCGCATCTAATGGTCGGAGAAGTCAGATGTCCCGTGTTGTGTCTGTTGCCGGTTCCCGTGCTGCCCGAAAAACCTTCACCTATTCGGTGATGCACATGGCCGTGGCGATCGCAGTGGCCTTTGTGCTCAGCGGCAGCTGGGTCGTGGCCTTCAGCATAGGACTGATCGAGCCGCTGGTTCAGACAGTGGCCTATCACCTGCACGAGCGGGCCTGGGGCCAAGATGACGGCTCGGGTGAGGGCAGGAGCAGGGAAATGTCTGATTCCCCTGCGTCACCCTTGGCGGCCTGAGGGAACCGCGTCCGGGCGGCGAGGGTTAATCCTGCGAATGTCTCACACATCCCCGCTGAGACCGGAGCAGAGAAAGACCCTGAGGTCCCCCCATGACACACACCTACGCCCCCAGACACGACCAGGACGCCGCAATCCTGTCAGACACCCCTTCGGCGGAAGCCGACGTACCTTTCACTTACCGCAAGATTGCGCCGCCACGCGCGGCGCTGCTGCCGCTGGAGTTGCGCGTTCTGGCCGAAGGGGCGGCGCTGGCAGCTGCCTGGCCCGCCCTCAACCGGGCGCCTGACGGGGATGGACATGGCGTGGTGGTGGTGCCGGGGTTCACTGCCGATGATGCCTCAATGGCGCCGATGCGCCGCTTCATCGCAAACAGGGGCTATGTGGCACATGGCTGGGATAATGGGCGCAATATGGGGGCGACCCAGGCCAATCTTGATGCTGTAGTGGCCAAGCTCGAGGCTGTCGCGGATGAGACGGGCCGAAAAGTGAGCCTGATCGGCTGGAGCCTCGGCGGGTGCTTTGTGCGGGAAGTGGCGCGGGAGTGCCCGGATCTCGTGCGGCAAGTCATGACCCTGGGGAGCCCGTTCCAGGATGTGCGGGCGAACGCCATCTCAATGATGCTGCAGATGTTTGCGCCGGAGGATGTGATCGAGGATCCGGAACGCGAGAAGACGCTCGGCTCGCCAATCCCCGTGCCGTCCACAGCAATCTTTACGCCGACCGATGCCATTGTAGCCGGGGATGCCTGCCGTGAATGTCCTGGCGGTCAGCGGGAATCCATCGAGGTGTTCGCCAGCCATATGGGCCTTGCCTATAATCCGCTTGTCTATTTCGCCATTGCGGACCGCCTGGCCCAGGCAGAGAAGCGCTGGCGCCATTTTGAGCCGCCAGCCCTGTTGCGTCAGCTTTATGCGGTCCACAAATAGGGCCGGGCGGCACGGCAAATCCGGTAGGCGATCACGGGGAGGCGTGGTAAACCCGCGCCTCCCTTGGTCGTTTCCGGGTTGTCGACCGGGTTGTCGAAAGGCGGCGCAGCATGGCGCATACGGTATTCATAGATGGCGAGGCTGGCACAACTGGCCTCCAGATCCGCGACCGGCTGGAGCAGCGGGATGATATCGAGATCGTCTCGATCGACCCTGAACGCCGGAAGGATGCCGATGCCCGTGCCGAATTGCTGAATGGCTGCGATGCTTCCATTCTGTGCTTGCCCGATGATGCGGCGCGGGAAGCCGTTTCGCTGGTCACGAACCCCAAGGCGCGGATTCTGGATGCCTCGTCGGCCCACCGGACCGATCCTGAGTGGGTTTATGGCTTTCCCGAGATGCGGAAGGGTCAGCGGGATGCCATCCGGACAGCGACCCGGCTGGCTGTTCCAGGGTGCTATCCGACGGGTTTTATCGGCCTGGTTTGGCCCCTCGTCGATGCGGGGCTGATCCCGCGCGACTTGCCGGTGAGCGTGTTTGGTGTGTCTGGCTATTCAGGCGGCGGCAAGGCGCTGATTGACCGGTACGAGAACATCAAGAACGAGGCGTATATTGCTGAAGGACATAGGCTTTATGGCTTGACGCTTCAGCACAAGCACCTGCCGGAGATGAAGCATTTCACCGGCCTTGCTTCGGCTCCTATCTTCGTTCCGGCGACGGGGCAGTTCCGGCAGGGGATGCTTATCCAGGTTCCTCTTGCGCTTGATTCTTTGCCTGCGCGCCCGTCTGTTACTCAAATTTATCAGTCACTTACTACATTTTATTCAGGTGAGGCATTTGTGCAGGTTGCCGCCGAGCAAGCTGAAAACCCACCTGCGGAAATGTTTGGGGAAGCACTGGTGGGGACCAACCAGCTGCGCCTCAATGTCTTTGGGCGCGACGGGTCGGATAACGAGGGCGGGCAGGCGCTGCTGGTGGCAGAGCTTGATAATCTCGGCAAGGGAGCTTCCGGGGCTGCCGTGCAATGCCTCAACCTGATGCTGGGTCTCGACGAGGGCGCAGGGCTTTAGGTCCGCACCGACAGCCCCGGCAAGTATCCGTTAACCAATCACCCGCACCCTGTGGATAGATGTTTGCAGTGCTGCCCTCCGGCTCAGTGGGACGTTGCCGGGGTGGAGAACAGCAGTATTTTTTCAGCTTTTTGGTGTCAGGGTACTGCGCGGACCTGTGGAGTTTGGTATCGTTCGGGTTCAGGCGCGGCCCTGCCTTTGGGCATCGTCTGGCATGTGGGGTTTTTCGCGGTCCGACTTCGGATTAAACCGCGGACAGCCAGCGGGGGAGACCTAGAACAGGTTGACTGACACTGCGGCGAGAGCCAGCGAGTTCCGGGAGCGCCCGGCGCGCGGGCTTAGTCGACATACTGGTCCGGCGACGCAGCCTGAATGGGCGGTTCCGCAGGTCAAAAGGCACGGAATCAGCCCGAAACGGGCGACATCGCGGCTTCGGCAGCAGGCCCGGATACGGGCTGAAAAGAGAGCGGGCTTAGAGAATTTGATGACGATGGAAATCATGTCGACCACGGGCAAGACCATTTCGACGCGCCGTCCGGGCCTTTTCCGGACAGGACCGATGGCTGCCGCATTTGCCGCACTGCTCCTTGCCGCGTGTTCCACCACGCCTGAATGGACGCGCCCGTCGACCATCTCTGATTCGATCACCGGTCAGTCACCGAGCGAGCCGACCAATGAGACCGTTGCCGCGCAGCAGGCTGCAGCCGAGAACAGTTCAGACGGTGCGGCTTTCCCCGCGGCGGGCTCTGCGCCGAAGGTCCCTGAGACCGGTGCCGAGGCTGAAAAGCGCGACCTGGCGAACAGCCTCGTTGCTGACCGCCAGCATGCCCGATATTCCGGTGAAGCCCTGCGTGGCGGCACCGAACCGCCCGCATCGCCGCTGCCGTCGCGCCGCACCGCGCCGCTGCCGGATTTACCCCAGACGGCGGGTGCTGCATCCAGTGGAGAACAGGTTGCGTCTGGCAAGGTCATCCCCGCGCCGGAAGTTCCGGAATTCCGCGAGCCGTCCCGCCGTATCGGCGAAGTAAAGGACGGCGAGTATGTGCCGCGTGAAGAGGTTGTCCGCCGCAATGCCCAGGCCGGTCGTGAAGCCGCGGAGGAAGCAGCCGAGCGGACTGCAGACAACGCTTCTGATGCGGTGACCAAGGCCGCGTCTGACAAGGTTGAGGTTGCGACGCTCCCGGCACCGACCAGCACACCGGCGCCGAGTGCGCCTGCTGTGCAGGCTGCCCCGGCAGCGCCGGTTGCCGCTCCTGCGCCGGTGCGCCAGACCACGGCTGCTCCGGCCCGCCGTCCGGCTGTGCCTGCCACGGCACGCCCCCTTTATGAGACGGAAGCTGCGGCGCAGGCCGCCGTTCAGCCTTCAGCAGTTCCGACGGGTCGGGCGGCGAGGCCAGTCGCAGCTTCGCCTGCTGTTACGACGGGAGAGCCGCAGTTTGCGGCCTCGAAGGCGCCGCCGCTGCCGGCGGAAGTCCTGTCGCAGGTGCCGGCTGTTGTTTCCGCCCGCTTCGAGGAAACCCGCGTTGAGACCGGTGCCCCTGCTGCTGCGCCTGCCCAGACGGGTGGCGATGGCGTCGTGATTGACTATTCGGCTATCGGTGCCGGGTCACCGGTGCCTGAGGAAAGCTCCTATGAGCAGGGCTCGGCTGCGGCCACACCCGCCTATGAGCTGCTGTCAGAAGATGCTGAAGGCGGACCGTTCACGCCGGTTGCGATCTATTTCGGCCATGGGTCCACGGCGCTGTCAGCAGCTGATCGTGCTGAAATCCGTGACATTGCCGCACTGCAGAAGAAGCGCGGTGGTGGACCCGTGCGTGTTGTGGGCCATGCGTCCAGCCGCACGAACAACCTGCCGGTGGAAAAGCACCTGCTCGCCAATTTCGATACGTCGCTCAAGCGGGCGAATGCCGTTGCGGCTGAGCTGATGAAGCATGGCGTTGCCGCTGCTGATCTGGTGATTGAGGCAGAAGGTGATCAGGCCCCGGTCTTCTATGAGTCCATGCCGGCAGGCGAGGCCGGTAACCGGCGCGCGGAAATCTTCCTCGAGTAACGCGTAGCCGGCCCCCTCCCTTACATCTTCCTCTCGAGACCTGGCTGGTGCTGTTCGATCCCGTTGCGGACGAAGGGCGCTGGCCTTTCTCCGTTGGCGTTGCCCATCCGGGATGGCATTCCTGTTTTCGCGGTTTCAGGCTCATTTCCGCCATGCCGCCGAAACATTGTCAAAAGCGCCGAATGTCTGCTAATGCCGCGTGTCCTTTGCGCGGGCTCCATCTGACCCGCCGCACCTGACCGGGCTTGAACCGGAAACCAGAAAATCATGTCGCACGAATTCCACCGTATCCGCCGCCTGCCGCCCTACGTCTTCGAGGTCGTGAACAAGCTCAAGGCAGAAGCGCGCGCCCGCGGCGAAGACATCATCGACCTCGGGATGGGCAATCCCGATCTGCCGACACCTCAGCATATTGTCGACAAGCTCGTTGAGACCGTCTCAAAGCCCCGGACCAACCGCTATTCAGCCAGCAAGGGCATTCCGGGTCTCCGGCGGGCCCAGGCCGCCTATTATGAGCGCCGGTTTGGCGTGAAGCTCAATCCCGAGACCGAGATCGTGGCGACGATCGGGTCCAAGGAGGGGTTTGCAAACCTGGCCCAGGCGATTACGGCGCCGGGCGACGTGGTGCTCGTCCCGAACCCCACCTATCCGATCCATGCATTCGGCTTCATCATTTCCGGTGCCGTCATCCGGCATGTGCCGATCACCTCGGAAGAGGAGTTCATGGCGGGGCTGGAACGGGCGATGCGGCACTCCGTGCCCAAGCCGTCGGCTGTTGTGCTTAACTTCCCGTCCAATCCGACCGCGCGGGTGGTGGACCTCGAGTTCTACAAGGACATGGTGAAGTTCGCCTACAAGCACGACATCTTCCTGCTGTCTGACCTGGCCTATTCGGAAGTCTATTTCGACGATTGCCCGCCGCCGCCGTCGATCCTGCAGGTGCCCGGGGCAAAGGATGTGGCCATTGAGTTCACGTCCCTGTCCAAGACATATTCAATGCCGGGCTGGCGCATGGGATTTGCCGTCGGTAATGAGCGGCTGGTGGCTGCCCTGACGCGCATCAAGTCCTATCTCGATTACGGGGCCTTCACGCCGATCCAGGTGGCGGCCACGGCGGCTTTGAATGGTCCTCAGGACTGCGTGGATGAGATGCGGTCCATCTATCAGACACGCCGCGATGCGCTGGTCCAGTCCATGAGCCAGGCGGGCTGGGATATTCCGTCGCCGCCCGCGACGATGTTTGCCTGGGCACCGCTGCCGGAGAAGTTCAGGGAGACCGGTTCGCTGGAATTCTCCAAGCTGCTGCTGGAGCACGCCAAGGTGGCTGTGTCGCCGGGTGTGGGCTTCGGTGAATATGGCGACGGCCACGTGCGCGTGGCCATCGTGGAAAATGAACAGCGGATCCGGCAGGCCGCACGCAATGTGCGCCGTTTCATGCAGAACGCGGATGCCATCCTTGCCGGTGAGCATCCTGATCTGCGTCTGGGCGATGACGATCCGCTTCCGGCCGATCAGAAGAAAGTTGATGTTTAGATGAGTGACAGCGCCTCCGGTAATCCCCTGCGTATCGGTATTGCGGGCCTGGGCACTGTCGGTGCCGGCGTGCTCAAGCTGCTGACCCAGCAGCAGGACATTCTGGCAGCACGTGCCGGTGTGCCGCTGGTCGTCACCGCGGTCTCAGCCCGCAACCGGCAGCAGGACCGGGGCGTCGAGATCGATGGCTATGCCTGGTATGACAACTGCCTCGACATGGCCGAGGCAGATGACGTGGATGTGGTTGTCGAGCTGATTGGCGGTGCTGACGGCACGGCCAAGGTGCTGGTCGAGAATGCCATTGCTGCAGGCAAGCATGTGGTGACCGCCAACAAGGCGCTGCTTGCATATCATGGGCAGAGCATTGCGGAGAGTGCTGAAGCCAAGGCAGTGGCCGTCGGCTTCGAAGCCGCGGTCGCCGGCGGTGTTCCGGTGATCAAGGGGTTGCGTGACGGTCTGGCCGCCAACCAGGTCGAGCGCATCGTCGCCATCCTCAACGGCACCTGCAATTTTGTTCTCGGCCTGATGGAAGAAGAAGAAGTGAGCTTCGAGGATGCTGTCCGCGAAGCTCAGGACGTCGGCTTTGCAGAGGCTGACCCGACGACCGACATCGGCGGTTTCGATGCGGCTCACAAGCTCTCCCTGCTGGCGAGCATTGCCTTCGGCACGCAGGTCAATCTTGACGCAGTGCTTGTGAAGGGGATCGACAGCGTGGCGGCCGAAGACATCGAGGCGGCCAAGGAGCTGGGCTACCGCATCAAGCTCATCGCCGTGGCTGACCGGAATGGCGGGCATATCATCCAGCGGGTGCACCCGGCGCTTGTGCCGCTTGAGCAGCCGCTGGCCCATGTGGGCGGGCCGGGTAATTCCATCGTGATGCAGGGCGACTGGGTCGGCACGGTTGAGTTCGGCGGCCCGGGGGCAGGGGAGAAGCCGACGGCCTCTGCCGTGGTGGCCGACATCGTGGACATTGCCCGTGGCTTCCAGGTGCCGGTCTTCGGCACGCCTGCGGCGCAACTTACGCCGGCCAAGTCCGCGTCAGAGGACAATTCGCTGGCTCCTTACTATCTGCGGATGGAACTGGCGGACAAAAAGGGCACGGCCTCGACGATGACCGGCATTCTGGCCGAGCATGACATCTCAATCGAGACGATGATCCAGAAGCCGGAGGAAGATCACGAGCTTGGCGCCAACATGCCTGTCATCGTGGTAACCTATGCAACGCGGGATACGGCAATTGCCAAGGCTATTGCGGAGATCGAAGGCGCCGGGATCCTGGCGGGATCGCCCAATGTCATTCGCGTCGAATCGCTTTAATCAAGCCGCGTAACCGGCTATTCACAACCGAAGGGCCCATCGGGGCCTGCCACCTACAGGACAGAAAGACCGATCTTCATGAGCCAGGCCCAGCCCGAGCAGGAACACACCCGTGAATCCCTTCTTCACCGTGAGCTGACGCTGGAGCTTGTGCGCGTGACGGAGCGTGCTGCCGTGGCGGCTTCGCGCCTGCGCGGCCGGGGGGATGAAAAGGCTGCCGATCAGGCCGCTGTGGACGCTATGCGCCGGGAGCTGAATGCTCTGGATATCGACGGCACCGTTGTGATCGGCGAAGGCGAGCGTGACGAGGCGCCGATGCTTTATATCGGTGAGGAAGTCGGCACCAAGAACGGCCCGAAGGTTGATATCGCGCTGGATCCGCTGGAAGGCACCACGCTGTGCGCTAAGTGCATGCCCAATTCGCTGGCAACCATTGCCATGGCCGAAGGCGGCAGCCTGCTGAATGCGCCGGACGTCTACATGGAAAAAATCGCCATTGGCGGCGGATACCCGGAAGGTCTCGTCGATCTCGACGCTGACCCCAAGGACAACGTCCTGAAGCTGGCGCAGGCAAAGGGCGTGGACCCGTCGCAGATTACGGTCTGCATCCTCGACCGTCCGCGCCATTCGCACCTGATCAAGGGCGTGCGTGATGCAGGCGCCGCCGTGACCCTGATCCCGGATGGTGACATCGCGGGCGTGATCCACACGTCTGATCCCAATACCGGCATCGACATGTATATGGGCACTGGTGGTGCGCCTGAAGGTGTTCTGGCTGCCGCTGCACTGCGCTGCATCGGCGGGCAGATCCAGGGGCGCCTGATCTTCCGTGACGCGGAAGAGCGCCGCCGGGCCGAGCGTGTCGGCTACACGGATTTCGACCGCAAATACATGACCCAGGAATTGGCGTCCGGGGATGTGCTTTTTGCCGCCACCGGCGTGACGGACGGCACAATGCTGGACGGCATCAAGTGGGAGAATGACCGGGTGACGACGCACACTGTGGTCATGCGGTCATCCACCGGCACTGTCCGTTACATCAAGGCTTCGCACAGCTACCTTGGCAAGTTCCGCTAACGCACGTCCGGTCTACGACGAGCCGGCACCGTTTCTCGGCGTCGCCCGGTCATTTTCCGGGCGCGCTTGGCGGTTGCGGCCGGCGGATGAGCGGCAGGCGGAACTCATTTCCCAGCGCCATGGCATTGACGCCTTCCTGGCCCGCATTCTGGCGGCGCGGGAAGTTTCCGCTGACGATGTGCCCAGCTATCTGGCACCTACTCTGCGTGACCTCTTGCCGGACCCGTCGTGCCTTGCCGATATGGATGCGGCAGCTGACCGGCTGTCAGAGGCAATCATCAATGATGAGCCAATTGCTGTCTTCGGTGATTATGACGTAGACGGAGCAACGTCGAGCGCGCTGCTGGACCGGTACCTGAAAGCGCTGGGTGTTACACCCCGTACCTATATTCCTGACAGGTTGGCCGAAGGGTATGGTCCCAACCCGACCGCCATGCGTGTGTTGGCGGAGGAGGGGGCCCGCGTCGTCATTACGGTCGATTGCGGCACCATGGCTTTCGCGCCCCTTGAGGAAGCAAGCCGGCTCGGCCTCGATGTGCTGGTGATCGACCACCATAAGGCCGCGCCTGAACTTCCCATCGCGCGCGCCGTGGTTAATCCCAACCGGCTGGACTGTGGCTCGGGTCTCGGACAGCTGGCCGCGGTTGGTGTGGTATTCATGCTGGTGGTCGCGACGAACCGCGCCCTGCGGCAACGGGGCCATTTTTCAGATATCCGCCCTGAACCCAATCTTACGCGACTGTTGGACCTCGTGGCTCTTGGCACGGTGTGTGACGTTGTGCCCCTGCGCGGCGTCAACCGGGCCTTTGTCACGCAGGGCCTGCGCATCATGGGGCAGGGTCAGAATTGCGGCCTGCAGGCGCTGGGTGCTGTCGCGGGGATGGAGGGCGCGCCATCTCCCTATCACGCCGGTTTCCTGCTTGGGCCCCGCGTCAATGCCGGCGGCAGGATCGGAGCATCCGGACTCGGGGCAAAACTTCTGTCTACGGAAGACCCGGACGAGGCTGCGGCGATTGCGGGCCGGCTGGACGTGCTGAATGCGGAGCGCCGCGCGATCGAGGCTGATGTACTCGACCAGGCAATTGCCCTGGTCGACCGCGACGGTTTGGCGGACCGGGCCGTCAGTGTTGTGGCCGGGCCTTCCTGGCATCCCGGCGTGATTGGTATCGTCGCGGCGCGGATCAAGGAACGCACGGGCAATCCTTCCATCGTCATCGCGCTGGATGACAAGGGCATGGGCAAGGGGTCCGGGCGGTCAATCGCCGGTGTGGATATGGGGGCTTCCGTGGTCCGGGCGCTTGAAGCGGGGCTCCTGGTCAATGGTGGCGGGCATGCCATGGCCGCAGGGCTGACCGTTGCTGCGGATCGCGTGGATGACCTGACAGCCTATCTGGAACAGGACATGGCTGATGACGTGGCGCAGGCGCGGCTGGCGGCGGGTCTTACTCTTGATGGTGCCATTGCCTGTAGCGGGGCCACCGCGTCACTTGTCGACCTCATTGCCCAGGCGGGGCCCTATGGGTCGGGCAATCCTGAACCGCGTATTGCCGTGGCGGATGCCCGGATCGGCTATGCGGATGTCGTGGGCAGCAACCATGTGCGGCTCACCCTGAAGGGGCAAAGCGGCAAGACGCTGAAGGCTGTTGCATTCCGGGCCGCAGATCAGCCACTTGGGCAATCTCTTTTGGGCAATGCTGATATGCGCGTGCACGTTGCCGGACGGTTGAAACGCGATAGCTGGCGCGGCGGCGAGGCAGTGGAGCTGCATATCGAGGACGCAGCAGCCGCTGACCACTAGGCTTCGGATTGTCGCTTTCCAGTCAAAAAACCGCAAAAAATCGGCGATTTGGGTCTTGAATGCGGCGTGCGGGGTGTGTATCAAGCTCATCCGCGACGGGGACAGCTTGTCTGTTCCGCCGCTCAGCGCGCCCTTCGTCTATCGGTTAGGACGCCAGGTTTTCAACCTGGAAAGAGGGGTTCGACTCCCCTAGGGCGTGCCACTTTCTTCACCATTTTGTGTAAAATGTGAGCCAATAGGTTCATGTGAAGTGGTGAGGCGTAGCCATGCCCCTCGAGGCACGGTCAAATCAGTCAGCAGTATTGGACGCTCGGACGTCGCTCGAAAAATCGGCGGCACCAGGGCGGCTGCGTGCGTTCCTGGACCTTTATGACGAGATGCGAGACGGGCGGCTGGTCCCGCACCGTAACGATCTGGATCTTCGTAAACTCAGCGCGTTTCTTACCGATCTAACCCTGATGGAGATCGAGGATGACGCCACCATCACCTATAGGCTGATGGGCAGTGACGTGGCGGAGCGGATGGGGGCTGACCTCACCGGTCGCAACTTCCTCGAGTTCCTGTCTGCTAAGGAACGGCGGGGGACGGCACGGGCTATGGATCTTATTGTGTCCCGGCCGCTGGGGCTCTTCTCGATCTACCTCAACCAGTATGCCCGCGGGGTCCTCTCCCGCAACGAGAGCATCATGCTGCCTCTGTCGGCTGGGGATGACGACAAGGTCACGCAGATCATCGGACTGCATCTGGTGCAGACCACGGTCAACTATGCCACTGTCGGCGACAACACCATCATTGCCGCAGATACATTCGGGACCGAGCCGGTCGATCTGGGCAATGGGGTACCGACCGCGGATGAAATTGCCAGGCTCAGAGCTGTATCCTGACAAGTGCCCATTCCTGACCCGGGTGACACTTCACCGGTCATGCAAGCCCTCAATACAGTCGCAATACGGGCAGTCAAATCGCGGCACACTTATGCCGTGTTCTGCGACAAAAAGTTTATTTCATTTAAGGCCGTACTTGATCCAAAAGGATCAGCATCCACTTACCAGCTAACACGCCATTTGAGAAAGTTCAGGCTCGCCTGTTCTCGATTTCCGGTATTGCGCTACCATTGGCGGAAAACGCCGGGAAGGAAATGTCCAGATGCAGAATGCCGCGGACACCGGTTCGCTGACCCTTGAAAGGTTCGAGCCGCTCCTTGCGCACACGCAAGCGCCGGATGCCATGCGGACTCTCATTGCCGCATATCTGGATGCGTGGGAGAAGACCGCGCCTCCAGCACGCACGGATCTCAACTTCCGGACGCTTGCGCCTTACATGCCCAACCTCACCATCATGGAACGGCGTGATGGCCGGTATCTCTATCGCCTGGTGGGGACTGAAGTGGTCGAGCGCATGACGCGCGACCTGACCGGCGAAAACGTATTCGACTATTTTGCCCCCGGCATTCACTCAGGTGTCAGGCAAGGCTTCGAGGCAGTGATTGATGATTGCTGCATCAGCCTCTTCATCTACGAGAACACCTACAGCAATGGTGTGATGATGAAGGTCGAGAGCCTGCTGCTGCCAATTGCCTCGGGTGTGGATGGTGAGGCGCATCACATGCTGGCCTGGCATATTCGACACAATGATCGTTCCTTCACGGAACAAGAGGAACTTGTGTTTCAGTCCAGCAGAGTGGGACAGGTGTTCTTTGTGCCCCTGAAAGGCAATTGCCGCCCAATGCCTGCGCTCCGGGCATTGGCGCCTGTGGAAATCTGTTGAGACGCTCGTGCCTATTTCGGCTTTGCTGATATGTCGATCGAGATGGGGACGTCGACGCATACTGTTGCACCGCTGGTGAAATCACCCTGGCCAATTCCGTAGTCGGTTCGATCGACTGTTACAGTGCCGACGGCACGGACGCTGCCGTCCCCCAGATCTTCCAATGTGAAGGGCAGGGTGATTGCTTGCGTCTGGCCACGCATGGTGAGGTCCGCGTCCATCTCGAAGGTCCCATCGCCGGTGTTCCGGAAGGCGGTGCTGACCAGTCGTGCCTGCGGGTGTGCCGTGACTGCGAACCAGTCATCGCTCACCAGGCTGCTGTCGCGGGTTGCGTCATTGGTGGTCGCGCTCTCCATCGTGATGACCACTTCGACGGATGAAGATGTCAGATCTGTTTCATCAAAAGAAATATCAGCATCCCATCTCTCAAATGAACCGGGTACGGATGAACCGAACACGCTTGCCTCGAAGGTGAGACTGCTTGCGGCCAGATCGACCTGCCATTGGGCGGCTTGGGTACCTGACATAGCCCCGCCGGCAACCAAGAGCGCGCAGGCAAGTGCCGGGACCCGGCTGAGTTGAGCGATCATGGACTTATCCCTTGTTGTTCAGCTCACGGGCCAGGCGCTCATCAAACGCTGCCCTGGAGATCGGCAGCATCTTGAGGAGGACGCTGTCACCCAGCTTTACGTGATGATAAAGCGCGGCCCCCACATGGACGATGAACAGGGCGAGCAACCCGTTCGCGGCCAGTTCATGCAGCTCAGAGAAGGTGCCCTCCAGGGCCTGCTTGTCTGCCGAGGACGCGATCACCCCTATATGGGGAAGTTCCACCAATCCGAAAAGTACGGTGGGGATGTTGAGGCTTGATGCGGACACCATCGCCCAGCCGGCAAGGGGGGCTGCGAGCAACAAGCCGTAGAAGGCCCAGTGTGTTGTCCTGGCAGCGAGCTGTTGCCAGGCCGGCATGGCCGGCGGCAGGGATGGCTGGGGATTGGCGACCCGCCAGCCGAGGCGAAGAACGGTCAATGCCAGGACGAGAATGCCGAAGGACTTGTGGAGCTGGTAGAGCTCAAATTGCTGAAGCGAGGGCTTCATGTCCTCCATGATAGAACCGACGATAAAGAGGCCGATTACACAGAGGGCGATAAGCCAGTGCAGGAGCACGGCAATGATGCCGTAGCGGTATTCGGAGTTCCGTATGGTGAGTGCCATTTCCCAGATATCTCCTGCGCGCCTGTGAGCCCGCGTTTGCCTTTAATGCCGTCAAGGCGTGCTGTGCGTTCCCTGGTTGGCGAAGGTCGGGGTCCAGTTCCGGGCCCTGCCGATCCCGGCAAGATAGTCGGTCCTGGGGATGCGTTGCCGCAGGGTGGCAATGGTTGCCTCATCAAGACGGTTCTGTGCCCCGATGCTCAATCGCAAGGGATTGCTCTGATACAGATAGAGCCACATTGCGGCAGTTTCATGTGGCATGTAGGACGGGCCGTCATCGAGATAGAACTGAAGATGTGTGGCCTGGGCGTCTGCGAGGCCCGCATTCGCGGCCTGGGACACCCATCGCAGGCCCTCGTCCCGCTGGCCGGTCTCTATCAGGCAGCGGCCATAGACGTGCTGGGCGCTTTCATAGCCACGCCCAAGCCGTGCGAGCTTGCGCAGTTCGGGCATGGCTTCTGTGCAGCGTCCCGCCCGCGCCATTTCAAAGGGTGACCAATAGGAGCCCGTGCTGCGGCCTTCGTCAGACTTCTTCTCGAGCTGGCGTTCCCTTACCAGATCGGCGCCGGACTTCCGGGCGTCTGGAATTTCTTCCGCCAAGGCAGGGCCGGCAGCCAGGGCGAGCAGACAGCCAAGCGTTGCCAGTCGTCCGATAGAATTGAGGGCGAGAGGGACGCCCTGTGGTGATCTGGTCGCCATCACGCGCCTAGGCCTTTACCAGTGACCGACATTCTCCATGGATGCCCATGGTTCGACCGGTTCCTTGGCGCCACCCTTCTGCAGCAGCTCGATGGAGATGTTGTCGGGTGAGCGAACGAACGCCATCCGTCCGTCACGCGGGGGACGATTGATGGTTACACCCGCTTCCTGCAGCTTCCGGCACGTGGCGTAGATGTCTTCCACCTCATAGGCAAGGTGTCCGAAATTGCGCCCTTCGCCGAGTTCTTCGTCATCCCAGTTATAGGTCAGTTCCACCTGGGCGCTGTGATCGCCAGGGGCTGCCAGAAAGACGAGGGAGAAGCGGCCTTCTTCAATGTCGAAACGACCAAGCTGCTCAAGGCCAAGATCATCGCAATAGAACTTCAGGGATTTGTTAAGGTCACGGACGCGGACCATCGTATGCAGGTATTTCATTCCGTCTCTCTTCACGGCACTCTGCCGGTGAACAACCGGCGTAAGGCATTACGTGACCAGATGATCGCGCAATGCCAGGGCAGGGTCAAAACACGAGATTGAGGGATACCGGGGCGGACTGTGGCTGACAATACGAATGGGCGAGTGACAGAACTCAAATCCATGGTGGATGACGCGCAGCGCGTGGTGATCTTCACCGGCGCCGGCATCTCGACAGAGTCCGGCATTCCCGACTTCAGAAGCCCGGGCGGGCTGTGGACCCAGAACAAGCCCATCTACTTTCAGGACTTCATGGCGTCGGAAGCCATGCGTATCGAGGCCTGGCAACGCAAGTTCAACATGGATGACACCTTCACCGAGGCAAGACCGAATGCGGGCCACATGGCGATTGCGCGGCTTGTGCAGGCAGGCAAGGTGACATCGGTGATCACCCAGAACATCGACAACCTGCACCAGAACTCAGGGGTTCCCGAAGACAAGGTCATCGAGCTGCACGGCAATACGACCTACGCGAAATGCCTTGATTGCGGCCAGCGGCACGAGATCGCCTTTGTGCGGGAGGGTTTTGAGCAATCAGGGAAGCCGCCGCCCTGTGCCGCCTGCAACGGCATTCTGAAGACGGCGACCATCTCGTTCGGCCAGGCAATGCCCGAAGCGGAAATGATGAGGGCTGAAGCGGAAACACTGGCTTGCGACCTGTTTCTCGCAATCGGCTCATCACTGGTGGTGTATCCGGCAGCAGGCTTTCCGATTATCGCCAAGCAGAATGGGGCGGGGCTCGTGATCATCAACCGCGAGGAGACGGAACTCGACCAGATTGCGGACCTCGTCATCAATGATGAAGCGGGACTGACCCTGTCATCCTTGGTGCCCCACAATTGAGTCCGGCTGAGGGGCGATGCTCTCGACGAGCGGGCCGTGGCCTCCCATGGCCGGATCCGGACGATTGAGCTCGGTGCTCAAAGGCTGAAGAGTGCCGGCGTCGTAAAGCATGCGATGATGAAGCTTTCCGAAGAAGACATTGCTGTCGCGTTTTTCGCCAACTGACAATTCCTCGTCGGAGGCATCGGCGACGATCATGAAGCGATCGTGAGTGCCGTCAGGATGGGTCAGGGGCAGCAGCAGTTGTTCGAGTGACCCGCGTGAACCGCTGGGATAGTGCATCTCCCGCAGAGAGTGACAGAGGCACCCTGTCTGGAACGCTAAATCATGGAATTGCCGGAGGTCGTCACGGGATGCTTCCTCATGCGGTGCGCTCGCATCCTTGCCGGTTACGTCTGCACCCAGCAACTCGACCAGCGCTGTGCCCATGAGGCTGATGCGATAGGCGCCATCGGCTTCGCGGCGCAGCATGGCGACGTGCTCGATGAACGGCACCATGTGTGCCGGCGACATGTCACGCACGGACGGGTAGAGCTTGTCCTGGCGTGCTGTCTGCCAAGCGTCCAGCGCGAGCTTGAGATACCTTGATTTCAGCATGATAGGAGCTCCTTATCAGGCGCAACTTCATGCAACTTTATGATCGGGATTGTCAGAGAGCGGATGGTTTTGAACCACGGGCAACTGCCGGTGCCAGCCAGATACGCAAGCTGGCGCTCTGGTCCTTGGGGGATCATCACGCCGCCTTCTCTGTTACGAAGGCAATGGTATGGCCGCACTCGTTAAGAGGGTATTATCTAGCAACACCACTTTCGATGGAGTGGCCTGCCGCTTTGTCAGACCGCCAGATCGGCCGGTGTGTCCAGATCGATCAGCGGGATCAGCATTTCCTCGGGGTTGCGAGGTGTGGAGAGATCGCTGTCCACCGGCAGAAGAGTCCTGGCGTCATAAACCGTCCGGCGCAGGAGATCGCCGACCAGAAGATCCGGACGCGGACTATCAAGAGCCACTTCGGGCATGGGCAGGCGGTTCATCAGCACCATGTAACGGTCGTGCTCACCATCCGCATTGCCGATGGGCATGAGTACCTGCTCAAGGAGCTCTTCTGCGCCATTGCCCGCTTCAAAGATGCGCAGGGAATGAGCGAGATAGTGGTTGGCGAAGAGGGCATCGTAGTAGGCCTCAAGAAGCTCATGCATCTCTTCAGGATAGATGGATTTCACTTCCCGGCCCGTCGCATCGTCGCCAAAGACCTCGACAAGGGCTGTTCCTACCAGGGTGATGCGATAGGTACCGTCTTCGACGCGGCGGAACATGGCCATGTAGGGAAGGTACGGCCGCATCTCAAAGGGACCAAACTCCGAGGCAAGCGGATACAGGCCATCACCCCTGGCGGTGAGCCAGCCCTGAAGAGCCTTCCGTGAGGTATCCGCATACAGCATGTATCGTGGCCGTCAGCTTCTGAGAGGCGCAGTATCTCTGCGCGCATTCTTCGCGCGATAATTGCAATTAAACAATTCTCGTCCGTAGTTATGAAAAAGGGATTACCCCAATTCCCGACTTACCGGATTGCGCTTCCCGTCATGCCCAGCCGCCGGATGCTGCAATGACCTGCCCGGTGAAAAACCCGCCGTCATCGCTGACCAACTGGGCAAGGAGGCCCGCCACTTCCTGCGGTTTTCCAAGCCGCCCCAGCGGAATGTTCTTGAGGATCTTGGCGGCCTTGTCCGGATCCGCCATCAGTTCCGGGGGGAAGTAGTCCGGGTTGACAATGAAATTGGGTGCAATGGCGTTGACCTGGATATTGAAGGGGCCGAGCTCTTTGGCGAGCGCCTTGACAGCGGCGTTCATGGCCCCGCGGGCTGCGCAGTACATGGCGTAGTTCGGCAGGCCGTTGAGGGGCGCTGCTGACGTGAGGAACACGATTTTGCCTTCGCCGCGCGGCTTCATGCGCTTGGCCACCTCCGACGCAAAGGCGAAGGGCTTGAACACCAGGGCCTCGAAGGTTTCGTGCAGCGGCACGGTGGTGATCTCGTCAATTGACGCACGGATCGCCGGGTAGGCGTCGTTGCTGGCCAGCACATCAATCCGCCCATGCGCGTTCTCAACATGGACGACGACATCCTCGGCAGACTGCTCCGTCAGCGCCGTGATCCCGTCGGCCAAGGCCTCGAAGGCTGTGCGGGCTTCTGCATCGTGGAACTTCTGATCGACGGCATAGACCGCGTAACCCTCGGCTGCGAGGCGGGTGGCTATGGCATCCCCGACAAAGTGAGTGGCATCGGTGAGGATCGCTGTCGGTTGGGTCATGACGGAAAAACACCTTGCTTTGGCTGCTGTCTGCGGCACGGTACCGCGACGGGCGCAGGGGAGAAATACCGGATTCGGGCATAGCCCCGTGGGAGGAAAAGAGATGTCGGATTGGTGGCAGGGTGCGGTGATCTACCAGATCTATCCCCGCAGCTTTCTGGATACGGACGGGGACGGCATCGGCGATCTTAACGGTATTCGCCGCAAACTGGATTACGTGGCTTCGCTTGGAGTTGACGCCATCTGGCTGTCGCCGATCTACCCGTCCCCGAATGATGATTTTGGCTATGACGTGGCAAACTACGTGGATGTTGATGCGGCGATGGGCGGCGTGGAGGCCTTTGACGCGCTGCTGGCGGAAGCCCATGAGCGCGGGCTGAAGGTTATTCTCGACCAGGTTCTGAGCCACACATCCGATCAGCATGCATGGTTTCAGGAAAGCCATCTATCCAAGGATAACGCGAAGTCTGACTGGTATGTGTGGGCGGATGCGCGGGAGGATGGCACGCCACCAAACAACTGGCTGGCGGCTTTCGGTGGCCCGTCATGGTCGTGGCACCCGGTACGGATGCAGTACTACTTCCACCAGTTTCTGCGCACCCAGCCGAAACTGAACTTCCATAATCCGGACGTCGTAGATGCGGTCCTTGATGTGCTGAAGTTCTGGCTGGACAAGGACGTTGATGGTTTCCGCCTCGATGTCGCCAATTCCTATGTTCATGACGCCTCCCTGGCGGACAATGCGCCGGTGCCGCCTGCGGATCGTGACTTCCTGACCTGGGCGCATCCGCCACGCCACCAGCAGCACGACAGGGACTGGAACCAGCCCGAGAACGTCGAGGTGATGCAGCGCATACGGTCGCTTGTGGACAGCTACGAGGACCGCCTAGTGTTCGGCGAATTTGCGGGGGATGACAAGATCCTTGGCCAGTATGCCGGTGGCAATGACCGTCTGCATACGGCCTACACATTTACTCTGCTGGAAGCCGCCAGCCTGGAGCGGTCAGTATTCGAGACCTATTACGAGAAGATCGCGGGACCTGTGGACGATCTGTTTCCCTGCGTGACCTTCTCCAATCACGATGTGCCGCGGCCGGTGACACGTTGGGCGCGTGGCGTGCATGGGGGACGAGATGCTACCCGAGTGGCCAAGCTTGGCCTCGGGCTGCTCATGTGCCTGCGTGGGACTGCCTTGATGTATCAGGGCGAGGAGCTGGGGCTTGATGATATCGACACCGCGCGGGAGCAGGTCCGTGATCCATTCGGGCTGATCTACTACCCCTATTTCAAGGGGCGCGACGGCTGCCGGTCGCCAATGCCCTGGACGGCGGAGGCCCACAATGCCGGTTTTACCACGGGCACACCGTGGCTGCCGCTTGGGCCCAGCCATCCCGGCCTGTCCGTGGCCACACAGGAAGCGGGTTCGGAGTCCGTGCTTGCCTTCGCCCGTGAGGCGATTGCCGCGCGCAAGAGCCATATTGCCTTGAGGACCGGGAGCCTGGACCTAGAAGACAGTGATGAGGCAGTGCTTGCGTTCACGCGCAAAGCAGACGGGGCGGTGGTTCGCTGCGCCTTCAACTTCTCGGACACGGCGATCGAGACGCCATTCCCATCCGGTGGGACGGACGTGCTGCGGCTTGGGCAGGTAACCCGGTCAGGCGAGACTGCGCAGATGGAGCCGCTGAGCTTCGTCGCTGTTCAGGTGTAGCTCACCAGGAGCATCACGACGAGAAGGATGGCAACCCACAATACGCCGAGGCCCGTGCCCCAGGTGCTGGCGATGTTGGTTTGCGGTCCTGCTGCCGCGAACATGGCGCGGAAGCCGTTGTTAATCCGGCTACTGATGAAGTTCTGCCACGCCGTATAAGCCGCACTCGTGACCGACATGACAACGCCTACGATCTGCGGGCCGAGCTTTCGGTAGAGCCAGTCCACGTCGATAAGCGCAGAAGGCTCCTCGCGGGGGAGCAGGCCCCATGCGCGGGCAGCGAGGAATACCAACAGCGCGAAGGCCAGAACTTCCAAGTGAAGGATAAGACCGGCCAGCTCGAAGATGGCATTGCCGGCCCAGTACGGCATGGTGCCAACGGCAATGCAGGCGGCGATACCTAGCAGCATGGCAAAGCGCATGTGCACAGGGGCTTCTTCCGCCTTGAGGCCGGGCGTACGTTTCTCACCGAAGAAGGCTGTTGCGGGAACGCGCAGGCCTGCATGGGCCCAGACGCCGGCAACACCGAAGAGGGCAAGGGCTGCGACCACCGGGCCTCCATCCGCCCAGATGGCCGTCATCAAATAAGGCACGGCGGTGCCGCCCGCGAGAACCGGCAGGCCGGCCACAGACAGACCACCCAAGACCGCAAACCCGGTGGTGAGCGGCATTGTCGCTGCCAGGCCGCCCAGGGCCGCCGCACTTGCGGTGCCTGTACGGTACAGGACCGCGCCGATTGCCATGAACAGGACGAGGAAGCCGAAGATGTTGGCAATCATCAGCACGGTGGCCGCACTCAGCGCTTCCGGTGTGCCGATACCGATGGCCGTCACGGCAAGACCCGCCTGGCTGATAATGCCGTAGCAGAGCGTCCGGCGCAGATCGTTGGCCAGCAGCGCCAGCAGCACCGGGAAAGCAATCATGATCGGGCCGATCAGGCGCAGGAGGTCTTCGCCAGGCAGGAAACGCGACAGGGCATAAATCGCCGTGGTGATGCCGAACACACTCAACAGCACGGTGCCGCCGGGCGTGGACTCGGGATAGGCATCCGTGAGCCAAGCATGCAGGACAGGGAAGGCTGCCTTAAGACCAAGCGCCAGGATGAGATAGATGCCCGCGCTGGTGCCCAGATCGCCCGTAAAGAACGCGACGGAGCCCGTTGCCTTGTAGGTCAACAAGAAAGCTTCGAGCAGGAGGACGCCGGCCAAGATATTGGCGACGGCAAAGCGCATGCCGGCACCCAGGGACCGCTCAGTGCCACCCGCCCAGACGAGGAAGGCCGCTGAGACGGACGCGAGTTCGAAGAACAGGAAGAAGCTCGGCAGGTCACCGGCCAGCACGGCACCGACAGCGCAGCCGACATAGACCAGACCAGCGGACACCGGCAGGCCCGCGCGCTCATGCCAGTTGAAGACGCCTGCCAGCGTTCCGGCAACGAGCATGGCGATGCCGAGGGCGAAGCCTGTTTCGGACACGTTGATGGTGGCAACGGTAATGCCCAACATCTCGAACGTGCCGTGAGGGCCGGTGGGCAGAGCAAGCAGATGGAACAGGCCGGCAAGAGGCGCCAGCACTGCGATCACTGGCCGCAGCATACGTGGGAGCACCGGGATCAGCAGCCCGGCAGCGATCAGCAGGAAGCCCGGTGAGATGCCGTCAAGGAGGCCGCCGAAGATATCGGGTGCCGAGATCATTTGGCGTCATCCTTCTGGGTGTAATAGCCGGAACGGCGGCGCAACAGCATGCGCAGCGGCCAGGTGAGGAGCACGGCAATGAGGGCTGCCGCGAAGGCGGGCAGGGCCGCACCCAGCGGGAGGTCCGCCACATAGGGCACGTCCGCCGCAGGCACCAGAAGGTTGGCCACAGCCAGCAGCAGGCAGATCACGGCCACGGCCCCGAGCATCCGCTGGGTTGCTTTTTCGGTGAGCGCCCAGCTCCAGAAGCCTGAAGGTTTGTCCGACATGGTGCTGAGACCTCCCTAGTGGCCGCCCAAGAGGGGCGCGATGAGGTGCTTGAGCGGCTCCACCATGAAGATGGTGGCGAGGCACAGTGCAGCTGTCATCACCGGGGCAATGACGGTCAGCGGGTGGGCCTTGATCCGGTCTTCACGCGGCAGGGCATCGTTGAACTGCGGGGCCGGTTCCTGCCTGTCGCCCAGATTACCGAAGAAGCCGCGGGCGACGACCGGCAGCAGATACCCGATCGACAGGAGCGATGCGAGGATCAGCGGATAGATCACGTATTTCTCTCCGCTGTCGGTTGCCGCCATGACCAGGTAGAGCTTCACCCAGTCACCGCCCAAGGGCGGAATGCCGATGATCGCGAGGGCCCCAACGGTGAAGGCGCCATAGACCCAGGGCATACGTCGGCCCAGGCCGTCCATCTCGCTCAACTCGGTCTTGTGGGTCGCGACATAGATGGCGCCTGCGCACATGAACAGCGTGATCTTGGCTGTGGCGTGCATCATGATCTGCAGCGCCCCGGCCGTGATGCCATAACCCGAGGCCAGCATGGCCCCAAGCGTGACATAGGAGAGCTGGCTGACGGTGGAGTAGGCCAGCCGCGCCTTCAGATTGTCCTTGGTCATCGCGATGATGCCGGCGAAGACAATGGAGAAGGCCGCGACCCACATGACCCAGGTGCTGGCTTCGGTGCCGGCCAGGAAATCGACACCAAACACATAGACCGTGACCTTGAGCACCGTGAACACGCCTGCTTTCACAACGGCAACAGCGTGAAGCAGGGCGGAAACCGGGGTCGGTGCCACCATGGCATTTGGCAGCCACGGATGGATCGGCACCAGTGCGGCCTTGCCGATGCCGAACATGTACAGACCCACTAGGATCGGCAGCAGGGCTTCGTCGATCTTGCCGTCGAGGATGCCGCCGAGCGCGAAGTCACCTGTCCCGGCGATGGCATATGTCCAGATGATCGCAGGCAGCAGCAGGCCGATAGATGTGGACAGAAGAATGCCGAGATAGATGCGTGCGCCACGGCGGGCTTCATCGGTCTCCTTGTGGGCGACGAGCGGGTAGGTGGACAGCGTCAGCACTTCATAGAAGATGAAAAGCGTCAGCAGATTGTCCGCGTAGGCGATGCCCATGGCCGCGCCAAGCGCGATGGCGAAACAGGCATAGAAGCGTGTCTGGTGCTTCTCGTTGTTGCCGCGCATGTAGCCGATCGCGTAGAGCGACGTGATGATCCACAGGCCCGATGCCACGAGGCCGAAGATGATGCCGAGGGGCTCCACACTGAAGGCGAGGGGCACGCCGGGCACAACATCGAACAGGACCAGCTTCTGGACCTCACCCGTTTCGTGAATGCCCAGGATACTGACGGTGAGCGCGAACAGGCACAGGGCCGTGAGCAGGGTCACCGTCTCGCGCAGATTGGGCCAGCGGCCGACGAGCACCAGGAGCACTGCCCCGAAGAAGGGCAGCAGCACCGCCGCCAGCAGGGCCTGATCGTTGCTCAGTCCGAAGAGGAGGTCGTGCAGCATCATGGGGTCAGGCCCTCCACGACGGAAAGGTCAATCCCTTCGACTTCGGGCACGGCGGGCACTCCGGATATGAGGGCTTCTGCGACCGTTCGGCCGATGGTCGAGGTCAGCTCGGCGTCGATGCCGAAATAGATGCAGGTCAGTGCCAGTGCCCACATGGGCAGCAACATGGACAAGGGTGCCTCCGGCACGGGCTTCGCGCCTTCGGGTGCTGGGGTGAGATACGCAACTTCGACAATGCGCCACACATAAATGACCGCGATCAGGGATGAGGCGACGATGAGGAAGGCGATGACCCAATCGCCAGTCTCCAGCGCCCCGAGGATCAGGTACCACTTGGAAATGAAGCCCACGGTCATCGGCACGCCGATGAGGGACAGGCCGCCCACCACCATTGCGGCCATTGTCCACGGCATCTGCCTGCCAAGGCCCGCGAAGCTCGAGACGGCGCTTGAGCCGACGCGGTACACCACGGCACCGGCGACCATGAACATGACGCCCTTCATGGCCGCGTGGTTGAACAGGTGAACCATGGTCGCGGTCAGGCCGGTGACGCTGGCCATGGAGAAGCCCAGCACCATGTAGCCGATCTGCGCGACAGATGAATAGGCTAGGAGCCGTTTGAAGTCCGTTTGGAACACGGCGACTGCCGAGGCAACAAACATGGCAATGAGTGCCAGCGGCAGGAACACGGTTTCCAACGACAGTTCCACCACCGGGAATTCATAGCCGAACACCGTGAATATGAAGCGCAGCATCACATAGACGGCCACCTTGGTGGAGGTGGCGGCCAAGAAGATACTCACGACCGACGGGGCATAAGTGTACGCGTTGGGCAGCCATGCGTGGATCGGGAACATGGCGAGCTTCAGTGCCAGGCCGACGGTGATGAAGGCAAAGCCGGCCCGGACGCTTGTGAGGTCTCCGAGCGGCTCCAGCCGCACGGCCAGATCGGCGAGGTTCAGTGTGCCTGTTGCCTGATAGAGAAGGCCAAGGCCGATAACATAGAAGGTGGCGCCGATGGTCCCCATCACGAGATATGTGTAGCTCGCCGTGAGTGCGCGCCGGTCCCGTTGCGCACCCAAGGCGACGAGCACATAGGTGGAGAGGGACGATATCTCGAGGAAGACGAAGATGTTGAAGGCGTCACCGGTGATCGTGACGCCGAGGAGCCCCGTCAGGCACAGGGTGAAGACTGTATAGAACAGCGCCTGCTTGGAGGGCGGAATTTCAGCGCGGACGGAGTTGCGGGCGAAGGGCAGAACCAGGGCGCTGGTGGCGGCAACAATGACCAGCACGAAAGCGTTCATGGCATCGACGCGATACTCGATGCCGAATGGCGGCGGCCAGCCGCCCAGCTGGTAGGAGATGGGGCCACTGTCGATCACCTGGATCAACAGCAGCACCGACATGGCAAAGGCGGCCAGGGCCGTGAGCAGGGCCAGGGCGCCCGCGAAGGTGCCGCGCGACAGCATCAGGCAGATCGGAGCCGCGAGCATGGGCACCACGACCTGCAGCGCGGGCAGGTGGGTCATCAGAAAGTCAAACATCAGGTCGCGCCCCCGCTTACGGTGCCTGAACTGCTGCCGCCCGCATGGGGCGTTTCTGCGCGCCCGGCATCCGCTGCCTGCATCTCGTCTTCCTCGATGGTGCCGTAAGCCCTCTGTATACGGATGACCAAGCTCAGGCCGACAGCGAGCGTCGCCACGCCGACGACAATGGCCGTCAGGATGAGCACGTGGGGCAGCGGGTTTGAGTAAAGGGCATCAGGCGCGTCCACATAAATGGGCGCAGTGCCGCCGGTGACCTTGCCGACCGAGATGTAGAAGAGAAAGACGGAAACCTGGAAAAGGTTGAGGCCCACGAGCTTCTTCACCAGGTTGCCGCGCGCGACAACCACATAGAGGCCCAGCATCATCAGGACAATTGCGAGCCAGTAATTGTAGCGGCCAATGACGAACTCAAGGAACGGAGACAGTTCCATCGCCTACCACTCCTCGTCATTGATGGGGCCCGCGGCATCCGCGAACCCGTAGAAGACAAGCACCATCACGCTTGCCACCGTCAGCCCGACGCCTGCCTCGATAAGCAGGATGCCCAGATGCTGTCCCGCGACTGCGTAATTCTCCGGGTCCTTGGAGAGCACGTCATAGTCGAGGAAATTGCCGCCATAGAACATGGTGACCACGCCGACGCCTGCATAGATAAGGACGCCCAGGCATGCGCAGGTGCGCACAACGGACAGGGGCATCACGCGGCGCGTCGTCGTCAGGCCGAAGATGAGCCCGTAGAGGATAAAGCCGACCGCGACGATGACACCCGCCTGGAAGCCCCCGCCGGCGCCGAAATCACCATGGAACTGCACATAGAGGCCGAAGAGCACGATGGGGGCGATGAGGATCTTCGTCACCACCCGGAGAACGATGTGATGGTTCATTCCTCTTCCTCCCGCCGACCGCGGACCGAGGCACGGCCGACAAGGCGGCCCAATGGCTTGTGCCCCAACAGGGCCAGGACGCCCGCACCGGCCATGAACACCACCACAACTTCGCCCAGCGTATCGAAGCCGCGATAGCTGGCGAGCACGGCCGTCACGATATTGGGGACATCGATGTCGCCGGGTGTTTCATTGATGTAGTAGGGCGCGACGTGCTGCTGGGCCGGAGCTTCCGGGTCACCAAAGGCCGGCATGTCGAGTGTTGAGTAGATGAGGGCCAATCCCGTTGCGATGACCACGACAAGCGGAATGGTCTGTGCCTTCCTCACGGCCTTCTGGGTGCCCGGCACAAGCGCCAACGTGCCGAGCATCAGCACCGTCGAGATGCCCGCGCCCACGGCGGCTTCGGTAAAGGCCACGTCCGGGGCATCCATGGTGATGAACAGTGCCGCCGTCAGCAGGCTGAACACGCCTGACAGCATGGTGACGGCAAACAGATGATCGAGACGCACGATCTGAATGGCGACAGCAATCAGCAGCGTAAAAAGCACGAGATCGACAATGATGGCGGTCACCGTGTCACCTCCTGTGCGTCGTCCGATACCGGTCCGCCGCCTTCTCCCTTTTCAAGGCGCTTGCCCAGCAGTGGCCGCAGCCCGGCAGTCCAGGCGGCGTTGGCAACGGCATGGGTGGATGTGGGGCTCGTGAAGAACAGGAAGAAGAGGATCGCGACCAGCTTAACTGTCACGAGGCTGAAGCCTGCCTGCAGGATCATCGCCAGCAGGATCAGTTCCGCGCCCAGCGTGTCGGTGACGCCGGCCGCATGCATGCGTGTGTAGAAGTCCGGCAGTCTCAGGACACCGATGGCGCCGATCAGCACGAAGAAGCAGCCGGCCGCAAGCAGGAGACCGGAGGCGATGTCGAGAACGATATCGATCAGGGCTGCGTCGATCATGATCCTGCCCCCGGCTTGCCCGCAGACTGATCTGCATCGAGCTCTGCAATGTCGCCGAGCACGCGGTATCGGAAGAACTTGAGGACCGCGATGGTGCCCACGAAATTGATCAGGGCGTAGAGCAGGGCGATGTCCATGAAGTCCGGCCGGCCGGTGAGAAAGCCGACAAGGCCGATCATCAGCACGGTCTTGGTGCCGAACGCATTGAGCGCCAGCACCCGGTCATAGAGGCTTGGGCCTGCGAACAGACGCACCAGCGTCAGCAGCATGGCGGCAAGCACGGCAAGACAGGCAGCAAAGAACATCAGATCCGCCGTCCTAACGTTGTTCGATTTCAGTGACCCGGCGGTCCATGTCCGCAAGGCCGTCGGGATCGGCAAAGGCCTCGTCGATGGCGTGCACGATGAATTCGCTGCCATCGGCATCAACGGTGACGGTGCCCGGTGTGAGGGTGATTGAATTGGCAAAGGTCACCCGGCCGATATCTGTTGCCTGGGTGGGCTTCACGCGGGTGATAGCCGGAGAAATGTCGAGCTTCGGGCGCAGAAGGATTCGCGTCACCGCGATATTGGCCTTGACGATTTCTGCCTGCAGCCATGCCCAGTAGGGAAGGGTGCTGGTGCGCATCTGCAGCGGCACACCTTCCGAATCAAGCACATCCATTCGCGCCAGCAAGAAGGTGACCGCAATGGCGGATGCCGCGCCGAGGCCGATCCAAAGTGGCTTGTAGACGCCAGACAGCAACAGCCAGAGGCCGAACAAACCGAGCGCAAGGAAAAGACCGCGCAGCATGATTTCCCGCCAAACTCCCCAAACACAGCCCGGTCATTGGCGCAAATCACCGCGCAGCGGGCTTGTTTCTTGATAGCGGGCGAGGTCGCCGATGGCCAGCAGAACCGGAGACAGGAGGGCAAGAAAATGCGGAAACCGGCCTCTTTTGCGTGCAGATGATTGCGCTTCTGCTTCTCCCCACTATTCGACTGTGTTATCTTGCCGCACTTAACTATAAGAACGGGCGCTCAAACTCCCGCCAAGAACAAGCGGCTCACAACAAGTCCAATCCAACAAGAGCCCAAACGAGAAACGCGAAATCGCCGGGGGTATAGGGTGGCGGATACGCAAGCACACATGCAGGGAGATGCCGCGAGTGACGCCGAACTCGCATTCCGCGTAACAGGCGTTGTGAAGTGGTTCGATACGACAAAGGGCTACGGTTTCATTGTCCCCGAGGACGGGTCAGCAGATGTTCTGCTGCACATGTCCTGCCTGAAGCAGGCCGGCCTGGATGCGGCCAGGGAAGGGGCAACCGTCGAATGCGAGGCGGTGAAGCGAGCCAAGGGATTGCAGGCGCTGCGCGTCATCGATGTGGATGACAGCACCGCCAAGGAAGTTCCCCAGCAGGTTGAACCGGCCAAGCCGGTGATGTCCGCGCGGGCAAGCCGTGTTGTTGCCATCGGTGAAGAGGAAGAAGCCGAGGTCAAGTGGTTCAACCGGGCCAAAGGCTATGGCTTCGTCACCCGTGGCGAAGGCACGCCGGATATCTTCGTTCACATGGAGACCCTTCGGGAAGCAGGCCTGCGGGAACTGCGCCAGGGCCAGACCGTCCGTGTTCGCTTTGGAGAGGGCGACAAGGGACTGATGGTGGCCAGCATCCGCGTGGACGAATAGGCTTCCCGGGAAGAGCTTGCCTGCTCCAGGAGCGGGTGGGACGGCCCTGAGGACCGACTGAACTGGAGTTGCTTGTCGTGCGTTATCTTCGGCGAGCCATTGCGGCTGCCTTTATCCTGGTCGCCGTACCTTTTGTTACGGCTTGTGCGGACAGCGAGGGTGGCGGCACACCCGATGGTGGCGCCGCCTCCAGCCTTGTCATCGAGACGCGCGCGGGACCGCAGACCTTCATCGTTGAACTTGCGGATACCGATGAGACGCGGCGAACCGGGCTGATGTTCCGCACGGATCTGGCGGCCGATGCGGGCATGCTGTTCGATTTCGGCGACAGCCGCATCGTCACCATGTGGATGCGCAACACGCCGCTGTCGCTGGACATGATCTTCATCACAGAAGCGGGCCGGATTGCCCATATTGCCGAGAACACCGTGCCCGGCTCCGAGGCGCTTATTTCGTCGCGCTATCCGGTGGCCAGTGTGCTTGAGGTCAATGCGGGCGTCGTCTCAGCGCGGGGCATCGCAGTGGGGGACCGGGTGGTTCACCCGATCTTCGCTGAGGATGATCAATCAGCGAATAGCCCGTGACAGGCATGGCCCTGCTGCGCTACCTCGGCTGACATGAGCACCAAAGACAGAACATCCGACGAGACCGGATTAAAGGACGGTGGGGCTACTGCCGGGCCCAATCCGCCGGCGGGTTTTGAAGAGAGCACCAATCGCGGGCCCTTCACGACCCATAACGGTCCGTTCTTTCACAAGATCAATGAAGACGGCAGCTTCGTTCATGCCTTTCGTGCGGCGGAACAGCATTGCAACGGCATGGGCATCGTCCATGGCGGGCTGGTGACGGCCTTTGCCGACGGGCTGATGGGCACGGCTGTGTGGCGGGCGACGGATATCGTCGGGCTGACCATCCGGCTCAATGTGGACTTCCTGTCCATCGCGAAGGTGGGAGACTGGGTCGAGGGGACAGCAACAGTCACCCGCGCAACACGGTCAGTGGCGTTCGTGGAGGCCAGAGTTCACGTGAAAACGCGGCCTATTCTGCATGCGACAGGTGTTTTCAAACTGATGGGGCGCCACCAGAAGGTACGCTGAACGGGCGAGGAGGCCTTGGTGCCGGAAAACGCCTTGCAGGGCGCGGCGGCATGAGCCAATGTCCCGCGTCCGGACGGAGCCTGGAGCCAGTATCTGGCCCGCCGTCCCGCCTGTCGGGGCATAGCGCAGCCTGGTAGCGCACCTGCTTTGGGAGCAGGGGGTCGCAAGTTCGAATCTTGCTGCCCCGACCATTTTTCCAAAATTTCAATGACTTACAGGCCATCATTGACAGAGATGCGCCCGGTGACGTTCTGTCATGTGCGCAATTGTCTCCTTGGGAACAGGCGCAGGCTTGCGTATGTTTTGCATCGGGCAGGGCGGCTGCGAGTCGCCTGCGTCCCAACAGTTCAAGCCGGAAAGGCCGCTAGTCTTGACGTCCTCAGCCGCCGCACAGGCAAAATCCACCACGCAGCAGGGCGCATCGCGGCGCACCGGCACGCGCAAGGCCCGGGCGCCCGAGGCCAAGCAGGCCCGCGCCGAGGCATTGATGCTGGCTGCCGAAGAGGCGCTGACGCAGGCGAGCTATCACGACATCACCATCCTCGAGATCGCAAAGCGCGCGGGGCTGGCGAAGGGCACGGTCTATCTCTACTACCCCAGCAAGGAAGCGCTGTTTCTGGCGGTGCTGACCCGCAAGATCGACATGTGCTTCGACACGCTGGAAGCGCGCTTTCGTGAAGATGACAAGTCGCCGGAATTTCTCGCCCGGGCGATGACGGATGCGCTGCTGGAGCCGCATGCCCTGCTCAACCTGTTGAGCCTGCTCTATACGCAGCTTGAGCCCGGAGCAGGCATGGAAGCGGTGATTGCCTTCAAGACGCATCTCATGGGGCGGATGCAGACCATTGGGGCCGCACTTGAAGAGGCCTGCGGGCTTGAGGCCGGCGGCGGCCGAACCCTTTTGACGCGGGCCTATGCGCTTGCGATAGGCTTGCAGCAGTTCTCCACGCCGCCGCCCGAGTTCCTTGCGGAGCTGCAGCGGCTGGCACCTGAGCTCAAGAAAGAGCCGTTGGACGTGGAACGCGAGCTGATGGACAGCCTGACCGACATGATCCGGGCCCGCCAGAGAGGCTGACCGAAGGGCTGCTTTACCAGCAGGTATCAGGCTGTTTCTTGGTGCTTGCATCCGGACCGCATCATCCGCCATACAGTTTGGAAGTTCGGGCGTTAGAGGCGCCGTTTTTCGCGATTGATCCAGCACGAGGGGAATGGGCACACCATGGTGGCGCGCATCTACAAGCCGGCCAAGACGGCCATGCAGTCCGGTACGGCTAAAACGCATTACTGGGTGCTTGAGCATGAGCCATCCTCGGCCCGGGAAATCGATCCGCTGATGGGGTGGACAAGTTCCGGCGACATGAACACCCAGGTGACCCTGCGCTTTGAAACCCGCGATGAGGCCGTGGCCTATGCGGAAAAGCACAAGATCCCGTATCAGGTGTTCGATGAGCAGCCCCGCGCGGCACGCCCGAAATCCTATTCCGATAATTTCCGCTCCGATCGCGTGGACGGCAACTGGACGCACTAGGTTTCGGGACTTTGGTTTGAGGCCTTAGGTCAGGGGGCGAGGGCCGGGACCACGGTCCGGCGACCTCGTGCCGAGGTGTCCCCGGTGGACCATATGACAGCTCAGCGCCCGTAGCTCAACCGGATAGAGCAACGGCCTTCTAAGCCGTAGGTTGCAGGTTCGAGTCCTGCCGGGCGTGCCAGTTATCCGGCATCTGATTTCCAGCTATGGCTTCCGCGGCTGCCGGCGGCGGCGCAGCCCTGTCCGGTTTGCATAGAGCCAGAACCCGCTGATGACATAGGCCGCAGGCGCCAGGGCCAGAAGAAGCCACAGGATGCGCACGGGCAGGCCCCAGAAATCCCCGACATGAAGCTTGTAGGCCATCTGCATGAATGCGGTGGCGGTGTTGTGATGCGCGGCATGGTGGATATCGAAAACATCGCCGCTGACAGGGTGCACGCGGACGAGGGTGACATTCAAGGCATCAGGGGTGCCAACGCGTATATTCACGGGTTGCGTGTTTAGCTTCGGCACATTGACGGATTTGAGCTTCGCATCCGGCACGGCGTCGAGCGCGGCTGCAACGGCGCGATCGATGTCGCGTTGTCCGGCAATTGCCTGCGCGCTGATGTCGCCCGGTTTCCTGACCGGGCCGAAGGTCACGCTACTGACAACCGCTTCTGCGGTGTCGTGCCAGTTGAACGAGATCCCGGTGAAGGCGATCAGCGCGAGGATTGCCCCGGTTACAAGCGCTGTCACGGAATGGGCCCGTTGCACGATGAGATGTGTGCTGCCACGCCGCGGGATCGTTAGCCTCTTCATGCGCTTCGGTGGCAGGGCCCACATCCATGTGCCAACGATAATCTGTATAATGAGGATCAAGGCAGTCACGGAAACCAGGTGCCTGGCCCATGACCGCGCGTCTCCCGGTACAAGCAACCATCGATGCAAGGCACGGACGAAACCGTAGAGGGTGTCATTCTGCTGATAATGCTTCAGCACTGCGCCTGTCGCGGGGTCCACATTGGCCACGCCCTGACCATTTCCCAGCCAGAAGGTCCAGGCGTGGCCCTTGGGCTGCTCCATGGCAATTGCAGCGATTGGTATGCCGGGCAATTGCCTGTCGAAGCGGGCGACCAGTTCCTCAAATGGCAGCGGCTCCAGGCTGCCGTCTACCTGCCATTCAGCAGGCCAGAGGGCCGCCTCGATTTCGTGTCCGAAGACAAGCAAAGCCCCGGTGATGCTGAGGATCACCAGGGGCAGGGATGCCAGAGCGGCGAGCCACAGATGGGCCCGCCGCACTGCCTTGTATGCAGGCCACCAGGAGCCTGTCCGGTTTCCGCTCATAGGGTGAAGTCAGCCCCGAGCCAGAAAACGCTACCGAGCTTGCCGACCGTGTTTGTCGGGGCACCTTCGAGCGTCTGACCGTAATCCTTCTCGTCGGTGATGTTCTCACCCCGGACACGCAAGGCGACATGCTCGTTGATACGCCAGGCAGCGCCCAGATCAATGCGCTCGAAGCTCTTGCGCTCGGTGGTCACGCCATTTGCATCTGTTTGTGTGTAGCCGTCGCTTACAAGACCAGCACCCCACAGAGACACGTCATCTGTAATCCGGTAATCAAGACGCAAGGTTGCCTGATGCTCCGGCACGTTGACGCCGTTGGAGCCGAAAAAGATGCTGCCATTGGCCTTGGTGCCGTCAGCCCGCTCGGCTTCCAGCTCAAAGATGTGGACGTAGCCAAGGGAAGCTGAGAAGTCATCGGTGACGTCGGCATAGACTTCGAGTTCGACGCCCGACTGATCGACAGTGACGTTTTGAATGGCACCGGCGTCACGCCGCGGCACGTTCTGCTGCTCGGTGGTGTAGACAGCGACATCCGCGTAGCCCCAACCCCAGCCCTGGTTGATACCGACTTCATAGGTAAGGGACTCGACGATCTCGTCGCCAGCACCTGCCGGGTTAAGCGCGTCCGTGCCGAAATTGCCGTACTTCTCGTAAAAGCGATTGTAACCGGAGGCCACATTGGCGCGGATACGGGTCATGTCGAAGACTGAGTAGGCAGCACCGGCTTCCCAGCTGAAGAGGCTGTCCGTGCGCAGATTATCGGGCTGCTTTACACCATTGAGCTTGATGTCATTCTCGAACCAGGTGTGGCGCAGGCCCGCGGTAAGAGTGAGATTGTGGTCGAAGGTCACCGCGCTTGAATGCTTGACAGAGATGTCCGTGAACTCGGCGTCCCACTGATTGTCGCGCAGGTAGTTGGTGTGCTTGTGCTCGAAGCCGATGGAGCCTGCATAGTCCACACCGTCCGCCAGGGAACGGGTGTGGTAGAGGTCGCCGAAGGCTGTTCCGATCTCGATGCTGCGGTCACGTGATCGCGCCGGCCACAGCGTGTCGGTGTCCGAGTAGAGATACCCGACCCGGGTGCTGACCGCGTCATTGAAAGCATGGTCAACCGTTGCTGACAGGAACAGGCTTTCGGAATCGATGTCGTTGGTCGTGCCGCCACGGAAAATGCGTGTCTCAGAGTCGTTGACGATCGCGAGAGCCTCAATGCGCGTGCTGTCAGACGGGTTCAGCCCCACCTTGGCGACGGCCCCTTCGATATCCTGCTTGTCGAGATTGGCCGGTTCGCCGCCGTAATTGCCGTCAAAGATCCGCCCGGCTGCGTAGATGTCCCAGTACTTCTCGCCGTGCGCGGCTTCCAGCTGGTACACGCGTTCTTCGGCCGTGCTGATGTCCACGGTGCCTGCAAGATGGCGGTCATATCCGCGGCCTGACTTGATCGAGGTTTCCACCACGCCGCCATCGGTGCCGTCACCATATTGAACGCCGCGACCGCCTTTCTGGATTGCGATGCGGTCAATCGCGATTGTGGGAATACGGGAGCTTGAGTAGCCGCCGCCTTCTTCGTCCGCGAACTTCACGGCCGGCAGCCCGTCGATGGATGTGGATGCGCCCCAGTCCCCGAATGTCCGGATCTTGGTGCCACCACCGAAACGGTCGCCGGAGAATGGCTGGTTGACCATGCCTGTCGTGGTGAAGCGAAGGGCATCACTCGTGTTGATGGCATTGAGGTTCTGGATTTCGCTGCCCCCCACACCGGATGCCGAGCGCGGATTGGTGAACATGTTCTCCACTTCACTGCGGACCGTCTGCGAAGGATGGATGGCGTTGACCTTCACCACGATGGGCTCGAGGTCATAGACTTCGGCCAGGGCAGGTGAGGTGATTGATGTGAGATAGGCTGCAATCGTAAATGCAGCGGATGAGGCCGTGGCAATGCGCGCCCTGCCGGTGTGCCGGCAGGTCAAATCATTCGTGGACATAGTATTTCCCCCTAGTCCCTATTTGCGAACAATTCGCAATGCCTAGGCGAGACCCGCTTCATTTGCAATCGATTCTTATTCGCATACTGTCTGTGGGGAAATTTGGCTTGAGGCGAAGGGATGCGCGATCCACACAGCAACGTGAGATGCCTGACGAAGCCGTAACTTGCGGGGAACCTCTGTAAAGCGCCACGTTTTTACCCAAGATTGTGGTTACCAGCAGGACTCACACAAATGCTGGAACATCCGGGAGAAAACAGATGGCCGATCCAATCGAGACCGCCGGTCACGGTTCCACGACACAGCGCCGCAGCAGCCGCCTGACGGCTCTGCCGGTCCTCGGGGGCAGCCTGGCAGCCGCAGCCCTGATCTGGGCCGGGGTTTCCATTGCCGAGCCGACCACCCCTGTGGATGCCGCCGAGCGCCAGGCTGATACGCTGGAAGAAGCCAACAAGCCGGCCGCGGAAGCGCCACGGCCCCTGGCAGGCGATCCGGAGGCCATCGCGAAAGTGGTGGCGGAGGCTCCCCGGACCGAGCAGGGCGGGTTCGACCTTTATCGGCGCGGACTTTATCCCGAGGCCCTGATGGTGTGGCAGGAAGCCGCAGCAAATGGGGATGCAGGGGCAGCTTACCGCGTTGGTGCTACCTACATGGACGGACAGGCAGTGCCCATCGACCTGGAAAAAGGCGTGGAGTGGCTTCGCAAATCCGCTGAGATGGGCGAAGCCCGGGCGATGGGAGACCTCGGAAGCGCGTATGACTGGGGCTTTGGTGTGCCAAAGGACCGGGCCAAGGCTGCAGAGCTTTATGAGCAGGCCGCCCGCAAGGGACACGCGGCCAGCCAGTACAATATCGGCGTGCTTTACGAGGAAGGAGAGGGCGTCGAGCAGGATTTGGTGAAGGCCTACATGTTCTATCTTCTGTCGAACGAAAACGGCTTTCCCAAATATCCGGCCGAAGCTATCGCGGCGCTCGAACCGAAATTGACGAATGAGCAGATCAAAAAAGGTGTAGATGCCGCCAGATCTTTTGACCCGATTTGACACTTGATTCAGGGTTTCGCGTTACGAGTGCCCCTGACGTGTGCCGCAATTCCACTTTCTTTCCTCTCCCATCGTGGTATGTGAGGCGCATAGTTAACGACAGTTAAGAACCTAACTGTCTTTGGACCGGTTTTGTTCAGGCTGGCCGTGTAACCCTTGTCGCAACTGGGAACCACGGCCGGGGGGCCCACAAGGAGGACTGACAATGAGTACGAAGATCCAGACCGCAGCTGGCGCCGCCGCCATGCTGCTTGCGGCAGCGGCGATGGCCGTGCCGGCAGCAGCGAAGGTGAGCCAGGCGGAAGCTGACAAGCTCGGCAATTCACTGACGCCGATCGGCGCTGAAAAGGCGGGCAATGCAGAAGGCACGATCCCGGCCTGGGAACCGCTTGCCTCGACGCCGGCACATGAGCAGGGCGGCTTTTACGCCGACCCCTATGCCGATGATCAGCCGCTGTTCACCATCGATGGCAGTAACAAGGCGCAGTACGCCGACAAGCTGACCGAGACGCACAAGGCGCTGCTCGACAACGTCGCCAACTACAAGATGATCGTTTACCCGTCGCGCCGTAACTGCGCGTACCCGGAATTCGTGAACGAGGCGCTCAAGTACAACGCGCTGAATGCCGAGCTCGTGGCCGATGGTAACGGTGTTGCCAACGCCAAGATCGCCGCTCCGTTCCCGATCCCGCAGGAAGGCGTGGAGCTGGTGTGGAACCACAATCTCCGCTACCGCGGCTTCAAGCTGAACCGCCAGTTCGCGTCGATCGCGCCGGACGGCTCGGGCAGCTTCACCCCGGTTACCGTTTATGACGAAGTGATCTTCACCTACTCGGATCCGGCGCTGCAGAGCTTCGAGAGCCTCGACAACATCTCGCTCAAGTATCTGCAGACGGTTATTGCGCCGTCACGCCGTGCCGGTGAGCTGCTGCTGGTGCACGAAACCATCAACCAGGTGAAGGGTGCCCGTAACGCGTGGCAGTACAACCCGGGCACCAAGCGTGTGCGCCGTGCGCCGACCGTGGCTTACGACAACCCGCAGAGCTATTCCGACGGTCGTCAGACCACGGACCAGTTCGACCTCTTCAACGGTTCGCCGGACCGCTACACCTGGACCAACCAGGGCAAGTCGGAGAAGTACATCGCGTACAACACCTACAAGTGGGCCGACCCGTCGAACGAGTATGAGAACATGCTGAACGCGGATTCGCTGAACCAGGACCTGATGCGGTATGAACTGCACCGCGTCTGGACGGCGGAAGGCAAGCTGCGCGAAGGTCAGCGTCACATCTACACCCGCCGCGTGATGTCTTTCGACGAAGACACCTACAACATGGTCACCGGCGAGATGTATGACAGCCGCGGCCAGCTGTGGCGTGTGCAGGAAGGTCACATCATCAACTATTATGACCTGCCGACCTGCTGGAACAACTCGGACGTCACCTATGACATCCAGGCCGGCTACTACAACGTGCAGGGCCTGAAGAACCAGGAGCGTGAGATCAACTACGCTTATGACGAGCTGAACGAAGATCTCCTGACCCCGGCAGCCCTGCGCCGCCGCGGCGTGCGCTAAGCGCTCACACACAACCACTGGAACAGCCCTCCGGACCTCGGTCCGGGGGGCTTTTTAATGTCCGCATCAGATCGGATCCGCAGCGGTGCATTGCATCGACGCGCATAGTCGCCGATGCTTCCCGCGAGAGAGAAACGCACCGAACTGCGGGACAAGACAAACAATGACGCAGCCTAGCCATAGCGCGACATGGACCAACTGGTCCGGCGCGCTTACCTGTACGCCATCACGTGTGATCATGGCGGAAGACGAGACGGCGATTGCCGACGCCATTACCCATGCTTCCCATGACGGCGCAACGCCGATCCGCGTGCCGGGCACCGGCCATTCCTTCACCCCCATCGTCATTACCGATGGCAGCCTGATCAACATCGACAGGCATGCAGGCATCATCGACACGGATGCAGCAACCGGCCGTGTGCGGGTCAAGGCGGGCACAAAGATTGCCGATCTCGGTGCGCCGTTGCTGGAGGCCGGTCTGGCGCTGGCCAATCAGGGCGACATCAACAAGCAGTCGATCGCAGGTGCTGTTTCCACCGGCACGCACGGGACGGGGGTGACACTCGGTTCTGTCTCTTCGCAGGTGGTTGGCCTGAAGCTGGTAACAGCGGGTGGCGACGTCATCGAAGCCAATGCCGATGAGAACCGTGATGTGTTTGACGCGGGTCGTGTCTCCATCGGCGCGCTCGGGGTGCTGAGTGAACTTACCCTGCAATGCGTGCCGGCCTACACGCTGAGCGAAATGACCGGGCGCATGAAGGCGGAGGCCATGTTTGAGCAACTCGACACGCTGGTGCGGGACAACCGGCATTTCGAGTTCTTCTGGTTTCCGTTTGCCGATGACGTGCTCATCAAGACGCTCAACATCACTGATGAACCGGCGCGGCCCGCGCGGTCTGCCGGGAGTGATTTCGAAGACCGTGTGATGACGTTCTGCTGCGAGCTGTCGCGCGTGTTTCCTTTCCTGCGCGGGCCCCTGCAGCGGTTTCTCACGCGCAACTCCGGCGCGGAGATGCTCGGTGCGCGGGAGTTCACCGGCAAGGCGAAGATACGCCACGCTTATCAAGCGTTTCCGAGTGAGCGGAATGTGCGCTTCAACGAGATGGAATATGCGGTGCCCATCGAGCATGGGCCTGACTGCGTGCGGGAGATTGCCGACCACATGCGCAAGAACGGAGGCAACTTCCTGTTTCCGCTCGAATACCGGACCATCAAGGGGGATGATATGTGGCTGAGCCCGTTCTACGGGCGCGATAGTGTCACGATCTCCCTGCACCAATATGCACGCCAGCCCTATCGGCGTCTGTTCGACGGGGCGGAAGCCATCTTCCGCGCCTATGGCGGGCGGCCGCATTGGGGCAAGCTGCACACGCTGACCGCACGGGAACTGGCTCCGCTTTATCCGCGGTGGGATGATTTTCAGGCTGTCCGCAAGCGCCTTGATCCGGAGGGCGTCTTCCTGACGCCCTATCTGGCGCGCCTGTTTGGCGAGGATGCTTATTGAGGCACAGCTTCCATGCCGTCCGTCCCCGCATCTTCCGCTGAAGGCAGAGGCGGCGGCAGGACTGTGTCGAGATAGGCAATCAGGTCATTAATCTGTTCCGGCGTCATCTCGAATTGCGGCATGGCGATATGCGCATCGGTGCCGACAACGATCCCTTCCGCGAAACCCTCGGCCAAGTGTTCGGGCGGGTATGTGAGGGCAAGGTTCGGGAAGCCCGGTGCAGCCTCGTTGGGTGACGGCTGCCCGTCATTGAGGGCGTGGCAGGGAGCGCACAGGTTCTGAGCCAATTCCTGGCCGGCCAGCGCATTGCCCACGACATCCCCATCCTGTGCCAGGGCCGGTGCATGCGGCACCGCTAGGAGCAGGACGGCCATGGCTGTTGCCAGCAGAGAGGGATACAGCATGGGTCAGTCCTCCATACGGGCCACGATCTGGCCTTCCTCCACCAGGTCTTCCTCGGCCACCAGTATCTCCGTTACCTTGCCATCGCGTGGTGCCGCTACGGGGATTTCCATCTTCATGGATTCCAGGATGACGATCGCATCTTCCTCTTCGACTTCGGTGCCGGGGGTGGCTTCGATCTTCCAGACCTTGCCGGAAATCTCGGACTTGATATCCATCGGGTGCAGTTCTTCCTTGCTTCGGGTGGCAGGCTCAACGCCGCGTGGCGCGGCGCACGAGAATCTCGGAGGCGACAAGCGCTGCGACCGCCACCGTTACCGATAGGGCCAGCACGCGCAATGCCGCGTCTTCGCCGCCGGGCAGTTGCAGAAAACTGTGAAGGGCCAGGGGCAGGGTGCGCGTCTCGCCGGGAATGGAGGCGGCGAAAGTGATTGTCGCGCCGAACTCGCCCAAGGCACGGGCAAAAGCCAGCACCGCGCCGGCGACAATACCGGGCAGCATCAAGGGCAGGGCGACGGTAACGAATGCGCCAAGGGGCGACTGGCCGAGCGTGCGGGCGGCCTGCATCAGCCGCTCCTCCACATTCTCAGCTGAAATACGAATGGCGCGGACGGCAAGGGGAAAGCCGCTGACTGCCGCGACAAGCACAGCGCCGGACCACGAGAAGGCGAGACTGACACCGAACCAGCTATCCAGCACGCTCCCCAATGGTCCGCGGGGCCCGAGTGCCAAGAGCAGCAGATAGCCGAGGGCAACCGGCGGCATGACAAGCGGCAGGTGGACGAGGATATCGAGGGCCGTCTTGCCCCAGAATGTCCAGCGGGCGAGCGCCCAGCCGGTGAGAAGAGCAAGCGGCATGGTGACCAGGAGGCCGGTTCCCGCAACGGAGACGGACACCCAGAGCGCCTGCCATTCTGCATCGGTGATATTGCCCATGGCCTACCCGCATGCCTCCGCCGTTGGGGACGGTTGGGGTTGGATCTGGTCAGCTGGGGGCGGCGATGAAAAGCCGAAGCCCGTGAAAACTTTACGCGCAGAATCCGAAGAAAGGTAGGACAGGAAGGCCTGAGCCTCCGCCGGGGCGTCACGTGTCAGCACAGCCTCGTAGAGGATCGCATCATGGAGATGATCCGGAACCACTGCGGCAACGGCGAGACGCGGCGCTATGGCGGCGTCACTGGCATAGACGAGACCGGCATCCGCTGCGCCGGTACCCACCCATGCAAGGACGGTGCGGACGTTGTCGCCGCGAATGAGACGTGCTTCCAACCTGTCCCACATACCGATCGCCTCAAGAGACTGGCGCGCATAGATGCCGGCGGGAACGCCCTCCGGGTCGGCAATCGCAAACCGTCGTACATCGAGGAGCGGGTTTTGTTCGGAGAACACTTCGTCCGTGGTTGCCGCTCTAGATGCGGCAACGAGGACCAGGGTATTTCGCGCGAGGACCTGTCGGGATGTGGCTTCTGCCTGGCCGCAGGTGATCAGCCAATCAACCCAGTCGCGGTTGGCGGCGATCAGCATTTGGGCGGGTGCGCCTTCGGTTATCTGTCGTGCTGCCCGCGATGTAGCGTCGAAGACCGGCGTGACCGGCCGGCCTGTTTCTGCCTCGAATGCGCGTGCGATTTCCGTCACCGCGTTGGTCAGGCTTGCGGCGGCAAAGACCAGCACGGGCGTATCCGCATGCGCGGCACGCGGCACGGTGACCAGCATCGTGATCAGCACAGCAGACAGCAGCAGAAGAGGACGCAGGGGCTTGAGGATCACGAGACGGCTTTCATGCGTTGAAATCCCTTGTCGAGATCTTCCTTGAGGTCATCCAGTGCTTCCAGGCCCACGTGGAAACGGAGCAGGGGGCCGGGGGCGTCCCAGCCCGTTGCAGTGCGGATCTTCGCAGGGTCGGAAGGGACGACAAGGCTTTCAAAGCCGCCCCATGAATAGCCCATGCCGAATAGCTCGAGGTCATCCAGCATGGCTGACAGCGCCGTGTCGCTGACGGGTTTCAGGACGGCCGAAAAAAGCCCGCTGGCCCCGAGGAAATCCCGCTTCCACAGGTCATGTTGCGGGTGACTGGGCAATGCGGGATGCAGGACAAAATCCACTTCGTCGCGCGTTTCAAGCCATTTGGCGAAGTCTATGCCCTGCTGCATGTGCTGTTTCAGGCGGACATCCATGGTGCGCAGGCCGCGAAGCGCGAGATAGATATCGTCCGGCCCGGCGCATTGGCCCAATTGTCCGTGTGCGGCGTGAATGGCCGAGAAGGTTTCCTGATTGGCGGTGATGGTGCCCAGCAGAGTGTCCGCATGGCCGACGATGTATTTCGTCGCGGCCTGAATGGAGACATCCACCCCATGCTCGTAAGGCTTGAAGAAGAGGGGGGACGCCCATGTGTTGTCGAGCACCACTTTCACGCCCCTGGCATGGGCAGCGTCCGCGATGGCCGGAATGTCCTGCACTTCAAACGTCAGGGAACCGGGGCTTTCCGTGAAAACGACTTTCGTGGTGTCGCGGATCAGGTCTGCGATACCGCCGGCGATTGTCGGATCGTAATAGGTGGTTTCCACGCCCATGCGCTTGAGGAAGGTGTCGCAGAAGGTGCGGGTTGGACCGTAGGCATTGTCAGTCATCAGCAGATGGTCACCGGACCCGAGCAAGGCGAGCAGGGCGGTGGTAACCGCGCTGAGGCCTGACGGGACGATCTTGCAGCCATGCCCCCCTTCGAGTGCCACCACGGCGTCTTCCAGCGCGAAAGTCGTTGGTGTACCGCGGCGGCCATATTGCACGCGCGTCTTGGGGTGCTTCAGATCCTCATAGGTGGGGTAGAGGATGGTGGAGGCGTGATAGACGGGCGGATTGACGATGCCGTGGTTGTTGTGCGGGTCCCGACCCGCATGGACTGCCTTGGTCTCGTCCTTCATGAGTGCCTCTTTCGTGAGCCGGATCGGCATGAGCGCTGCCGGATTTTCCGGTTACGGAGTGTGTTTTTCTGCGGTGCGGCGACCGGGCGGGTCAAGCGGACGTCATGAGACTTTCCGCGTAAACCACTGGTTCAGCCGGTCAACAATGTTACACTCCCGGCAAAGGCCGCATAAGGCGCGCTGAACCACAAAATTCCGTGTCAGACGGCCGGCCTGTCCGGACCCGGCTACATTCACGTGCGAGGAACAGATTCATGACCACCATCCTTCTCCCCGCCTTCAGGCGCACGGCTGCCGCCTGCATCGGCGGGCTGGCAATGGCCGCAGCCTTCAGCACCTCGGCACTGGCCGCACCGGCGGATGCGGGTCCGACCCTGTCAGCCGTCAAGGAACGCGGTTTTGTCCAGTGCGGGGTGAACCAGGGCCTGCCGGGCTTCGCCAATCCTGACGCGACCGGGGAGTGGACGGGGCTGGACGTTGATCTGTGCCGCGCTGTGGCCGCGGGGATCTTCGGCGACCCGAGTGCTGCTCGCTACAGGCCGCTGTCTGCCAAGGAGCGGTTTACGGCGTTGCAGTCGCGTGAGATTGACGTGCTGACCCGCAATACCACCTGGACCATGGACCGGGATACGTCCCTCGGCCTGAACTTCGCAGGCGTTAACTACTATGACGGCCAGGGCATGATGGTGCGCAAGGATCTGGGCATTACCAGTGCGCTTGACCTCAACGGCGCCAATCTGTGCACCAATTCCGGCACCACGACCGAGCTCAACATCGCCGACTTCTTCCGGGCCAACAATCTCGAATACAAGATCATCTCCTTCGAGAAGTCCGATGAGGTTGTGGGTGCCTATGATGCCGGCCGCTGCGATGTGTACACCACCGATGTCTCGGGTCTTGCGGCGCAACGCCTGAAGCTGAAAGACCCTGACGCGCACATCATTCTGGACGAGATCATTTCCAAGGAACCGCTCGGGCCTGTGGTGCGGCAGGGCGATGACCAATGGCTGGACATCGTGCGCTGGACGCTCAACGTGATGATCGAGGCGGAAGAGCTTGGCATCAACTCGGCCAATGTGGATGAGATGAAGGCCAGCGAGAATCCGGCGATCAAGCGCCTGCTGGGCACGGAAGGTGCCTATGGCGAAGCGCTGGGCCTGTCCAATGACTGGGCCTACAACATCATCAAGAGCGTCGGCAATTATGGTGAGAGCTTCGAGCGGCATGTGGGCTCGGCGACGCCGCTGGCGCTCAAGCGCGGGCAAAATGCTCTGTACAAGGATGGCGGCCTTCACTACGCCATGCCGGTCCGCTAAACATCATGTGACGGTTACAGGGGCGCGCTGATTGCGGAATCGATCAGCGCGCCGCTTTTTTTCGGGCAGGCAGAGCAAGCACGTCACCGTATGAGTGATCCTTCCAAATCATCCGCGCCGGCAGCTGGAGACGATGTCCCCCGCGCGGCATTTCTCTATGACCCACGAGTGCGGGGCATTGTCTACCAGCTGGTGACGCTGGCCCTTGTCGTGTGGGTCGGCACCGAGTTCTGGACCAATGCTGTCAGCAATCTGGAGCGGGCCAGCATTGCATCCGGCTTCGGCTTTCTGGACACGACTGCCGGGTTCGGCATCATTCAGACGCTGGTGAGCTATACGGAAGAATCCAGCTATGGCCGCGCGTTCCTCGTCGGCCTGCTCAATACGCTGCTGGTCGCAGCCATCGGCATCGTGCTGGCCACGCTCATCGGGTTTCTCGTCGGGATCGGCAGCCTGTCGCGCAACTGGCTGATCCGGCAGATCTGCTTCATCTATGTGGAAACGATGCGGAATATCCCGCTGCTTCTGCACATCTTCTTCTGGTACTTCGCGGTGCTGCGGTCCGTGCCCGGCCCCCGGCAGAGCATCGAGATTGCCGGAAGCGTGTTCATCAATAATCGGGGCATCTACCTGCCGCGGCCGCTGGCGGAAGATGGCTTCGGCTTCGTGCTCATCGTGCTGGCCCTGGGGGTTCTTGTGTCGTTCGGCATTGCGCGATGGGCGCGCCGGCGGCGGGAAATGACCGGGCAGCAATTTCCGGTGCTGTACTGGACACTCGGGCTGGTCGCGGGCTTTCCGCTGCTCGTGTTCCTCATTCTCGGTCTGCCGATGAGTTTTGAGTATCCCGGCTTGCGGGGGCTTAATTTTGCCGGCGGCGTGACGCTGATCCCGGAACTGATTTCGCTGGTGCTGGCCCTGGGCATCTATACGGCAGGGTTCATTGCCGAGAATGTGCGCGCGGGCATCCAGGCAGTGAACAAGGGGCAGAGCGAAGCCGCATCCGCGCTGGGCCTGACGCCGGGCCAGACGATGCGGCTCATCATCATCCCGCAGGCGCTGCGGGTCATCATCCCGCCGCTGACGAACCAGTATCTCAATCTGACCAAGAATTCGTCGCTGGCTGTTGCCATTGCCTATCCGGACCTTGTCTCGGTCTTCGCCGGGACGGTGCTGAACCAGACGGGGCAGGCGGTGGAGATCCTGTTTCTCACCATGTCGGTTTATCTCACGCTCTCCATCGCCACGAGCCTTCTGATGAACTGGTACAATGCGCGCATCGCGCTGGTGGAGCGCTAGCCCATGAGTGACGTGACTGCCAACATCGCTTATGTGCGTACCAAGGAAAAAGCGCCGCTTCCGCCGCCGCGCCGGACCACCGGTGTGGTGGCGTGGATGCGGGAGAACCTGTTTTCCTCCTGGTCCAACACGGCGCTGACGCTTCTGGGCGCGTGGCTGCTCTACAGCATCGTGCCGCCCATTCTCGACTGGGCGTTGCTCTCGGCCACCTTTACCGGGACGGACAGGCAAGCCTGTCTGCGTGACGGGGCGGGGGCCTGCTGGCCCTTCATTGATGCGAAGTTCGATCAGTTCATCTACGGGCGTTATCCGCTGGAGGAGCGCTGGCGGGTGGACTGGACCTTCTTCCTCGGGATTGCCGGGCTGATCCCCATGCTGATCCCGCGCGTGCCGTTCAAGTTCTGGAACGCGCTTTATCTGCTGTTGCCCTATCCGATCATCGCCTTCTTCCTGCTGACCGGCGGCGTGATGGGGCTTGAAGAAGTGGAGACGGCACTTTGGGGCGGCATGCTGGTGACGCTGGTGGTTGCCATTACCGGCATCGTCGCCTCGCTGCCGCTTGGCATCCTGCTGGCGCTGGGCAGACGATCTCAGATGCCGGTGATCCGCATGCTGTCGATCGGCTTCATCGAGATCTGGCGCGGCGTTCCGCTTGTCACCGTGCTGTTCATGGCCAGCGTGATGCTGCCGCTGTTCCTGCCGGAGGATGTGACCTTCGACAAGCTGCTGCGCTGCCTCATCGCCGTGGCGTTGTTCTCAGCGGCCTATATGGCGGAAGTGGTGCGCGGCGGGCTGCAAGCCGTGCCGCGCGGACAGTATGAAGGGGCGCAGGCGCTGGGCCTCAATTACTGGCAGATGATGATTTTCATCATCCTGCCGCAGGCCCTGAAGACCGTGATCCCCGGCATCGTCAATTCCTTCATTGCGCTATTCAAGGATACGACGCTGGTGCTGATCATCGGCCTGTTCGACCTCCTGGGCATCATCCAGCTCAATTTCACAGACCCGACATGGGCCACCCCGCAGACGGCCGCTACCGGCTATGTGTTCGCGGGTTTCTTCTATTTCGTCATCTGCGCCGGCATGTCGCAATATTCCCGCTACATGGAACGGCGCCTGGATACGGGACACCGGAATGACTGACCGAACGCCGCACCTGCCCGAAAAGGGCCAGGTGGACACTTCCCGCATGACTGTCTCACAGGAGAAAGCCATCGAGATCAGGTCGATGAACAAGTGGTATGGCGACTTCCATGTGCTGCGCGACATCGACCTTGATGTCTTCAAAGGCGAGCGCATCGTCATTTGCGGGCCGTCCGGCTCGGGTAAATCCACCCTGATCCGATGCGTCAACCGGCTGGAACAGCATCAGAAGGGCCGCATCATCGTTGATGGCATCGAGATGACGGACGACCTGAAGAAGGTGGATGAGATCCGCCGCGAGGTCGGCATGGTGTTCCAGCATTTCAACCTGTTTCCGCACATGACGGTGCTGGACAATTGCACTCTGGCGCCGATCTGGGTGCGGAAGATGCCGCGCAAGCAGGCCGAAGAACAGGCGATGGAATATCTGGAGCGCGTGCGCATTCCCGAGCAGGCCCACAAATATCCGGGTCAGCTCTCCGGCGGCCAGCAGCAGCGCGTCGCCATTGCCCGCTCGCTTTGCATGAACCCTCGTATCATGCTGTTTGACGAACCCACGTCGGCGCTTGATCCGGAGATGATTAAGGAAGTGCTGGACGTGATGGTGTCGCTGGCGGAAGACGGCATGACGATGCTGGTGGTCACCCACGAGATGGGCTTCGCGCGCACCGTCGCGAACCGGGTGATCTTCATGGATGACGGGCAGATCGTTGAAATGAACGAGCCCGAAGCCTTCTTCTCAAATCCGCAGAACGAGCGGACCAAATTGTTCCTCAGCCAGATCCTGCATTAGTCGAGTTCTTCGACCTCGGTTTCCGTCTGGGCATAAGGCACAAAGCCGAGGCGCTGATAGAGGCCGAGGGCGCGGGGGTGGTCTAGGGTGCAGGTCTGCACCTTCATCTTGGTGATGGGGTGCTGCCAGGCAATGTCGATGGCCTGGGCCAGCAGGTATTCACCAAGGCCGCCGCCGACGCTGTCCGGCGTCAGGCCGAGATAGACCAGTTCGCAAAGGCCAGGTTCGCGGAAGTTGAGCTCCGCGAATCCTGCGGGTGCGCCATCGACATAGAGCACATAGATCTCGGTCAGATCGTCATGGATGATGGCGGCGAGTTCCTCGTCGCTCTTGCGCTTGCGATCAACCCAGAGGTGGTCGCGCCCGATGGCATCATAGAGATAGCGGTAGAAATGAAGCGGCGGCTTCATGCACCGCATGAGTGCCATCTTGCGCGCAGGTACCGGGACATGGTTGTCCGGGTCGGCATCCATGCTCAGGAAGGTAACCGTGGTCTTGTGTTTGCGGCCCATGGTCTTTCGCGGGAGGTGGGGTCAAGCGAGGGCGACGGGCAGGTCCGGGCGACCGCCCCATTCAGCCCATGAACCATCATAGAGGCTGCCGTCCGGCGCGCCTATGCGTGCGAGGGCCAGTGACACAATGGCTGCGGTGACACCGGAGCCACAGCTCGTGATGGCGGGCATGCCCACATTGACGCCACGGGTGGCAAACAGGGCCTCCAGCTGCTCCGGCGGGCGCAGGGCGCCTCCGGTGACAATCTCATCGAAGGGCACGTTGACCGAGCCGGGCATGTGGCCCCGCCGCAAGCCCGGTCGGGGTTCGTCTACTTCGCCGTCAAAGCGCTGCGCCGGGCGGGCGTCGATTACCTGGCGGGAGCCATCAGTGATCGCCTGGCGGACGTCATCGAGGCCCGCAACGAGATCTGGTTTGAGCATCGCGGTGTAAGGCTGGGGGGCTGCGGTTACCGGTCCCGTCTCAATCGGCCGATCTTCTGCCTGCCAGCGCGGCAGGCCGCCATCCAGCACGGCCACGCGATCATGCCCCATGGCGCGGAACATCCACCATGCACGCGGCGCGGAGAAGAGGCCCGCGGTGTCATAGATGACGACCTGATCATCCCCGGTAATGCCAAGTCCGCCGACAGCCTCAGCGAAGAGATGCGCCGGCGGCAGCATGTGCGGAAGGTCGGAGTTCGTGTCCGCCACCACGTCGATATCTAGAAAGACCGCACCCGGAATATGTGCCTCGGTGTGCTCCGCCCGGGCGTCACGGCCGGTTGACGGCATGTGCCAGGAGGCGTCGACGACCTTGATGTCGCGCATACCGAGCCTGTCGGCCAGCCAACCGGTAGAGACGAGGACCCGCTCGTCCTCGGCGGCGCAAGCGCCTGTCATTTCGTATCCAGCCATTGCGGCACCGGCAGACCCTTTTCCTTCAGGAAGGCCGGGTTGAACATCTTTGACTGATAGCGCGTGCCGTAGTCGCAAAGGATGGTCACGATGGTGTGGCCAGGACCCATCTTCTTCGCCAGGCGGATTGCACCGGCGACATTCACGCCGCTGGAGGAGCCAAGGCACAGGCCTTCATGTTCCAGCAGGTCGAAAGCGACGGGCAGTGCTTCCTCGTCGGGAATCTGGAACGGCTCATCCACAGACAGGCCTTCTAGGTTGGCCGTGATGCGGCCCTGGCCGATGCCCTCGGTGATCGAAGTGCCTTCGGCCTTGAGTTCGCCATGGGCATAGTAGTTGTACAGCGCTGCCCCCATCGGGTCGGCAATGCCTATGACGATGTCCTTTTTCTTCTCGCGCAGGCCCATGGCGACGCCTGCCAGGGTACCGCCGGTGCCGACTGCGCAGATGAAACCGTCGACCTTGCCGCCGGTCTGCTCCCAGATCTCCGGGGCCGTGGTCTGGATATGGCCCTCGCGATTGGCCACGTTGTCGAACTGGTTGGCCCAGATGGCGCCGTTGGGTTCTTTTTCGGCCAGTTCCTCAGCGAGGCGGCCCGAATATTTCACGTAGTTGTTCGGGTCCTTGTAGGGCACCGCCGGGACCTCGATGAGCTCGGCGCCAGCGAGCCGCAGCATGTCCTTCTTTTCCTGCGTCTGGGTCTCGGGGATCACAATCACCGTGCGGAACCCCAAAGCATTGCCCACGAGGGCAAGGCCGATGCCCGTGTTGCCGGCGGTTCCCTCGACGATGGTGCCGCCGGGCTTCAGCGTGCCGCGCTTCACCGCATCCTGAATAATAAACAGGGCGGCACGGTCCTTGACCGACTGGCCGGGATTCATGAATTCCGCCTTGCCGAGGATATCGCAGCCGGTTTCTTCAGATGCCTTTTTCAGGCGGATCAGCGGCGTATTGCCGATGGCGTCCACAATGCCGTTCTTGATTCTGGAGCTGCCGGTGGCATTCATGGAGACTATCCTCGCTGATCGTCGTGTTTTCTGGCGATCCACATTGTCGGAATGTGGTTCCGCTCGGAGACTGGAAAATAGGAACCGGGGGCACGGGGCGCAACCGCGCGTGTTGGCGTGCACCGGCCAGCAGATAATTTCATCGGCCCTGCCGGTGATCCGGATGGCCTATGTGCCCGTAACTGTTATGAAAATTCACCTGCCCCGGCGGGAATGGCGAAAAACTGCCGTTTCCTGACGCGTTGCCTATACCGGCATTCGGGGCCGCGTTTGCCTGACGAGTTGCCCCATGCCGCACGGATCCATTGAGTCCCCCACAGCGCCGACCACCGACTGGCTGGTCACTCAGCATGCTCTCGGCCGGTTGCCGCGGGCAGCCTCGGCTCTTGCAGAAGCCTATCTAGAGCTGAACCCGCAAAAGCGTGCGGTAGCGGCGCGGATAGAGGACGTTGGCGGTTACCTGCTTGAGACCGCGGAGCCGTTTTCTCTTGGCTTCAAGATGGATGATGCGGCGCTGGTCGAACAGGCGCTGCCAGACGGGCCTGTCCACGACAGCGTTATGCCGCCATCGCTTGCGGAAATTGTAGGCAAACCTGCGGCGGACCTCGCTTGGAAATGGCGCGGCCGTGGCGCCTACGAGTATCGCCTCAAGGAGCTCGAAGATAACGGCATCATCGCGCGCCTGCTGCGCATTGAGCCGGGCCGCGCCATGCCTCAGCACACCCATGGCGGCCTCGAGGCCACGCTCGTGCTGCAGGGCGCCTTCCGCGACGATGCGGGGCGGTTTGGCCCCGGGGACGTGGAGCTTGCCGATCACGCGGTTGACCACCGGCCGATTGCGGAACCGGGGGACACCTGCATCTGTTTTGCTGTGAACGAAGCGCCGATGCGGCTGACCGGGCCGTTCGGGCGCATTCTCCAGTCTCTCTTTCAACACTGACAGGATTCCCGATGGCTTCTCCGCTTGACCCGACACATGGTGCTGCCTGGGTGACGGGCGCCAGTTCAGGCATCGGGCGGGATGTGGCGCTGCAGCTTGCCGGTGACGGCTGGACCGTGGCCGCTACGGCCCGCAGCGAGGATGAACTGGCGTCGCTGGTGATGGAGGCCCACGCCCTCAAGGGACGCATCCATGCCTTTCCCGGCGACGTGACGGATCATGACCGCATGACTGAGATCGCGCGGGAGATCGCAAGCGGCGTGGGACCGCTGGCGCTGGCGGTTCTTAATGCCGGGGTCTATCTCCCGGTGGATGCGCGTAACTTCAGTGCCAGGGCGTTCGGCCCCACCTTCAACGTCAACCTTGTCGGAGTTGCCAATTGCCTCGGGCCGGTGATTGCCGCCATGCGCGAAGCAGGACAGGGCCAGATTGCCATTGTGGCGTCGGTTACGGGATATGGCGGGCTGCCGACGAGTGCAGCCTATGGGGCCAGCAAGGCGGCGCTCATCAACCTGGCTGAGACGTTGCGCATCGAGCTTGATCCGATCGGCATCCATGTGCAGGTGATCAATCCCGGCTTTATTGACACGCCGGCCACCAAAGATAATCCGTTCCCGATGCCGGCGCTCATGGCGTCGGACAAGGCAGCCAAGCGCATTGCCGCCGGTTTGCAGACAGATGCTTTCGAGATCACCTTCCCGAAACGCTTTACCTATGTGCTGAAACTGATCGGGTTGCTGCCCACGGCCTGGCGGCTGGGGCTTGTGCGCCGCGTGACGGGGTGGAGCGATCCTGCCACCACACCCGAGGTGCCGACCGGCGATTAGGCTTCAGTCGGCGGCTTGCCCTGCTGCCAGGGCCGGAGCCTTGCGGATGACCTGGTAGACGGAACCGACCGGCAGGCCGAACTTGCTGACCCTGGCCGTGTTGATGAGGGCGCCTGTGCCATCAAGCTCGAAGCGATCTGCGAATGTGAGCCGCCAGGGACGGCCATTGATCTTGAGCTCGATCGGGTAGCGCCAGTCCAGCCGGTTGCCGTGGACGCGGCCCTCGGCCACGTCGACGACGTCGTTGGCGGTGCCGCGGTAATGGCCATCACCCAAGACCTCGATCAGCCATTCACGGTCATCGGTCTCACCATCATTGTAGAGGAAGTGCTCTTCCACCCGGATAGCATTGGGCAGTCGCGTTCCGGTGAGCTGGGCGGTGAAGGTCCGGCGCACGCGGCCGAACGGATCCCGGAACTCGCCTTCAGCCACAAGGCTGCCCTCGAGGAATTCTTCCAGTCGCAGGTCTTGGCCTGTCGGGGCGGACACCATGCTTGAGGACCTTTCACGCACCCCATCGAGAGGGCCGGGTCCCGGATGGGCTCAGATATCTGCCGCAGTGTCGATGGTCTTGCGCAGCTCTCCCTGAGCATCCCGGCTCAATGGGAAATTCCACATAAGTACGAGCGCGGGCAGCTTCAGGATCACCGGCAAACCGGCATAAAGCATTGAAAGTGCGAATAAACTCGACGGAGTGTTGCCATCCGCGCCGGGGGCCAGATCAGCCCGGAACCCGGCAAATTCGAGCAGCGGGAACGCAATTCCGGCCGCAAGGGCCAAAGACAGCTTGGTGGCGAGGCTCCACAGGGCGAAATAGAGGCCTGTCCGTTGCTCGCCGGTTTCCGCCGTATCCACATCCACGACATCTGCCTGGATGGCGGCGGGCAGGACGAGGTCAGCCCCAACGGCAAAACCCGACAGAACCACGATGAGGCCGAAGGTCCAGATGTCGCCAGCGCTAAGGAACGGAACCCATAGGAAGGTGACGCAGGCGAGGGTCATGGAACCGACCCAGACCCGGTGTTTGCCGAACCGCCGCGACAGGGCAACCCAGCCGGGGATGGCGATGACGCCGGACAGGAAATAGGCGAAGAGCAGCGGCCCCACCATCTCCGGCGCCACAAGCACGTGGGTGACGAACAGGACAAAGAGCGAGGCAGGCAGGCCGTTGGCCCAGCCGTTGATGAGAAACGCCGAGATTAGGCGCGTGAAAGCCTTGTTGCCGCGCAGCACCTTCAAGCCATCACGCAGGCGGATGCGGGCGTGGCCTCTGTCCCGTTCGCGCGGCACGCGCCACAGGGCGAGAAGGACCGTTGAAGGCACAAGGAGCAGCAGGGCGATTGCGAGGCCGTGCAGCGCGTCACCCAGGCCCGCAGACGTGCTTCCGTCCCAGACACCCAGCAAGACGGGCAGGGCCGTCGCCAGCAGGGTGCCCAGCACCGTGAAGCCTTCCCGGCGGGCCGTTACGTCGGTGCGGCCGTCATAGTCCTCGGCCAGCTCGGCGCCCCAGGCATTGTAGGGCAGCAGCATGAGGGTCCAGCCGATGGAGAGAACCGTGCTCCAGATGAGGAGATAGCCCGCATCCGGACGATCGGGCGGCACGAACACCATCCAGAGTGCAAGGAGCGTGGGCAGCATGCCCACGAGCAGCCATGGCTTGCGGCGGCCAAGGCCGCCGAGCAACGGCACATGCACCCGGTCGCTGACATAGCCGATGAGGGGATCACTGACCGCGTCAAGCACCCGCACCGCCAGCAGCACGGTGCCGATGAGCGCCAGCGAGACGCCAAGCTCACCGTAATAGGTGGGCACGAAGACGTAGACGGGCAGGGTGAGGGCGGCGAGGGGCAGGCCCGGCAGGGCGTACCACCACTGCTGGGCTGTGGTGACTTTCATGGATGCAGGATCAGGCGCGGGCCAGCGTGACCTGCGTCACATCCGTGTTGGCCGAATTGAACCCGGCTTCGCAATAGGCGAGGTAGAAGTGCCAGAGACGGCGGAAGCGGGTGTCGAAGCCCAGAGGTTCGATCTTTGGCCAGGCGGCGGCAAAACGCTCCTGCCACTGACGCAGGGTCCGGCCGTAATCGAGCCCGAACTCCCGGCTGCCCACAAAGCTGAGCCCTGCCTGGGCGATCTGGTCGCGCAGGGCAGTGGGCGACGGCAGCATGCCGCCGGGGAAGATGTAGCGCTGGATGAAATCTGTTGAGCGGCGATAGTCCTCGAAGGCGTGATCCGCAATGGTGATGATCTGCAGCGCGGCCTTGCCGCCTGGTTTCAACACATCGCGGACCTTGCCGAAATAGGTCGGCCAATAGGCTTCGCCAACGGCTTCGAACATTTCAATAGAGGCCACCCGGTCATAGGTTTCCGGGATGTCGCGGTAATCCTGGAAGCGGATTTCGACACGGTCGCTGAGGCCCTGACGCGCCATCCGCTGGCGGGCGAATTTGAGCTGCTCTTCGGAGATGGTGACGCCTGTGACGCGGCAGCCAATCTCGGTCGCGGCGTATTCCGCAAAGCCGCCCCATCCGCAGCCGATCTCCAGGACATGGTGCTCGGGCCGGAGATCCATGGACCTGGCGAGGGCGCGATACTTTTCATGCTGGCCCGAGGCCAGATCATTCATGCCCTCTTTGAAGATGGCGGACGAGTAGGTCATGGTCGGGTCAAGCCACAGGCCATAGAACTCGTTGCCGAGATCATAATGCGCATGGATGTTGCGGCGTGCCCCACGGCGCGTGTTGGGCCGCATCTTGTGATAGAGGCGGTGCACCCAGTCGAACATGCCCATGCGCAGCGCCTTCATCATCATCTGGCGGTTTCGGGCAAAGACTTCGAGGAAGCGGGCAAGGTCCGGCGAATCCACGTCACCGGCGATATAGGCTTCGGCGAAGCCTATGCCGCCGCCAGTGAGAAGCCGGCGCACGGCGCTGTAATTGTTGAGCTGGAGTTCGCCATGACCGCCGGGCCGGCGGCCTTCGAAACGCAGGGCGGTGCCGCCGGGGAGCGTGACGGTGACGCTGCCGCTTTCGATGCCGAGCAGCATGCGCAGCGCCATCCGCACGAGGCGGGGCACGCCGCTGAGGGCATCGAGAACTTCCGGTGTCGCCTGAACCGGGGCACTGCTGTTACGCACAGCACCACTTGAAAGAACTGACTGGGTCATCTTGATCAAGCTGCCTTGGCGTTACTGCTATCTGGATAGCTTGTTGCAGGAGCCTTGGCCGGGTCAATAGCGTTGCCGCGCGGCCCGCCCGAGGGCCCGTCGGCGCTGGCCAAGGCTGGCGGTTTTCCGGGGCTGCGGAAGAAGGGCACGCCCTTCAGCCACAGGCGCAGGGCTTCAAAGTGGATTGCGGCCATCACTTTCACGGTCATCAGCGGATAGATGACAAACGCTGTTGCGAGGCTGCGCGTGGTGAAGGGCCGCGCCTCGCCATCAAAGGTTGCCAGCAGGAAAGGGCCGTTCTCATCGCTTTCACGGATGTGAATGGCAATACGCTCCGCCGGGTCATCCAGAGCAAAGTCGTAGGTGGCTGCCATGCCGACGAAAGGGGAGACGTGGAGGTTCTTGTCGCGCGTCTGGCGGACAATGCGGCCATCTCGTTCAGGTGCCTGTACCGGCGCCACGTAGCTGTGCACGTCCCCGAAGGTGTTGTGCACCTGGTAGACCAAAGTCGTCAGGTGGGCCCGGGCGTCGTAGCAATAGTAAACGGACAGCGGGTTGAACACATATCCGAGGATGCGCGGATAACAGAGGAGCCGGATGTGACGCGGCTCGGAAATTCCTGCCTCCGTCAGCAGACTGACGATGTGGGCGCGGAGCGATGAGCCGTCGCGCAGGCCATGGTCCTTGCGGTGGAAGCTGAAAAGGTTGAACCGGTCGATGGAGAAGAGGCGGCTGCGACGGCCTGCTTCCTGCACCCTGTCGATATCGATGAGCATCGAGAAGACGCGATAAATGAAGCGGTGGGTGCGGGGCCTGGAGCGTGCGTGCATGACCCTGCCGAAATAGAGCCGCGCCGGGGGCGCGCTGATGCCGTTTGCCGGGGCCTCGGTAATGCTCATTCGGCAGCCTCGACGAAAGGTAGCAGACCAGGCTTGGCGCTTGTGAAGCGGGCGGCCTGCTGCAGCATTTCAGCGGCCTTGAGGCCGGACGACAGGCCATCCTCATGGAAGCCATAGCCACACCATGCACCGCAGTACCAGGTATTGTTGGTGCCCTGGATGGTGTCGATCTCCGTCTGCGCCTTGAGGGCGGCCGTATCAAACATCGGGTGATCATAGGTGATGTGCGCGAAGGTCAGCTCCGGACGCGGCGGGCGGGCCGGGTTGAGCGTCACGAAGAGCGGATAGCGCTCGTCGATGTTCTGCAGCTTGTTCATCCAGTATGTCACCGACAGGGCATCGCCCCTGTCCAACCGTCCTGGTGACAGATAGTTCCACGCCGACCACGTACGGCGGCGGCGCGGCATCAGGGAAGGATCCCGGTGCAGGTAGACCTCGTTCGGCGTGTAGCGGATCGCGCCGAGGATTTCACGTTCAGCGTCAGACGGGTCGGCAAGCATCGCCAGAGCTTCATCTGAGTGGGCGCCGATGACGAGGTGATCGAAATGCTCCCGCTGGCCATTGGTGTCGGTCACCGTGATACCGTTGCCTTCACGGGTGACGCCGGCAATGCCTGTACCAAGGCGTATCCGGTCTGCGAAAGGAGCCGTCAGCTTCTTGACGTAGCTTTGCGACCCGCCGGTCACTGTGCGCCATTGGGGGCGGTCATGATCAATCAGGCGGTGATTGCGGAAGAAGTCGAGAAAGCTACGCGCAGGGAAACGCATCATCTCGCTGGCGGGCGTGGACCAGATGGCCGCGCCCATGGGCAGCAGATAGTCGCGCATGAAGCGGCTGGAGAAGTTCCGCTCACGGAGATAGTCGCCGAGCGAGACTGTTTCCGCCATGCCAGCAGCGAGATCCTCACGCGCGATCTTGTTGAAGCGGAAGATCTCACGCAGCATGAACAGGAAGCCCGGGCTGAACAGGTTGCGGCGCTGGGCGAAGACGCTGCGCACGGACTGGCCCGACCACTCAAACCGGCCGTCCATGGTGGAGACGGCAAAGCTCATGTCGCTGGCCTCGGTCTCAACGCCGAGCTCCGCAAACAGCTTTGTCATCTTCGGGTAGTTGAGCTCGTTATAGACGATGAAGCCCGTGTCCACGGGGATCTCAACGCCATCGTAATCAACGGTGACCGTGTTGGAGTGCCCGCCGATGCGGCTGTTCTTTTCATAGACAGTCACCTCGTGCTCGCGGCACAGCGTATAGGCCGCCGCGTTGGCCGAGATGCCGGTTCCTGCAATGGCGATTTTCATCGGCTGCTGTCTTTCCTTGGTTATCCAGGCAGGGCCTGTCGGCCTAGCTGGCCTTCTTGATGTCGTCATAGCCGCCGAGTGCCCGGTCGCGGGCGGCGGAATGGTCAACGATGGGTTCGGGGTAGTCCTGGCCGAGGGTGACACCTGCCTCCTTCAGAACGTCATCGGGCGCTGTCCATGGGGAGAACAAATATTTGTTGGGAAGGTTCGCCAGCTCCGGCACATACCGGCGGACATAGTCTCCGTCGGGATCGAACTTCTCGCCCTGGGTGATGGGATTGAAGATGCGGAAATAAGGCGCGGCATCGGCACCGGACCCTGCCACCCACTGCCAGCTTGCGGAATTGTTGGCGAGGTCGGCATCGACCAGGGTGTCCCAGAACCAGGTCTCTCCATGGCGCCAGTGGATCATAAGGTGCTTCACGAGAAAGGATGCCACGATCATCCGCACACGGTTGTGCATCCAGCCGGTCTGCCAGAGTTCGCGCATGCCCGCGTCGACCATGGGATAGCCCGTCTGGCCCTCCTGCCAGCGCTTCAGGTCATCGTCATTGTCACGCCAGGGGAAGTCATCGAACTTTTCCTGGTAGTTGTCCGTCGGCAGGCTGGGGAAGTGATAGAGCAAGTGATGGGAGAACTCCCGCCAGCCGAGCTCGGCGATGAATTTCTCGATGCTCTTGGCCGTTCCGTCCTGCTTCTCGGCCTGCGCGCGCGCCGCGTGATAGATCTGGCGCGGCCCGATGTCGCCGAAATGCAAATGCGGGGACAGACCGGATGTCGCTCTGACACCGGGGCGATCGCGCTTGTCCTTGTAGTCGGCAGCGGCCTCGTCGAGGAACCATGCCAGCCGGTCCTTCGCGCCCTGCTCACCGGGTGTCCAGATCTCAGCAAAGCCCTTTGCCCAGTCAGGCTTGGTGGGGAGCAATCCCCAGTCATCCAGCTTCTCTGTCCGTGGATGCTGCTTGGGTGTTTTGAGCGACTTTGGCGCCTTTATGGGCTCGTCCGGGGACGGACAATCACGCATGCAGGCACGCCAGAAGGGGGAGAACACGCGGTACGGGCCGCCGGACTTGGTTTCCACCGTCCACGGCTCGAACAGGAGGCTCGCATTGGAGCTTTCTACTTCGATGTCCCGCTCGCGCAGACAGGCCTTGAGGGCCTTATCACGCTTGATGGCATAGGGTTCATAAAGGCGGTTCCAGAAAACCGCGGTGGCGCTGATCTCATCGGCAAAATCGGGCAGCACTTCTGTCGCATTGCCTGCGCGGAGGACTAGCTTGGAGCCCAGGCCCTTGAGGTCCTTGTCGAGGCTGTCGAGGGCGTGGTGGAGGAACCAGCAGCCGGCGCCGCCCATGGCCCACTCTCCGGGCGTCTCGTCATCCAGGATGTAGAGGCAGATGACCTCTTTTTCCGTCCCGGCAGCCGCGCTGAGCGCGGGATTGTCCGCGATGCGGAGATCCTGCCGGAACCAGAAGATGACGCGATCCTTGCTCACTATCAATTCACCGCTTGCGTTAAAGAACCAAACTATAGGCCGGCAGGCCGGGTGCCTGCCTGATTATGGTTCGTCTACGCAGGCAGGGTGGGATTGGATCATTTTTCGCGGGATTCTGGGGCCGACAATTCTCATCGGGCCAAAAACCGCCTAGGCAACGGCGGACGCGACGAAGGCTGCGACATGGGCATCGGCGGGGGCGGTACGGATTTCGGCCGGGGTGCCTGTCTGGGCAATTCGGCCCTCATGAAGCACGGCCATGCGGCCCGCCAGGCGCTCCGCTTCGGAAAAGTCGTGAGTCACGAAGACAATGGTTCGCTGGAGCTCTGCTTCCAGCTCCAGGACCAAGCCCTGGAGGTCGTTTCGGGTGACCGGATCAAGGGCGGAAAAAGGTTCATCCATCAGCAGGATCGGGGCATCGACGGCAAGCGCACGGGCCAGACCGACGCGCTGGCGCATGCCGCCGGAGAGTTCGGCCGGATAGGCGTCCACATAGGCTTCGAGCCCAACCCGGGTGAGCCAATGGCGTGCACGCTCATCCCGCTCGGCCCGGCCCAAACCTTCGATCGCCAGTCCGAAGCCCGCATTTTCTCCGACCGTCTTGTGGGGGAAGAGGCCGAAAGACTGAAACACCATGGCGATGCGGTTGCGCCGGAACCGGACGAGGTCGCGCGGCGACAGGCCTGACACATCCGTGCCATCCACATCCACACGGCCGATCTGGGGACGGATCAGGCCGTTTATGAGGCGGATGAGCGTCGATTTGCCGGAGCCGGAGAGGCCCATCACCACGAAGAGTTCGCCGGTTGGGATGTCGAGCGACACATCGTCCAGGGCCAGGGTCATGTCGAGGGTCTGGCGAATACGGTCACGGCCCGCCTGCTGTCTGGCGGCGGCGAGGCCCTGACGGATGTCATCACCGAACAGGTGGGTTACGTGGGACAGGCGGATCACGGCGCTGTCTCCTGACCGCTGGCAAGCTTGCGCGCACCGAAGGCCTGGGTGATGCGGTCGAGCACGATGGCGAGGATGACGATGGCCGTGCCTCCAATCAGCCCCGTTCCTACATCGGCCCGCTGGAGGCCCTCCAGCACCGTCTGGCCGAGGCCGGGTGCGCCGATCATGGAGGCGACGACGACCATGGCCAGGGCCATCATGGTCGTCTGGTTGATGCCCTGAAGAATGCTGGGGACCGCGAGGGGCAGTTCCACGCTCGTGAGACGCTGGGCGGCGGTGGCGCCAAAGGCGTCGGCTGCCTCCAGCAGCTCAGGCTCGATTTGCCGCAGGCCGAGTTCGGTCAGGCGGGCCAGCGGCGGCAGGGCATAGATGATGGTGGCGAGGATCGCCGGGACCTTGCCGAGCCCCAGGAGCATGGCCACGGGAATGAGATAGACGAAGCTTGGGATGGTCTGCATCAGGTCGAGCAGGGGGGAGATGGCGGACCGGACGCGTTGGCTCTTGGCCATGGCGATGCCGAGCGGCACACCGGCAATTGCGCAGAAGATGACCGAGACGAGCACGATGGCGAAGCTCTGCATGGCTTCGTCCCATACCCCCAGCGTGCCGATGAACCAGAGGCCCGCAGGAGCCAGCAGGGTGGGCCACAGGCGGCGCGAGGCACCGAAGGCTGCGAGTGCCGTGGCCGCCAGCACCAGCCAGGGCGGCAGGGCGCGGATCGGGCCTTCCACCTGCAGGAACACCCAGAGGAGGGCATCCGAGACAGCATCGAAGGCATCACCGTGCTCTATGATCAGGGTATCCAGCGCCGCATTGGCCCAGTCGCGCAGGGGGGTGCCGAAATCAGGAAACATGGTTGCCCGCCGGTGCTAGTTGAGGCCGAGGGCAGCTGACAGGCGCGCAGCGTTCGGGGCAGGCATCCAGCCTTGCCAGAGCGGCGCATTGGCCTTGAGAAAGGCGTCGGCTGCCTCTTCGGCAGTGAGCTTGTCCTGCTCCATCGCCAGCAGCGCACCGGCCACGAGACTGGATGTGGTTTCATAGGCCGTCAGCATGCTGATGAGCTCAGGGGCGGCATCTGCGAAATCGGAATTCACGCCGATGGCAACTGAGGCGACAGGATAGGCGACGCCTTTGGGCAGGGGTGCATCAGGACGCCGCAGGGCATCGAAGGCCTCAGGCTCGAAAGGCGGCTCTTCGAGCTTGACGGCATCAATGGCACCCAGAAGCCAGGACGGTGTCCAGTGATAGAAAAGAATGGGCTTCTTGCGGCGTGTGGCGGCAATGACGGCTGCGGTGAGGGCCTCGCCCGTGCCGGGCTTGAAGTTGGTGTAGAGCCCGGCGAGGCCATAGGCCTCAAGCTTGCGGGTGTTGACGATTTCACACGCCCAGCCGGCCAGACAATTGTAGAAGCGCCCCTTGCCGGGTTCTTCCCGGTCGCGAAACACCTCGGTGTAGTTTGCGAGATCCTGAACGCTCTTGAGGTCCGGGGCAGGGGCGTCCGGCCCCTCAACCACGTAGCGCGGCACGTACCAGCCCTGAACGGCGTCCGGGAAGTTCGGGCCGATGTCGCGCACGCGGCCCGTCTCGGCGGCCTTGACCCAGGCTTCTGCCAGGCTGTTGCGCCAGACCTCCATCATGATGTCCACGTCACCGCGCGCGAGGCCATTGGTGAGCGGGATGGTTGCGCCGGCAATCGCCGTGGTGTCGCAGCCATAGGCATCTTGAAGGATGCGGGCGGCGACGGCGTTGTGGAAACGGGCTGAGTCCCAATCAAGACCTGCCAGCACCACCGGGCGGTCGAGAGGGCAGACAGCGTCGCTTGCAGCTGTGTCTGCCCGGACGGGTACCGGGCCGGCAAGCGCGGACAGGAACAGGGTGAGTATCGTGGCAGCGGCGGCAAGGCGGGCGTGAGTCATCATGGGCAAGACCATAGGCCAGCCCTCACAGGAATGCACCCGAGGGTGGGCCGACCGGGCAATACAAAGCCGCGTGACCACTTTTTATGACCTTCGGTCATTTTTTGCTTGGCGGTGCCGGGCGCGGTCCTATCTACTTGCCATCATGGAAAGGCAAGGGGAGATCCGCCATGTCCGAAGCACCCGTTACTGTCCTCGTCACCGGGGCATCCGGTTACATTGCCCAGCACATCATCCTGCAGCTGCTCGCCAAGGGCTACAGGGTGCGGGGCACCATCCGCTCGCTGGACAAGGCGCCAGCGCTGAAGGCCCTGCTGGCTGCGCATGATCCGGCTGCCAATGACATCGAGCTGTTCGCTGCCAATCTGTCGTCCGATGACGGCTGGGATGACGCGGTTGCCGGCTGCGACTTCGTCCAGCATGTGGCGTCGCCCATTCCGCCGGAGCTGCCGAAAAACCCGGACGAACTGATCGTCCCGGCCCGAGACGGCGCGCTGCGCATGCTGCGGGCCTCGAAGAAGGCGGGCGTGCGGCGCGTGGTGCTGACGTCATCCGTTGCGGCCGTGGCCTATGGATACCGGCGCCTGCCGAAACTGCTGACGGAAGCCGACTGGTCGAACCCGGACTATCTGGCTGACAACACGGCCTATACCCGCTCCAAAACGATCGCGGAGAAGGCTGCGTGGGATTACGTCAACGGAGACGGGCAGGGGCTTGAACTCGCCACGGTGAACCCCGGTGCCGTGCTTGGGCCGGTTTTGAGCGGGGATTTCTCTGCATCAGTTGAACTGCTGACGCAGCTTCTGGGCGGCAAGCTTCCGGCGACGCCACGGCTGGGCTTTCCCATTGTCGATGTGCGGGACGTGGCGGCAGCGCATGTGGCGGCGATGGAAAATCCCGACGCAGCCGGGGAACGGTTTATCGCTGCCAATGAATATATGTGGTTCGGCGACATAGCCGATGTGTTGCGCGACGCCTTCCCCGCCTATCGCAAGAAGCTCCCTACACGGAAGATGCCGAGCTTCCTTGTGCGCTTCCTGGCAATGGTGAACCCGCCGCTGAAACAGATCCTGCCGGAACTGGACAAGCAGCGGCTGGTTTCAAACGAGAAGGCGCAGCGGGTGCTTGGGGTCACGTTCCGCCCGGCGCGCGAGAGCATTCTTGATGGGGCGCAGACGCTGATCGACCACAAGGTCGTCTGACGACGCGCATGTCTCGGGCCGGCCCGCGTGAGACACGCTGCCTGAGTCTTTTCGGTGATTTGTCGAGAAGAAGGAGGGTGGCTCCCCGGGCCGGACTCGAACCAGCGACCCAGCGGTTAACAGCCGCTTGCTCTACCAACTGAGCTACCGGGGAACACTCGCAAGCGCTTTGGCCGTGGCCGCCGCGTCCCTGCGAGAGGCAGGCGTATAGCAAAGCACTGACCGCCTTGCAAAGCCCGATTTGCCAAGAATGTGAGAAAACCTGTCTCGATTGGGTTAACAGCAGCCGGAGGAAGGGCCACATTCCCGCCCATCATGCCCGCTAGCCCTCGCATTGGGGCGGGCACCCTCACTGAACTCCGGACCGAACACCCGATGGCGCGAATCAAGCTTGGCCGAAAGACCTATCCGCTTCCCGGATCGAAACCCGTGCGGATCACGCTTGGGGTGCTGCTGGTGTTTGGCGGCATGCTGGGGTTTCTCCCGGTACTCGGGTTCTGGATGATTCCGCTCGGCCTGCTGGTGCTGTCGGTCGATTCCTGGCGCATCCGCCGGATCAGGCGGCGCTTCGAGGTCTGGCTTGGCCGCAGGCGGCAGCAGCAGGCGGAAGCGGCTGCGAGGCAGAACGGGGCCGAGGCGGGAGAGCGCTAGCGCACGCTGGTCCGCTGAGCATCCCAGCAACGAAATTCTGAGAAGGAAGAGAGTGGAGGCCACGCCCGGAATCGAACCGGGGTAAACGGATTTGCAGTCCGGTGCGTAACCACTCCGCCACGTGGCCTCTGTTCGGATGGGGCGGGCAGAGCCCGTCAGCGCCATCCAAGGAGGCGGGCTATAGCAGAGCTTGTGTGCGCAAACAATCGGCAAAACGCAGGCAATGCGCGGCTCAAGCAGTGGCGGGCGCCAGGACGCTGCTCCCGGCACCTCTGCCGGGCGGGGTGTGAAGCGCCATTGTCAGCCCGGAATGCCAAGACTATAAGGCGCAGAACATGATTTGGCGCTTTTCGGCGCGTCCCCTGGATCCATCACCCCGCAGGCTGCCCCCATGCTCGATTTCGAAACCGCGCGCTACAACATGCTCGAGAGCCAGATCCGCACCAATGACGTGACGGACAAGGCGGTTCAGGCAGCGATGATGCAGACGCCGCGGGAGAAGTTCGTGCCGGCGGGCAAGCGGTCGGTGGCCTACCAGGACGAGGACATGCTGATCCATACGTCCGACGAGGGTGCCAAGCGCTATTTGATGGAGCCGCGGGTCTTTGCCCGGCTGCTGCAGATGGCCGACATCCGCTCCGACTCGCTGGTGCTCCATGTGGGCGCCGGGCTGGGGTATGGCCCGGCTGTCGTGTCCAAGCTGGCGGAGACCGTGGTGGCGCTTGAATGCGATGCGGCCCTGGCGGCGGCGGCGGGCCAGAATCTCTCCGACGTCTCTGCCGACAATGTGGCGGTGATCGAAGGTGCGCTTGAAGCCGGCTGCCCCGAGCAGGCGCCCTTTGACGTGATCATCATCGAAGGCGCCGTACCGGAAATCCCCGCAGCCCTCAAGGATCAGCTGAAGGATGGCGGCCGTCTGGTCTGTGTCGTGGGACACGGGCTTGCAGGCAAGGCGCATATCGTCGAGCGGTCAGGCAGCGAGGCAAGTGCCCGCGCAGAGTTCAGCGCCGCGGTGGCGCCGGTGCCGGGCTTCGAAAAGCCCCAGGGTTTCGTCTTTTAAGCAACGGATTTGGCTGATCCCTGCGTTGAATCGGCAGGGTGAACACAGAAATGTCGCGGCTTTGGGCGAAAATCTGCCCGGGCGCGTGCATTGGCGTGTAATCAAGCATGCGGTATTTACCCGTCCGCAACCTGACTATTGTCCACTTGGGCCTTGGTAAATATTGAACAGGCCCGGTGCGGGACCCTATATAGGTCCGAGATAATCGTGACAGGCCAATTCGGCTGTTCGGGGGATATTTTGGCTAAAGCTTCTGCGTATTTTCTGAAGACACATCTGCGTGCCCGGGCCAGCACACTGGTTCTGGCCGGTGCGCTTGCCGCCGGGAGTCTCACTGGCATTACCCCCGCATGGGCCGAAAACCTGCAGGACGCCCTGGTGGCGACCTATGGCAGCAATCCGACGCTGCAGGCCGCCCGCGCTGAACTGCGCGCGACGGACGAAAACGTCGCCCAGGCACTGAGCAACTGGCGGCCGAGTGCCAGCGTCACGGGCACCTCGCAGTTTTCCCAGTCTGACAACGAATTGCGGTCGGGGGCGGGCTTTGCCAACCTCACGAGCTCGCGCGACGACCGGGTGAGCAATTCGGGCACGGTGAGCGTGCGCCAGAACCTTTTCCGCGGCGGCCGGACCGTGGCTGAGACACGCCAGGCCAAGGCACAGGTCGCGGCCGGCCGGGCCCAGCTTTCCGGCACCGAGCAGGAAGTGCTGCTGGCCGCCGTCACGGCCTATATGGACGTGCTGCGGGATGCGGCGACCGTCGAGCTCAACCGGAACAACGTGACTGTGCTTCAGCGTCAGCTTGAAGCCTCTCAGGACCGCTTCGACGTGGGCGAGATCACCCGCACCGACGTCGCGCAGTCAGAAGCCCGGCTGAGCCGCTCGCAGTCGGCGCTGATTTCCGCCGAGGCCGCGCTGACCAATTCCCGGGCTGCCTATGAGCGCATTGTCGGCATGGCACCGGGGACGCTGGACGCCTCGCCGGCCCTGCCGCCGCTGCCGGGCACCGAGAACGAGGCCCTTGATATTGCGGTCACCAACAATCCGGCTCTTCAGGCAGCGCGCTTTGCCGAAGAAGCCAGCCGCCACGCGATCAGTCAGGCGAAGGGGGCGCTGCTGCCGACCCTGACCGTGGAAGGCGATTACACCTATGCGGACAATCCCAGTTCAACGGTCCGTAATTCCGAAAGTGCGACGGTGACAGGCAGGCTGACCATTCCGCTCTACCAGTCCGGTGCGGTTTACAGCCAGGTGCGCCAGGCCAAGCAGCTCAACAGCCAGTCCCGCCTGCAGATCCGTGAGGCGCTGCGGCAGGTGGAAGAGGGCGTGGCCAGCGCCTGGGAGGCATACCGGGCCGCCAATGCGCAGATCACTTCGGACCGCGAACAGGTCCGGGCCAACGAGATCGCGCTGGACGGCGTGCAGCAAGAGGCACAGGTCGGCTCGCGCACCACGCTGGACGTGCTGGACGCCGAGCAGGAACTGCTCGATTCCCGGGTGGCGCTCGTGACATCGGAGCGCAACGCCTATGTGGCTGCCTATCAGCTTCTGTCGGCGGTCGGTCGTCTCAATGCGGAGTATCTTGGCCTGCCGGTCGAGCGCTACGAGCCCACGGTCAATTACGACGACGTGAGCGGCAAGTGGTTCGGCTTTGGGATTGAGGACGATCCGGACGAAATCGCGCCGGAATCCGGTACGGATGCGGCCTCGCAGCTCTAGACACTCAATAACGGCGGGAAGCGATGACTTTCCGCCGTTTTTTGATTGATACTAGCCTGCGGTTAACCTTCCGGCCCTAAACTGGATCTGAAAAAATCATCTGAGCGCGTCTGCCTTTTAATGGCCATGCGGCTAGGCTAGGCTCGCGACCGTTTTTGAGACATGGTGCCCCCGCGGCGCCTCGAGACAAAGCGCCTGGCGCGGAATGCGGTGAGTTAGGACATGAGCGAACAGAGCACCCAGCAAGAACCGTCCATGGAGGAAATCCTTGCCTCCATCCGCCGGATCATCTCCGAGGATGGCGAGGAAGAGGGTGCCGCAAAGGCTGAGGCCCCTGCCGAAGAGGCCGTGGCTGCCGACGACGCCGGCATGGCTGAGGAGGCGATGGCCGAAGAGGCTGCTTCCGACGACGATGATGACGTGCTCGAACTGACCGACATTGCCGAGGAAGAACCCGAGGCAAAGGCCGCGCCCGCCATGGAAATGGACGCGGCGCCGGCGGAACCGGCAGCTCCTGCAGCGGAATCCGAGCCGATGGATGAGGCTGACCCGTTCGACACGGGCGAGGACAGCGACATCATGGCAATTGATCGCGTCCAGGAAAGCGAACCGGAGCCTGAGCCGGAACCCGAGCCTGAGCCCGAGCCGGAAGTGATGGCCGAGCCTGAACCCGAACCGGAGCCTGCTTTCGAGCCGGAACCGGAGCCGGTGATGGCGGCGCCTGAGCCTGAGCCCATCACGCCTGCAGCGCCGATTGCCCCGGACAGCGGCAGCGGCCTTATGTCGACCGAGGCCACAGCTGCGGCGGCGGCAGCTTTTGACCGCCTGACCGACAATATGCGCACCTCGCGCGATGGCGAATCCCGCACGCTTGAAGATCTCGTGCAGGACCTGCTGCGCCCGATGATGAAGGCCTGGCTTGATGAAAATCTGCCGACCATCGTCGAAGCGGCAGTAGCCGAAGAACTGGAGCGCGTATCCCGCCATCGCCGGCGGTAAAGGCGTCATCCAGCCCTGATATTGCCATCGGGGCGCTTTACGTTAAAACCAGCCGGTTCCCACTTCCGATGCCATGGCGCATCGGGGCAGGGACCGGCTTTTCTGTTTCCGGCCCTGCACTCACACCATCCGCTGCCAACGGCCCCAAAGCACTGCTGACACATCATGCTAGACAAGACTTTCCAGCCCCAATCAGTTGAACCGCGCATCTATGCCGAATGGGAAGAGACCGGCGCGTTCAAGGCCGGAGACCCCGAGCGGGTGGCAGCAGGCGCCAAGCCCTATTCGATCGTGATTCCGCCACCGAACGTGACGGGCTCGCTGCATATGGGCCACGCGCTCAACAACACGCTGCAGGACATCCTGATCCGCTTCGAGCGCATGCGCGGCAAGGACGTGCTGTGGCAGCCGGGCACCGACCATGCGGGCATTGCCACGCAGATGGTGGTCGAGCGGCAGCTGGCCGAGGAAGGCAATCAGGGCCGCCGCGACATGGGCCGCGAGGCCTTCATCGAGCGCGTGTGGGACTGGAAGGGCGAGAGCGGCGGGACGATCATCAACCAGCTGCGGCGGCTTGGGGCGTCGTGCGACTGGTCGCGCGAGCGCTTCACCATGGATGAGGGCCTGTCCAAGGCCGTGCTCAAGGTCTTCGTGCAGCTCTACAATGAGGGGCTGATCTACAAGGACAAGCGGCTGGTCAACTGGGACCCGAAGCTGGAGACCGCGATCTCTGACCTTGAAGTGGTGCCGACGGACGTCAACGGCCACTTCTGGCACTTCCGCTACCCGCTGGCCGACGGGGTGACGTATGAGTTCCCCGTCGAGCATGACGAGGACGGCAAGCCGACGGCGTATGAGACCCGCGACTACATCATCGTCGCGACGACGCGGCCCGAGACGATGCTGGGTGATACGGCGGTTGCCGTGAACGGCGATGACGAGCGGTATCAAGGCCTGATTGGCAAGCACATCATCCTGCCGCTGGTGGGGCGGCGCATTCCGATCGTTGCGGATGAGCATGCGGACCCGACGCAGGGCTCGGGCGCTGTGAAGATCACGCCGGCGCATGACTTCAATGACTTTGAAGTCGGCAAGCGGCATGACCTGCCGATGATCAACGTGATGGATACGCGCGGCAAGATACGCAATCAGTTTGAAGTCTCACCTCAGGTTTCTCAGCAGGCACGGCAAACCGCTCCGCGGGACGGTGTTGTCTCTTTTTGGAGTGACTCCGACGACGATCGTGCTGTGACTGAAATACCTGAAGAGTTGCAGGGACTTGATCGCTTCGACGCGCGAAAGAAAATAGTCTCCATGATGGAGGAACTTGGTCTCTTAGAAGAGATCGAGGACCGCAAGATCGCCGTGCCGTATGGCGACCGGTCGAATGATGTGATCGAGCCGTTTTTGACCGACCAGTGGTATGTGGATGCCAAGACACTTGCCAAGCCGGCGCTTGAGGCGGTTGAGCGCGGTGAAACCGTCTTCGTCCCGCGCAACTGGGAAAAGACCTATTATGAGTGGATGCGGAACATTCAGCCGTGGTGCATTTCGCGCCAGCTGTGGTGGGGGCATCGCATCCCGGCGTGGTACGGGCCGGACGGCGAAGTGTTCGTTGCCCATGACGAAGCTGAAGCGAAGGCGCTTGCGCACACGCACTATGGCAAGGACGAAGACCTGACCCAGGACGAGGATGTCCTCGACACCTGGTTCTCTTCGGGCCTGTGGCCGTTCTCGACGCTGGGCTGGCCGGACGAGACGCCGGAGGTGCAGCGCTATTACAAGACCGATGTGCTGGTCACCGGCTTTGACATCATCTTCTTCTGGGTGGCCCGGATGATGATGTTCGGCCTGCACTTCATGAAGGAAGTGCCGTTCCGCGATGTCTATATCCACGCGCTCGTCCGGGACGAGAAGGGCGCGAAGATGTCGAAGTCAAAAGGCAATGTGATTGACCCGCTCGAGCTGATCGACAGCTATGGCGCGGATGCGCTGCGCTTCACGCTGACGGCGATGGCAGCGCAAGGCCGGGACATCAAGCTCGCAACCTCACGCGTTGAAGGCTATCGCAATTTCGGCACCAAGCTGTGGAACGCTGCGCGCTTCTGCCAGATGAATGAATGCGCGCGGGTGGACGGGTTTGATATTTCGTCTGTGAGCGGCACGCCCAACTTATGGATTGCCGGGGAGACGCGGCGGACCGCCGCCAAGGTGACCGAGGCGCTGGAAGGCTATCGCTTCAATGAAGCTGCCGCGGCGGTCTATCACTTTGTGTGGGATGTCTTCTGCGACTGGTATCTGGAACTCATCAAGCCGGTGCTGAATGGCAGCGACGAGGAGGCGAAGGCCGAGACCCGCGCGACCGCTGCCTGGGCGCTTGACCAGATCCTGCTGCTGCTGCATCCGATGATGCCGTTCCTGACCGAAGAGCTGTGGCAGAGCGGCGTGGAAGGCCCGGCACGGGACACCATGCTGGTGACGGCGCCGTGGCCTGACTATCCGGTTGACCTCGGGGACACCGAGGCGGACGCGGAAATCGACTGGCTGATCCGGCTTGTGTCCGAGGTCCGCTCCGTCCGTGCACAGATGAATGTGCCGGCGGGTGCCAAGATTCCGCTGGTGCTGCGGGGCGCCTCCGACATCACCATCGACCGGATGTCACGCAACAAGGAGATGATCGAGCGGCTTGCACGGTTGGAGAGCATCTCAGCGGGGGATGATGCGCCGGCGGGGTCGATCCAGACGGTTGTGGATGAGGCGACGTTGTTCCTGCCGCTGGCGGACGTGATTGACCTGGATGCCGAGAGCGCACGTCTGGCCAAGGAGATCAAGAAAATCGACGGGGAGATCAAGAAGATCGATGGCAAGCTCGGCAATGAGAAATTCCTGTCGAAGGCACCGGAAGACGTGATCGCCGAACAGCGTGAGCGCAAGGCGGACGCAGAACAGACCCGCGCCAAGCTGGCTGATGCGCTTGGGCGTCTCGAGGGAGCTGCGTAGTCAGATGATCCGCACTTTTGCATCCGCGCTGGTTGCCGCGCTGCTTTTCGTGCTTCCCGCATGGGCTGCCGAGGAAGATGTGCTGGAGACCATCTTCCAGGCTGAGACCATCGAGCGGAGCCTGTTTTCGCCGTCGCTTCTCAACCGCGCCAATGTGGAAGAGGTGGTGGCCATTGTCCGTGGGCTGAAGGGCACGCTGGGCGGGTTCCGCGGCGTGCAGAAGGAAGGGCCGAACACCTACACGGTGTTTCTCGAGCGCGGCCGCGTGCCGGCTGAGATCAAGCTGGACGACAATGGTCTTGTTACCTTCCTGTTCTTCCGCCAGCCGACGGCAGCGGGCCTGACGCCGCAGGAAGCGCTGGGCGGCTTTGTGCGGCTGGAACGCAGCGGGGGCGGGCAGGTTGCCGTGCTGGTGACGCGGGATGGCCAGGACCAGGTGGCGCTGGCGCCGGATGCGGCACTGGATGCGGGGTCCGCGTTCAAGATGGCCGTGCTGCGCGCCCTGAGCGACAGCGTCGACAAGGGTACGCGCAACTGGGCCGACGTTGTGGCTCTCAAGCCGTCCTGGCGGTCGCTGCCCAGCGGGATCCTGCAGGAATGGCCGGAAGACACGCCGGTGACGCTCGGTACTCTGGCCACACTGATGATCTCGATTTCCGACAATACGGCGACAGACGCGCTGATCGACATTCTGGGCCGTGAGGCCGTGGAAGCCTACCTGCCAAGCGCCCCGGTGCTGACCACGGCGGAGTTCTTCAAGCTCAAGGCGGATGTGAACAATATGCGGGCGCGCTACCGTGCATCGGAACCTGCCGATCGGCGGGCGGTGCTGGCCGAACTCGCGGACGCCCCGCTGCCGCCGATTGATGCGCTGGATGACAGCCCGTCGCCGGAAATCGGCTGGCATGTATCCGCGCGCGACCTCTGCGGGCTGATCGACAAAGTGGCGGCCCAGCCTGCCATGCAGGTCAATCCCGGTGTCGCCAACCCGGATGACTGGGAACAGGTGGCCTATAAGGGCGGGTCCAATTTCGGGGCTTTCAACATGACGACCCACCTGGTGGACGAGACCGGGTCCGCATGGTGCGTGACGGCGACCTGGAACACGGAGCACGCGGCTCTCGACCAGGCAGCCTTTACCACGGCCTATCTCGCCATGATCGGCAGCCTGGCCCAGGCAGACCTTCCCTGATCCATTCCGTACGCCATCGGGGAGCGCAGGGCATTTGGCCGCAAGGCCGTGACCGGCTCCCGCGGTGGATAAGCCTTCCCCAAACGCCTACACTCCGCGCCAAACGACATAACCCCTGGAGAGTTTTTCCAATGAGCGCCAACACCTTTGACAAGTCGAAGCTTCCCAGCCGTCACGTGACGGTCGGCCCCCAGCGCGCGCCGCATCGCTCCTACTATTATGCGATGGGCCTCTCCCAGGAAGAGATTGACCAGCCGTTTGTGGGCGTAGCCACCTGCTGGAACGAGGCTGCACCGTGCAACATCGCGCTGCAACGCCAGGCACAGTCGGTGAAGCGGGGCGTGAAAGACGCCGCCGGGACACCGCGCGAGTTCTGCACCATCACGGTGACGGACGGCATCGCCATGGGTCACCAGGGCATGAAGTCGTCGCTGGTGAGCCGTGACGTGATCGCGGACTCGGTCGAACTCACCATGCGCGGCCATTGCTATGACGCGCTGGTGGGCCTTGCAGGCTGCGACAAGAGCCTGCCCGGCATGATGATGTCGATGCTGCGCCTCAATGTGCCGAGTGTCTTCATGTATGGCGGCTCGATCATGCCGGGTCAGTTCAAGGGCAAGGATGTAACGGTGCTGGACGTGTTTGAAGGCGTTGGCCAGCACTCCGCCGGCAACATGTCGGATGATGACCTGCATGAGCTTGAGTGCGTGGCGTGCCCGAGCGCGGGCGCCTGTGGCGGACAGTTCACGGCCAACACCATGGCCTGCGTGTCCGAAGCCATCGGCCTTGCCCTGCCGAACTCCGCCGGTGCGCCTGCGCCCTATGAGAGCCGTGACGCCTATGCGGAGGCCTCAGGCCGCGCGGTGATGGAGCTGATCAAGACGGGTCTGCGCCCGCGCGACATCTGCACGCGCAAGGCGTTCGAGAATGCGGCAACCGTGGTTGCGGCTTCCGGCGGCTCGACTAACGCGGGGCTGCACCTGCCGGCCATGGCTGCTGAGGCGGGCATCGACTTCGACCTGATGGAAGTGGCCGAGATCTTCAAGAAGACGCCCTATGTGGCGGACCTCAAGCCGGGCGGCAATTACGTGGCCAAGGACATGTATGAAGCCGGCGGCGTGCCGATGCTGCTGAAGACGCTTCTCGAAGGCGGCTTCCTGCACGGCGACTGCATCACCGCGACCGGGAAGACCCTTGCCGAGAACCTCGAGGAAATCGAGTGGAACCCGGAGCAGAAGGTGATCTACCCGGTGTCCAACCCGATCACGCCGACGGGCGGCGTTGTGGGCCTTCAGGGCTCGCTGGCACCGGACGGGGCCATCGTGAAGGTGGCGGGCCTTGAGAAGCTCCAGTTCTCCGGCCCGGCCCGCTGCTTTGACTGCGAGGAAGACGCCTTCGAGGCGGTGGAGAACCGTCAGTACGAAGAAGGTGAAGTACTGGTGATCCGCTACGAGGGCCCGAAGGGCGGCCCGGGCATGCGCGAGATGCTGTCCACCACCTCGGCGCTGTATGGCCAGGGGATGGGCGACAAGGTGGCGCTGATCACCGACGGGCGCTTCTCCGGCGCGACGCGCGGCTTCTGCATCGGCCATGTGGGCCCGGAAGCAGCTGAAGGCGGGCCGATCGGCCTGATCGAGGATGGCGACATCATCACCATCGATGCCGAGAAGGGCACGCTGGAACTTGATGTCTCCGCAGATGTTCTGGAACAGCGGCGTGCCAAATGGCAGCCGCGCAAGACAGATTATAATTCCGGCACATTGTGGAAATACACTCAGCTCGTCGGTCCGGCCCGCTATGGCGCGCTGACCCATCCGGGCGCAAAGGAAGAAACGCATGTTTATGCGGACATCTAAGACCGTTTTGACGCTTCTGGCGGGACTGGCCCTTGCGGGCCTCCCGGCAGCAGCGTTTGCCGCACCGCTGCAGGACGGTATTGAGCTCTACAGCTCCGGCGACGTTGCAGGCGCAACCGCTGCCTGGGTGAAGGGCGCGGAAGAGGGCGATGCGACGGCTGCCTATCTCGCCGCCAAGATGTATGAGGGCGGCAAGGGCGTGGCCCGCAATCCGGGCAACATCGTCTACTACATGCAGAAGGCGGCCGAGGGTAACCACATCCAGGCGCAGGTGGAGCTTGCGGATTTCTACCGCGCGGGCTTTCCCGATGCGGACCTTGAGAAGGACGCCAACCTGGCGCTGGCCTGGTATGAGAAGGCCGCGCTGAAGCAACATGCTGAAGCCCAGATGAAGATCGGCGAAATGCACTATCACGGTGTCGGCGCGGAGCGGAACCGGTTTGAAGGCATCCGCTGGTATGAGCTCGCCGCTGAGAAGTATTACACGCCGGCGCTCATTCACCTGGCCGGGCTTTACTGGGATGGTGATCCGCTGCCGCAGGACAAGGCGAAGGCCTATGGCTTCCTGCTACTGGCGCGGCAGGCGGCGACGGACGAGACGCGTCCCGGCGTCGACAAGCTTCTGGAGCTGCGCGAGCAGCAGATCTCACCGGCACAGCGGGACGCCGGTGTGCGGATCGCCGAGGCTTTCCGGTTCGAACACCCGAAGAAGTAGCGCGCAAAAAACGCGCCTGATCCGGCGCAAGGCGTGGTAGAGAGGGACCAGATCAAATCCCTCCGTGAGCAGCCCCATGGCCTCCACCAAGCGGCCCAGCACTGCATTGCCCAAATCCGTGTCCCGCAAGCCCCTTATCGGCTGGCGGGAATGGGTCGGGCTGCCGCAGCTTGGCGTTGATCAGATCAAGGCCAAGATTGACACCGGCGCGCGCACCAGTGCGATCCATGCTTTCAAGATAAGGGCGCTAACCGATGGCGGGGTGCCGTATGTGTCGTTCAGGCTCCACCCCGTGCAGCGGCGGAAGACGCCCGAAATCGAATGCGTGGCACCGGTGCATGACCGCCGCCGGGTGCGCAGCTCGAACGGCGAGCAGCAGATGCGCTATGTCATCCGCACACCGATTATTCTGGGCGCCCACGAAGTGCTGGCAGAAGTCACGCTGGCAGACAGGGATCAGCTTGGTTTCCGCATGCTGCTGGGGCGCGAATTGCTTCGCACACACTTCCTGATTGATCCGGGACGGTCCTTCCTTGCCGGATCACCCCAAACCGACAGCACGGCCGAACAGATGGCCGCCTTACCCTCCGAGTGAAAGTCTCAATCGCATGAAGATCGCTCTTCTGTGCCGGAACGCCGACCTCTATTCCCATCAGCGCCTGGTGGGGGCCGCCCAGGAACGGGGGCACGAGATCGACGTCATCAATCATCTGCGCTGCTATATCGACATCGCGTCGAGCGACCCAGAAATCCACTATGACGGGATATCTCTGAAGGGCTATGACGCGGTCATTCCGCGTATCGGCGCGTCGGTGACGTTTTTCGGGACCGCCGTGCTGCGCCAGTTCGAGATGATGGGCGTCTATCCGCTGAACGAGAGCGTGGCCATTACCCGCGCACGGGACAAGCTGCGCAGCCTTCAGCTGCTGCAGCGCGACGGGGTGGGGTTGCCCAACACCGTCTTTGCGCACCGGACGTCGGAAGCAACCGAGATCCTGAAACTCGCCGGCGGCGCACCGGTGGTGATCAAGCTGCTGGAGGGTACGCAGGGGATCGGGGTGGTGCTGGGCGAAACCACCAAGGCGGCGGAAAGCATCATCCAGGCATTCGGTGGCGTGCGGACCAATATCCTGGTTCAGCAATTCGTCAAGGAAGCCAATGGCGAGGATCTGCGGTGCTTCGTGGTCGGCAACAAGGTGGTGGCCGCCATGCTGCGCAAGGGCAAGGAGGGCGACTTCCGCTCCAACCTCCATCGGGGCGGCACCGCCAGCGTGGTGAAGATCTCACCGAAGGAGCGGGCCACAGCGATCAAGGCGGCGAAGGCCATGGGCCTCAATGTGTGCGGCGTGGACATGCTGCGGTCCAATGAGGGGCCGGTGGTGATGGAGGTCAACTCCTCGCCGGGTCTTCAGGGAATTGAAACAGCTACCGGCGTAGACGTTGCCGGTCAGATCATTCAGTTTATCGAAAAAAATGCCCAGCCAGGCAAAACGCACACCAAGACACCAAAGAAGCGGAGCGTCCCGAAGCGTGACTAGGAAGCAACCGGCGCGCGCCCCGCTGGATATCGGCGGCAAACTCATCGCGCCGGGAACGCGGCAGGTGGTGGATCTGCCGCTCAGCATGATGTCAGATCACACACCGGCCAGCCTGTCGCTGCAGGTGATCCATGGCCGCCGAGAGGGCCCGACAGTCTTCGTGTCGGCAGCGATCCATGGCGACGAGATTATCGGCGTGGAGATCGTCCGGCGGCTGATCCGCGCACCAGCGCTGCGGCGGATGGCCGGTACACTGTTGCTGATCCCGATCGTCAATACGTTTGGCTTCATCAATCACAGCCGCTACCTGCCGGACCGGCGCGACCTCAACCGGTCGTTTCCCGGCAGTGCTGGCGGATCGCTGGCCGCCCGGCTTGCGCATCTGTTCACCAATGAAGTTCTGGCCCGCAGCGACGTGGGGATCGATTTGCATTCAGCGGCAGTCAACCGGATCAACCTGCCGCAAATCCGGGTGGATACGAGCAACAAGCGCGCGCTGGCGCTGGCTCGCGCTTTTGCGCCGCCGGTGATCGTCAATTCCAATCTGCGCGACGGCTCACTGCGCGAGGCTGCGTCAGAGCGTAATATCCCGGTCATGGTGTTCGAGGCAGGCGAGGGCCTGCGCTTTGACGAGACGGCGATCCGGATCGGCGTCAAGGGCGTGCTCAATGTGCTGCGGGAATTGGGCATGATCACCGCCCGCAAGAGCAGTGCCGCGGCACACAAGCCCGCGCCGCAGGCTGCTGTCGCCACGCGGACATTCTGGGTGCGTGCCGCCGAGGGCGGTGTCGTGCGGACGCATTGCACCATCGGCCAGTTCGTGAAGAAGGGGGCGCTGCTGGGTGTTGTGTCCGACCCGTTCGGGGAGCGGGACACCGACATTCTCTCACCGCATACGGGGCTGATCATCGGGCGCAGCAACCTGCCGATCGTCAACGAGGGCGACGCGCTGGTGCATATCGCCTCCGTGCCCCGCGCCGCGGCAGCCCGCGCGGATCTCGACACGCTCGAGGAATCCTTCGAGGGTGACCCACTGTTTGACGAGGACGAGATCCTCTAGGGCTGCCCTGCCCGGCAGCTGTGCCGTCATTCCACCACCGGGCGTTCCCGCACAAAGGTGAGGGAGGATCGCTTGAGGTCGATGAACTTGCGTTCATCTTCCAACAGGGCCTTGCCAGCTGCCAGCGCGTCCGGTTCGCTCATGGCGGCCCGCAGATCGTCCTCGCTGGCCCACCACAGCTCTGCAAATCCGTCATAGCGCGGCTGGGCGGCGCGCGAGGCCTGCATGGCGGCGTCGAACTCATGCTCCAGACCGTGGGACTGGACATAGCGCGCGATGCGCAGGGCGGGGGCGTGCTGCTTCACCAGCGGCGCGTGGCTGGTCCACCAATAGTCACGGAAAGCCTCGGTGCTGAGATGGGGCAGCCGGTGGAGGCAGAAGACGAGCTTGATCAATTTTCCTGTTTCCTTCTCGGTACTTATAGCCGGGTGTTTTTGGCCCGCTGGTTCGGCACGCTGGCGGGGATGACCAACAGTCACCGCCGGGCGGGGTGCAGGCAAGGTATCGGGCAGGGCGGCGGGTCATGTGTGCTGCCCATCTTTTACCTTGTTTGTCTGTAGCCATGGGAGGGGTCACGGTCCTAAGCTAGCTTCGACGGCGGGGCACTGGCTCCTGTCGGCAGTTGGGGACAAACAGAATGCGCGTCGCGGTCGGAGGCTTCCAGCACGAGACGAACACCTTCGCTTCCCAGAAGGCGGATCTGGACGCGTTTCTGCAGCCGGACGCCTGGCCGGCGCTGCAGGGCGGTGACGGCCTGCTGACGACTTTCGCGCCGTCGGATGACGGCAGCGCCTCGATGAACATCCCCATTGCCGGGTTTCTTGCCCAGGCCCGCAAATCGGGCATGACGCCGGTGCCGCTCGTCTGGGCATCGGCCACCCCGTCGGCCCATGTCACGAGCAGCGCGTTCGGCCATATCGGCGGCATGCTGATCGAGGAACTGGAGCGCGCGCTGCGCGACGGGCCACTGGACGCCATCTATCTCGACCTGCACGGCGCCATGGTGACCGAAGACCAGGAGGACGGAGAAGGCGACCTGCTGGAATGGGTGCGGAACGTGGTGCGCGGCCAGGTGCCGATCATCGCGTCGCTTGACCTGCATGCCAACGTGACCGCGAAGATGATGCGCAATGCCGACATCCTCGTGGCCTACCGCACCTATCCGCATGTGGACATGGCGGACACAGGCGCGCGCGCGGCCCGCATCACGGATCAGATCATCCGGTCATCGGCGCGGCCGGCCAAGGCCTTCCGCAAGCTGAATTTCCTGGTGCCGCTTACGGCGCAGTGCACGATGCTGGACCCGGCGGGGCTTATTTACGCTGATGTGGCGGCGCTTGAAGCTTTGAAGCAGGCGCCGGACGACGCGCAGGAAACCCCTATCCTGTCAGCTTCCGCCACCATGGGTTTTCCGCCCGCGGACATCGCGGAATGCGGCCCGGCTGTTTTTGCCTATGCGGATACGCAGGAAGCCGCCGACGAAGCCGTGACGCGGCTGGCGGAAACGTTCCGCGAGTTCGAGCGCGGGTTCCGGCAGAAGCTGTGGGCACCGGAAGAGGCCGTGGCCTATGGCGAGGCCGCGAGTGCCGGAGACCGGCGGCAGGGCCCGCTGATCCTTGCGGACACGCAGGACAATCCCGGCGCGGGCGGCAACGGCGACACGGTCGGTTTGCTCCGCTCACTGATTACCGGAGCTGAAAGCGCTATATGCGGGGTCATGTTTGATCCTGCGTCCGTGGCTGCGGCCTGGGAGGCCGGGGAGGGCGGCCATGTGGCATTGACCCTCGGCGCGTGGACCGGCGGGGCGTCTGAAAGCCCGGTCAAGGGCGTGTTCGAAGTACTCAGGCTGCATGACGGCGAGATCGATGCACCGGGCGCATTCTATCGCGGCGCGCGGCTGTCTCTTGGCCGCTCGGTCCTGCTGCGCATCAATGACGTGCGCATCGTGGTGGCGAGCCAGAAAGTCCAGACGGCTGACCGGGCAATGTTCCGCGCCTTCGGCATCGCGCCGGAGAAAGAGAACATCGTAGCGCTCAAGAGCTCCGTGCATTTCAGGGCGGACTTCCAGGCAATTGCGCGCGACGTGCTGGTTGTCGCGAGCCCGGGGCCGAACCCGGCCAACCATGAAGAGCTGCCCTATAAGCGCCTGCGCAGCGGCGTGCGGCTCATGCCCATGGGACCTGCGTTTCAGCGCTCCCGCAAGCCATTGAAATAGGCTTCCACGTCCTTCACCGGCAAATGGTCGTCAAAGCCGTTCATAAAGGCCGGGCGGTCTTTCGGAAAAATCTGGAATGCGGGCGGGGCGACATCCGGCGTATCGAGGGATCCGCCTGCGATGTTGATCTCGGTCTCATCGTCAGCAAGCCGGTAGGTCAGCGTGCTGCCGCAGGCCGCGCAAAAGCCACGCCGGGCCCATTTGGACGAAGCGAACTCGGTGATGGTGCCCTGAAGGAGTGTGAAGCGGGACGGTTCGATACCCACCCAGACCACGAAGGGGGCGCCTGAACTGCGCTGGCAGTCACTGCAATGACAGATGCCGCTGTTCAGCTTGCCCGTGGCGATGCTGTAGCGCACCGCGCCGCAGGAACAGCCGCCGGTGATGTCCCCGGTCATCATGCGCCTCCCGTTTCAGTTCGCGCTGAAATCCAGTTCCGCCCAGACGGGCACGTGATCGGACGGCTTTTCCCACTCGCGCACATGTTTGTCGATGTCGCAGCCGGACAGGCGGTCGGTGGCCTGGGCGCTCAGCATCAGGTGATCGATGCGGATGCCGTGATCCTTCTGCCAGGCGCCGCCCTGATAATCCCAGAAGGAGTATCGGTGCGGGGTGGTGTGACAGGCGCGGAATGCGTCGGTCAGGCCGAGATTGCCGATCGACTGGAATGCCAGGCGCGTCTCCGGCAGGAACAGGGCATCGTCCGCCCAGGCGTTGGCATCGTGCACATCCTCCGCCTTCGGAATGACATTGTAGTCGCCGGCGAGCACCAGCGGCTCCTCATGGGCCAGCAGCGCCTGTGCATGGGCGTGCAGCTTCGCCATGAAGTCGAGCTTGTAATCGTATTTGGGACCGGGGGCCGGATTGCCGTTGGGCAGATAGATGGAGGCCACTCGCAGCATGGTGTCGCCGGCGGGCACCAGCGCCTCAATGTAGCGGGCCTGCTCGTCGTCTTCCATGCCGGGCAGGCCACGGCTTACGTCTTCCATCGGCGACCTGGAGAGCAGGGCGACGCCGTTATAGGTCTTCTGCCCGTGGGTCTCGACATTGTAGCCGGCGTCTTCAATGGCTGAGCGGGGGAAGGCGTCGTCCACGCATTTGAGTTCCTGCAGGCAGACCACGTCCGGTTCGGCCTCTTTCAGCCAGGCCAGCAGGTTGGGCAGGCGGACCTTGATGGAATTGACGTTCCAGGTGGCGATCTTCATGGACGACTCCGCAATTCAGGGAAGCGGAGGGTAGGCGAGAGGCCGCCTTATGGCCAGCGCGCTTGGCGGCCTTGGCCTAGATCGAGAAGGAGGTACCGCAGCCGCAGGATGCGGTGGCGTTGGGGTTCTTCACCTGGAAGGACTGGCCGATCAGGTCGTCCACGAAATCCAGCTCGGAGCCGCCCATATACATGAGCGACATGGTGTCTACGAGCACGGTGGCACCGTCGCGCTCGATCACCAGGTCGTCATCGGTCCGGGTGTCGTCGAGGGTGAAATTGTACTGGAAGCCCGAGCAGCCGCCGCCTTCGACACTCACGCGCAGCATGGTGCCGTCCGGCTCCGCCGACAGGATCTTGGCAATCTGCCGTGCCGCGCTCTCGGTGACGGCAAAGCTGCCGCCGGAAGCTGCGTCCGTCTGGTTGGTCTCGACTTGCAGATCACTCATGGGTACACCCTCACACCAAAGCAGCTTCCGGATGCGCCCTGGCGGTGCTCCTGCCGGGCTTCCTTGCGCTGCATGTTGTAATCATTAGGTAATCGCAGAAAAACGGTTGTCAATAAAGGGTCTTAGCATCGTTGCTGACGGCCCGGCCTGTTGAAAGGAACTCCCCCCGATGAGCAAGACGTGGCGTGTCTATCTGTCCGGCGAAATCCACACCGACTGGCGGGAACAGATCGAGACCGGAACCAAGGCTGCGGGATTGCCGGTGAGCTTTGCCGCGCCGGTGACGGATCATGCTTCATCGGACGCCTGCGGGGCTGAAATCCTCGGGCCTGAGGAGAACGAGTTCTGGTTCGACAACAAGGGCGCCAAGGTGAACGCCATCCGCACCTCGACGCTGATCAAGGATGCGGACATCGTGGTCGTGCGCTTTGGCGACAAGTACAAGCAGTGGAACGCAGCGTTTGACGCGGGCTATGCCGCAGCTTTGGGCAAGCCGATCATCACGCTGCACGACGCGGAGCTGCGCCACCCGCTGAAGGAAGTGGATGGGGCCGCGCTGGCCTGGGCCCAGGAGCCGTCGCAGGTGGTGCGGCTGCTGAAATACGTGATCGAAGGCACGCTCTGACCCGTGACATCCCCCCTGACAGAGACCCCGTCACTGATCCCCTCTGCACGTGGCAGCCGGGCCAGCTATGCCACGGAGCCGGGCGCCTCACGCGGGCGGCTGGTGCGCGAGGATGAAAGCCGCACGCGCTCGCCATACCAGCGGGACCGCGACCGGATCATCCATTCAGGCGCGTTCCGGCGGCTGAAGCACAAGACCCAAGTCTTCGTCTATCACGAGGGGGATTATTACCGAACGCGGCTGACCCACTCGCTGGAAGTGGCCCAGATCGCCCGGTCGCTGAGCCGGTTCCTCGGGCTTGATGAAGACATCGCCGAGGCGCTGGCGCTGGCCCATGATCTTGGCCACACACCGTTTGGCCATGCGGGTGAGGACGCGCTGTCCGAATGCATGGAGGGCTATGGCGGCTTCGACCACAACGCGCAGACCCTGCGCATCGTGACGCGGCTGGAGCAGCGCTACGCGGATTTCGACGGCCTCAACCTGACCTGGGAAACCCTTGAGGGCGTGGTGAAGCATAACGGCCCGGTGCTGGCAAAAGGCGAAAACATCGACAGCCTGCCGCGCGCCTTCCGTGAGTATCCCGGGCTCGAGGGGCTCGAGATCGATACGTATGCCGGGCTGGAGGCGCAGCTTGCCGCGCTGTCGGACGACATCGCCTATAACAACCATGACATCGATGACGGGCTGCGCGCCGGGCTGTTCACCGTTGATGACCTGATGGCGCTGCCGCTTGTGGGCGACATGTTCCGCAGCGTGTTCGATGCCTATCCGGGGCTTGAGCCGCGCCGGTTGCGCCATGAAGCGATCCGCAGGCTGATTTCCCACATGGTGGAGGACGTGCTGGCGGAGACCTCGCGGCGGCTGGCGGAGGTCAGGCCCGAGACGGCTGATGACGTGCGGCGCGCCGGGCGGACCATGGCCAGTTTCTCGGAGGAGATGCAGGCCCATGACCGGGCGCTGAAAGCCTTCCTGTTCGAGCGGATGTACCGGCATTTCCAGGTCAACCGGATGATGAGCAAGGCCAAGCGGGTTATGCGGGAATTGTTCGAGCTGTTTGTCTCCGAACCGGACCTGCTGCCGGACGAATGGCAGCGGCAGACGGACGGGCCGCGCAGCCAGCGGACGGCTGAGACCGTCTGCGACTATGTGGCGGGCATGACGGACCGCTTTGCCATCGAAGAGCACCGGCGGCTGTTCCAGACCGACCCGATTTTCCGCTAATGCGGCCGCTCTGCGCCGTTCTGCCGGGCCTGCTGTCCACAACATGACAAATGGCGCTCAAAGGTGTATCGAGCGCTTCCTTCCCCCCGTATCTGACGACCGAAACTGCTCATGAATCTCTTCAGCGATATCCGCGCCGTGCTTACGGCCACCATCGACAGCCTGGCGGATGCCGGCACGCTTCCCGGCGGGCTCGACCTCGGCAATGTCACCGTGGAGCCGCCGCGTGATCCGTCGCACGGAGATATCGCCACCAATGCGGCGCTGGTACTGTCGAAGCAGGCGAAGATGAAGCCGCGGGAGATTGCCGACGCCATTGCCGGGGCCATTACGGCTGACGCGGCAATTGAAAGCGCGGATGTGGCGGGGCCGGGCTTCATCAATCTGCGGCTGTCGGCAGATCTGATGCGGGCACAGGTGTCCGGTGTGCTCGCAGCCGGGGACACATTCGGTGACGCGGATATCGGCGCGGGCCGGAAGGTGAATGTGGAATATGTGTCGGCCAACCCGACAGGCCCGATGCATGTGGGCCATTGCCGCGGGTCCGTGTTCGGCGATGCGCTGGCCAATCTGCTGGTGAAGACCGGCCATGACGTGACACGCGAGTACTACATCAATGATGCGGGCGGACAGATCGGCGTGCTGGCCCGATCCGCCTTCCTGCGCTATCGCGAAGCGCTGGGCGAGGATATCGGCGAGATACCCGAGGGCCTTTACCCGGGTGACTATCTGGTGCCGCTGGGAAAGGACCTTGCCGCCCGCCATGGCGACACGCTTCTGGCGATGTCGGAGGACGAGTGGCTGCCGATCGTCAAGACTGCCTCGATCGACGCGATGATGGCGATGATCAAGGACGACCTTGCCGCCCTCAACATCCATCACGAGGTGTTCTTTTCCGAGCGCGACCTGGGCGAGCCGGAGCAGCAGGGGTCCAAGCTAGCGGAGGCCTTCGACCTGCTGGAGAGCAAGGGGCTTCTTTATACCGGCGTGCTCGAGCCGCCGAAGGGCAAGACGCCGGACGACTGGGAGCCGCGTCCGCAGCTTCTGTTCAAGGCGACCGAGTTTGGCGACGACGTTGACCGGCCGATGAAGAAGTCCGACGGCTCGCACACCTATTTTGCCGCCGATATCGCCTATCACCTCGACAAGTACCGGCGCGGCTTCGGCGAGATGATCGACGTCTGGGGTGCGGACCATGCGGGCTATATCAAGCGCATGCAGGCCGCCGTCAAAGCGCTGTCCGACGGGGGCGGGTCGCTGGACGTGAAGATCTGCCAGATGGTGAAGCTCTATCGCGGCGGCGAACCGGTGAAGATGTCAAAGCGGGCGGGCGAGTTCGTGACCCTGCGCGATGTCGTGGACGAGGTGGGGCGCGACGTGGTGCGCTTCATCATGCTGACCCGCAAGAACGATGCGCCGCTTGATTTCGATTTCAAGGCGGTGATGGAGCAGTCGAAGGACAACCCGGTCTTCTATGTCCAGTATGCGCATGCCCGCATCTGCTCGGTGCTGCGGCTGGCGGCGGACGACTTCCCGGATGCCGATCTGTCGAATGCGGCGCTGGCGGGCGTCGACCTTGCGTCGCTCGAGGACGAAGCGGAACTGGCGCTGATCAAGCAGATGGCCGCCTTCCCGCGACTGGTGGAACAGGCAGCCGTCGCCCATGAGCCGCACCGCATTGCGTTCTACCTGCAGGAGCTGGCGGCGGGCTTCCATGCGCTGTGGAACAAGGGCAAGGATGACGCACGCCTGCGCTTTATCCATACCGATCAACCGGGTGTTACCATGGCGCGGCTGGCCTTGATTCGCGCGGTGGCGATCACGCTGGCGGCGGGCCTGCATGTTCTTGGCGTTACGCCGGTCGAGGAAATGCGGTAGGGCCTGCCATTCCGGCGGCGTCGGGACCACACAAGACACGTTTCAAAGAGGGGGCTTTCGCCCATGTCCAACATGGATCGAGACGACGACCGGTACGCCAACAGTGCGTTTGACCCGGTGATGGTCGACGAGATGGACACCTATGACGCCACCGATGAAGATGACGAGCCCGCCGGCCGCGGCTGGCTGATGCTGATCGTGGTCGTTGCCGTTCTGGCGGCGCTGGCGGGCGTGGTCTATTTCGCCTACCAGCAGGGCCGGGAAGAGGGCATCCGGACCGCGCCGCCGATCGTGCGCGCGGATGAGGGGCCTGAGAAGGTCGCCCCGCAGGATCCGGGCGGGATGGATATCCCGCACCAGGACAAGGAAATTTTCGAGCGCATCACCGGCGACGCGTCCGGCAGCGACGCCGATGGCGGTGTTGAGCGCCTGTTGCCGCCGCCGGAAGAGCCCGCGCAATTGCCGGCGACATCCGCCGGGGACACGGGCGCTACCCAGCCCACAGGCAATGGCGGCACGGAAAACCTGCTGGCCGGCACGCCACCCAAGACCGAAGCGCCTGCCGCCGCTCCCGTGCAAGTCACACCGGCACCTGCCGCACCGGCCCCCGTGGCACCGAGGCCTGCTCCGGCAGCGCCGGCCACGGCAGCCCCGGCGGCATCGGGCGATTGGGTGGTTCAGATCGGCGCCTTCCGGGATACGGCGCGGGCCAATACGGAATGGGCGGGGCTGCAGCGCAAGCATCCGTCGATCCTGGGCAGCCAGCCTGCGGACATTCAGCGGGCTGACCTCGGCAGCAAGGGCATCTGGTATCGCCTGCGGGCTGCGGGCTATGGCAGCAAGGATGCCGCGAACGCGGCCTGTGGCCAGTTGAAGGCCGCAGGGACCGACTGCCTGGTGCGCAAGCGCTGATGGTGCAGGCGGCCATCTATGGCTGTGAGGGCCTGACACTTGCGGATGCCGAGAAGCGGTTTTTCGCCGCGGCCGATCCGTGGGGGTTCATCCTCTTTGCCCGCAATATCGACACGCCCGCGCAGGTGTCGGCCCTTTGCTCCGACCTTCGGATGACGGTTGGACGGGACGCGCCCATTCTAGTGGATCAGGAGGGGGGCCGCGTTGCGCGGTTCCGGCCGCCGCACTGGCGGGCCTATCCGCCCGCACGGCGCTACGGCGAGTTGTTTGCCAAGGACAAGGCGGCCGGTCTGGAAGCCTGCCGCCTGGGTGCATTCCTCATCGGCGCTGAATTGCGGGACATGGGCCTTGATGTGGACTGCATTCCGCTGGCCGATGTGCCGGTGCCGGGTGCCCATGACGTGATCGGTGACCGGGCCTATGGCGAGGAGCCTGACGTGGTGACGGCACTGGCGCGTGCGGCTGCCACGGGCGTGGAAGACGCTGGTGTGCTGCCGGTGCTCAAGCATATCCCGGGTCACGGCCGCGCCGGGGTGGACAGCCACGAGGACCTGCCGGTGGTGGATGCGCCGCTGGATGAGCTGCGCGCCACTGATTTCAAACCCTTTGTGTCACTGGCTGACCTGCCGCTGGGGATGACGGCACATGTTGTCTATACGGCCATTGATGGCGACAGGCCGGCGACAACGAGCCCCGATGCCATTCGGCTGATCCGCGATGAGCTGGGGTTTGACGGGCTTTTGATGACCGATGACCTGTCAATGAAGGCCCTTGGCGGCTCGATGGAGGGGCGGGTCCGCGAATCGATTGATGCAGGCTGCGACCTCGTCCTTCACTGCAATGGGCACATGGACGAGATGGAAGCGGTGGCCGGTGTGACATCGGCCCTGTCAGCTGCCGCCGGGCTGCGCTCAGAATCCGCACTTTCCCGCCGAAAAACACCGAGCGACGAATCAATCCAGGCTGTTCTTGAGAGATGGGTTGAGCTTGTCGGCGCAAGTGCTTGACGCACGCCCCCGGCACCGCTGACGGTGCACGTTCCCGTCATTTCCCAGCCCCGGAACCGATCCGTTGAGCCCAGGCGAAGTATACGATTTTGAGAGCGGCGCCCCGCGCGCCCCGGAGGCCGAGGCCGCCGACCGGGAAGACCGCCCCGCTGGCCGGTCGCTGGTGGTGGATGTGGACGGCTTCGAGGGGCCGCTCGACCTGCTGCTGACACTGGCTCGCGCGCAGAAGGTGGATCTGGCCAAGATCTCCATTCTCGAACTGGCCGAGCAATATCTGGCCTTCGTGGAGGAGGCCAAGCGGCTGGAGCTGGAACTGGCCGCCGATTACCTGGTGATGGCGTCCTGGCTGGCGTTCCTGAAGAGCCGCCTGCTGCTGCCGCCGCCAGAAGAGGAAGACGAGCCGACCGCCGAAGAGATGGCGGCGCGGCTGGCGTTCCGCCTGCAGCGGCTTGAAGCGATGCGCGAGGCGGCCGCCAAGCTGATGTCGCGGCACCGCATGGGGCGCGACATTTTCCCGCGCGGCATGCCTGAGGGCGTGACCGTCATCAAGAAGAGCCAGTACAAGGCTGACCTCGTTGACCTGCTGAAGGCCTATTCCAACCAGCGCGCGATCCAGAAGATCGAGCGGCTGAAGATGCCCAAGCAGCCGGTGATGACCATCGAGGCCGCCAGGGCGCGGCTGGAGAGCATGCTGGGCGTGCTGATCGACTGGGACCGCATTGACGCGCTGGTGCCGGACGATTTCAGGGATGCCAAGCATTATCGCTCGGGCATCGCCAGCACCTTCTCGGCTAGTCTTGAGTTCGCCAAGCACGGCAAGGTGGAACTCAGGCAGGCCGGCCCGTTCGAACCGCTTTATGTGCGCCGCAGGGGGGACGGCAATGGCCGTGGCGGCAGCACGACACCACAGGGACCCCGGCCCGTTGACGCAGCAAACGGAAACGCCTCATGACCAACGCACCGCGCAGGGTTGACCACCACGACATGCACGACGAAGACGACATCACCGACGCCGTGACGGACACGGGCACGGACACGGAGGCGGAGGCATCCACCGAGGGGGAAGGCGTGGCCGAAGGGCGGCCGGAGAGCCAGGCGGACGCAGGCCTGACCGCCGAGGCGGACGGTGAGGAGACTGCCGACGAGGAAGGCACAGCCCAGTTGGAGGAATCCAACGTGGCCAGCATTTCCGATGAGAACCGCACCAAGACGCTGCGGATGATCGAAGCGCTTCTGTTTGCCGCCTCCGAGCCGCTGGACGTGAAGAGCCTGGAGCAGCGCCTGCCGGAAGGCACGGATGTGAAAACCATGCTGGGCGAGCTCAAGGCCTTCTATGCGCCGCGCGGGGTGAACCTCGTGACTGTGGGCGGCAAGTGGCTGATGCGCACGGCGGAGGATCTGTCCTTCCTGCTGCAGCGCGAGGCTGTGCAGATGAAGAAGCTGTCGCGGCCCGCGATGGAGACGCTGGCGATCATCGCCTATCACCAGCCGGTGACGCGTGCGGAGATCGAGGAAATCCGAGGCGTGTCTGTCTCTACCGGCACGCTGGACGTGCTGCTGGAGACCGGCTGGGTGAAGATGCGCGGCCGCCGCAAGGTGCCGGGCCGTCCGCTGACCTATGGCACGTCCGAAGACTTCCTGGTGCATTTCGGCCTTGAGACCCTGCGCGATCTGCCGGGGGTGGACGACCTCAAGGCCGCCGGCCTGCTGGACGCGCGCCTGCCGCCGGACTTCTCCGTGCCGCAGCCCAAGGACGACGCGCTGGCGGACGACGAGGAAGAACTGGCCGAGGATGACAGCGGCGAAGAGCTGCTGATCGGCGAGGCTTCGGAAGAGGAAGTGCCGCAGCCGACGGGTAACCTCGATGATGAGGAAGCTGCCGAGGGCGACGCCGCCGCCGAGATGTCCGCGGTTGCCGGTGACATTGAAGAGGATGCGTCGGCAGACGGCGACGAAGCCGGTGAGGGTGAGAGCGACCGGGTCTGACGGCTCACGATCCCGTCATGCCTGCGCGCTCAAATCGCATTTGTGCTGCGGCGCAATCTGACTATGGTGCGCCGTCATGAGTGCTCGCCTCTCTTTCCAGGGCATTGCCCACCAATATGATGCGCTGCTCGCCCTGCGGGATTTCTCGCTGGATGTGGGGGCGGGCGAGGTCGTGTGCCTGCTGGGGCCCTCCGGCTGCGGCAAGACGACAACCTTGCGCATTGCGGCAGGAGTCGAGCGGCCGAGCTACGGCACGGTGGCCATCGACAGCCGCCCTGTAGCAGGCCCGGGTGTCTTCGTGCCGCCCGAGAAGCGCGGCGTGGGGCTGATGTTCCAGGACTACGCGCTGTTTCCGCATCTCACGGTTCTCGACAATGTGAAGTTCGGCCTGCACCAATTGCCCAAGGATGAGCGTGAGCCCATTGCCATGCGGGCGCTGGAGGGCGTGAACATGGCACGCTATGCCAGGGTGCACCCGCATATGCTGTCCGGCGGCGAGCAGCAGCGCGTGGCGCTGGCGCGCGCCATGGCGCCCAATCCACGCATCATGCTGATGGACGAGCCGTTTTCCGGTCTCGACAACCGGCTGCGTGACAGCGTGCGGGACGAGGCTTTGTCGCTGATCGACCAGTCCGGCGCCAGCGCGCTGCTGGTGACCCATGATCCTCAGGAAGCCATGCGCATGGCTGACCGCATCGCACTGATGCGCAAGGGGCAGCTTGTGCAGCTGGGAACGCCGCAGGAGCTCTATTACCGCCCGGTGGATGTGCAGGCGGCGGCCTTTTTCAGCGATGTGAATATCTGCGGCGGCACAGTGAGCGGCGGGCTTGTGACCTGCGCCCTCGGCAGTTTCCCGGCAGCCGACTTTGAGGACGGGACCAGGGTGGATGTGGTGCTGCGCCCCTCGGCCATCGACCTTCACAGTGCCGGCATCGGGGTTGATGCGACGGTGCGCCGGGCACGGCTCCTGGGTGAGGAAAGCCTGATCGAGGTGGAAGTCGGCGGGCATGACGCGCTGCTGCAAGTGCGGATTCGCGGCACGTGGCTGCCGGCGGAAGGCACCCATGTGAAGGCAAGTGCCGATCCGGAGCGCGCTTTGCTGTTTGAAAAGGCAACGGATGCCTAAGGGCGGGGCAGAATTACGTCAGCAATGCTGACTTGCGGCTTGTTGCTTGCTGCAACCAGACCCATCTGAAACAATAATCGCCTGTTTTCGCGGCCTGATGCATGTCTGATGTGCCTTTGGCCGAAGGTTAGGAGTTATTCCGCATGGGCCTGAGCATCTGGCAAATTCTGATCGTCGTCGTTCTGGTCATCCTGCTGTTTGGCCGCGGCAAGATTTCCGACCTGATGGGTGACGTCGCCCAGGGCATCAAGAGCTTCCGCAAGGGGCTGTCCGAAGAGGAGGCCTCCGCCGACAAGGCCAAGACGATCGAAGGTCAGAGCGCTGCTTCGGGATCGTCGGCCAACAGCACGAGCGACACCCGCGAGACGCTGAAGCAGTAGTCCCGCGCCACTTCACGCGCAGCCAGGCGAACGGGGCAGACGAACGTGTTGGATATCGGTTGGTGGGAGCTTCTGCTGCTTGCCGTCCTGGCGGTTATTGTCGTCGGGCCGAAAGACCTGCCGCGCATGATGGTGACCGTCGGGCGCTATGTGGCGCGGCTGCGGGCTATGGCGGCGGAGTTCCAACGCGGCTTTGAAGACATCGCCCGGCAGACGGAACTCGAAGACCTGAAGAAGGAAATCGACCGGGCCGGGCAGGGCGACATCCTGTCGTCGCCGCCGCCGATCCGCCCCGATGACACGGATGACGACACTGGCCGCTCCGCGACCTCGTCCGTATCCGGATCACCCGCATCAACTGGCGCACCCTCCATCGACCCGGCTCCGGCTCCGAAGACCGGTGACGCATCATGAGCGACCGGCCGGGCAGTGATGACATTGAAGCCAGCCGTGCGCCGCTGGTCGAACACCTGATCGAGCTGCGGTCGCGGCTGATCCGGTCGATGATCGCTTTCGTGCTGGCCTTCTGCGTCACCTATTATTTCTCCGAAGAGATCTACCAGTTCCTGACCCAGCCGCTGGCGGAGGCGCTGGGGGATGATCCGTCGCGCCGGCTGATCTACACGGCGCTGCAGGAGACGTTCTTCACCTATATCAAGGTGGCCATGTTCGGCGCCCTGTGCCTGGCCTTCCCGATCATTGCCGGGCAGCTGTGGATGTTCATTGCGCCGGGCCTGTACCGGGATGAGCGGATGGCGTTTCTGCCGTTCCTGCTGGCAACGCCGCTGCTGTTCCTGCTGGGCGCATCCCTTGTGTTCTTCTTCATCATGCCGATGGCGACGGAGTTCTTCCTGTCGTTTGAATCCGCCGGCGGGGACGGCGCACTGCCGATCCAGCTTGAAACGCGGGTTAGCGAATATCTGTCGCTGGTGATGACCCTAATCTTCGCCTTCGGGCTGGCGTTCCAGCTGCCGGTGCTGCTGATGCTGATGGGCCGGGCGGGGCTCGTGTCGTCGGCAGCCCTGGTCAAGCAGCGCAAATATGCCATTGTCGGCGCCTTTGCGGCGGCGGCCATTCTTACGCCGCCGGACCCGATCAGCCAGGTGGGGCTGGGGGTGCCGATCATCCTGCTCTATGAAATCTCGATCATCGGCGTGCGGCTGATCGAGCGCAAACGGGCGGAAAAGCGGGCAGCGGAAACGGGCGAAAGCGCGGCCTGAGGGCCGGGCAGATCAACTCTCCCAGAGGCCGCTGGACCGGTGGCAACCCCCATCGTATAGAGGGGCCCGCGCCCTGATTTCCCCCCGCAGAAGATTCGCTTCCCATGCATGACGTCAAATGGATCCGCGACAACGCCGAGGCATTCGATGCCGGGCTGGCCAAGCGCGGTGTCGAGCCCCATTCCGCGCAAATCCTCGCCATTGACGAGGAACGCCGCACGCTCATCCAGGACCTGCAGGAGGCGCAGTCCCGCCGCAATGATGCGTCGAAGGCGATCGGCAAGGCGAAGGCGACCGGCGACGAGGCCGGTGCGCAGGCGCTGATCGACGAGGTTGCGGCCCTCAAGACGCGGATCCAGGACGGCGAAGACCGGCAGCGGCAGATCGACGAGAAGCTCGAGACTCTGCTGGCATCGCTCCCCAATCTGCCGCTGGACGATGTGCCGGTGGGCGAGGACGAAGACGGCAATGTCGAAGTGCGCCGCCACCTGGAGCCGCGGCAGCTGAACTTCAAAGCCCTGGAGCATTTCGACCTGGGCGAGGCCGGCGGCTTGATGGATTTCGAGCTCGCCGCCAAGCTGTCCGGTGCCCGCTTCGTGGTGCTGAAGGGGCAGCTGGCGCGGCTTGAACGGGCGCTGGCCAATTTCATGCTCGACCTGCACACGCAGGACTTCGGATATACCGAAGTGGTGCCGCCGATGCTGGTGCGCGACCCGGCGATGTTCGGCACCGCGCAATTGCCGAAATTCGCCGACGACCAGTTCAAGACGGGCGCGCCGGATGACGAGGACGCGCACTGGCTGATCCCGACCGCCGAAGTGCCGCTGACGAACCTGGCACGCGAGGCCATCCACGCGGAAGAAGAGCTGCCGCTGCGCTTCACGGCCTTCACGCCGTGCTTCCGCAAGGAAGCCGGGTCGGCGGGCCGGGATACGCGCGGAATGATCCGCATGCACCAGTTCTCCAAGGTGGAGCTTGTGAGCATCACCACGCCGGAAGCCTCGATTGACGAGCATGAGCGCATGACCCAGTGCGCGGAAGAGGTGCTGAAGCGGCTGGAGCTGCCGTTCCGCACCATGGTGCTGTGCACGGGTGACATGGGCTTTGGGGCGCGCAAGACCTATGACCTGGAAGTGTGGCTGCCGGGGCAGGATGCCTACCGCGAGATTTCGTCGTGCTCGGTGTGCGGCGATTTTCAGGCGCGGCGGATGAATGCCCGCTGCCGGCCGGCAGGCGAGAAGGCGACACGCTTCGTCCACACGCTGAACGGCTCGGGTCTTGCTGTTGGCCGTGCCATGGTGGCGGTTCTTGAAAATTATCAGCAGGCGGACGGGTCGGTGGCTGTGCCGGACGTGCTCAAGCCCTATATGGGCGGGCTCGAGACCCTGGCGCTGGGCGGCTGACCTGACACTTCATTCTGGGAGCCATTCATGGCTGACAAGTTGCGTATCGAGACCCCGGATGGCGGCACGCGGCCCCTGCGCATCCTGTGCTCAAATGATGACGGCATTCACGCGCCGGGCCTGAAGACGCTCGAGAAGATCGCCAAGGCCCTGTCGGACGATGTGTGGGTGGTAGCGCCGGAGACCGAGCAGTCCGGGGCCGGCCACTCGCTCACGCTGGCGCACCCGCTGCGCCTGCGGAAGATCAACGCCCGTAAATTTGCTGTTTCAGGTACGCCGACGGACTGCGTGCTGATGGCGGTGAAGAAGATCCTGGCTGAGACACCGCCGGACCTCGTGCTGTCCGGCGTCAACCGGGGCCAGAACATTGCCGAGGATGTGACCTATTCCGGCACCATTGCCGCTGCCATGGAAGGCACGGTGCTGGGCATCCCCTCCATCGCTCTCAGTCAGGCCTATGGGTTTGAAGGCCGCGAGAAGGTGAAGTGGGGCACTGCGGAGCATCACGGGCCTGCGCTTGTTTCCAAGCTGGTGGAAATGGGCTGGCCGGCGGATGTGCTGATGAACGTCAACTTCCCGGACGTGGTGCACACTGCGGTGGAAGAAGTCGAAGTCACCATCCAGGGCAAGCGCGACCAGAGCAATGCGCTGATCGACGAGCGGGAGGATGCCCGCGAGACCCCGTATTACTGGCTCGGTTTCCAGCGCATCCTGTCCAACCCGCCCAAGGGGACCGATCTGCGGGCCATATATGATGGCCGGATTTCGGTGACGCCGCTGCATCTGGACCTGACCCACAAGGCCACCCACAAGGCGATGGCGCGGGAACTGGGCGGGACACCGCCGAAGCAGATCACCCCGGTGGTCCGGTCCGCCGGCACATCCGGCGGCAAGTGAGCCTGACGGTGACCGGCGATAACAGCGATCCGTCGCGGATCATCCAGCTCATCATGACTTTGCGGCGCCAGGGCATCACGGATGGCCGGGTGCTGGGCGCGATCGAACGCACGCCTCGCGACGTGTTCGTCGAGCGTGCCTTCGAGGCGCAGGCCTATGATAACAACGCGCTGCCCATCGAATGCGGCCAGACCATCAGCCAGCCTTATGTGGTGGGGTTCATGACCACCAAGCTGGAGTTGACTGACCGGATGAAGGTGCTGGAGATCGGCACCGGCTCCGGCTACCAAGCCGCCGTGCTGGCGCGCCTGTGCCGGCGGCTATACACCATCGAGCGCTACCGGACCCTGCTGCGCGAGGCGGAAAGCCGCTTCCGCAAGCTCAACCTCACCAATGTGACCGCCAAGGTGGGCGACGGGACGAAGGGCTGGCCAGAGCAGGCACCATTTGACCGCATCATCGTCACCGCGGCGGCGCCGGATGTGCCGCACGCGCTGATCGACCAGTTGAAGCCCGGCGGCATCGCCATTGTTCCAATCGACGTGCCGGTGGCAAAGGGCGGCGGCCAGGAACTGGTGAAATTCACCAAGACCGAAGACGGCTTTGAACGGGAAGACCTGATCCCCGTGCGCTTTGTGCCGCTGGTCGAGGGCGTGGCGCGGGAGCTGTAGGCCCTGTGCATGCTGATTGTGTCCCGGCACAGTCCTTTTCTTCGACTTGTCCAGTCTTCATTAACCAAATGACCCGACACTTCGTCTGGAATGAGCGGGTGGTGCTTGTCTTGTGCATGGGACAGCCATCCGGATCTGTGACGGAACGGACCTGGACTGATGCGTTTCTTGAGAACCCTGACACGGCCTTTGCAGCGGGACGGCAACAGCCGGAATGCCTCGCGCGCCGTGTCGATTGCGGCTCTCTTGATGACGGGTCTGGCCATTCTTGGTGCCTGTGCGGCACCGTCCGCCCATCGCGGTGCCCCGGTTGCCACCTATGGCGGCAGCGGCGGTTCGGCCCCGGCGGAACCCTATGTCATCACGGTGAAATCCGGCGACAGCCTGTCGATCCTCGCTGACCGGCACAACGTGCCGATGAAGGCGCTGGCGCGGGCAAACGGCATTTCCAAGCCATACACCATCTACAAGGGCCAGAAGCTGACGGTCCCGGTACGCCGTGTTCACACGGTGCAGCGCGGCGACACCCTTTCGGAGATTGCCCTCAAATACGATACGACCACCCGCGAGGTGGCCACACTGAACCGCAAGCGCGCGCCTTATCCGATCTATGTGGGGGAGCGCCTGAGCGTGGGGGGCTGGATGCCTGATGGCGGGACGGGGGATGCCCGCCGTCAGGCGCGTACCGCGCCCGTTCGCACCGCGTCCACGCGGGCGTCATCCGTCCCGAGCCCGTCGGCCCGGCCGGCGCGGGGCGTTGCCTCGCCCCGGGCCAAGCCGCGCATTCCCGAGCCGCCGGCCCGTGCCGGTCGGTTCCTGTGGCCCGCGGAAGGCCGCATCATTTCAAGCTACGGCCCCAAAAAGGGCGGGCTGCACAATGACGGCATCAATATCCGGGTGCCGCGCGGCACACCGGTGGTTGCCGCCGACAACGGTGTCGTCGCCTATGCGGGCAACGAGCTGCAGGGCTATGGCAACATGGTGCTGGTGCGCCACCAGGACGGCTATGTGACCGCTTACGCGCATAATTCGGACCTGCTGGTGAAACGCGGCGACATCGTCAATCGCGGCCAGAAGATCGCGTCATCCGGTGCGTCCGGCGGCGTGAGCGAACCGCAGATCCATTTCGAGGTCCGCCGCGGCTCCAAGCCGGTGAACCCGATGTCCTATCTGGGAAACAACTTGGCCTCGCGCTGACGCGCTGCTAGCCGAGCCGGATACCCAGACGTCCCGCCAGATCCTGAATGAACTGCCACGCCACGCGGCCTGACCGGCTGCCGCGCGTATTGGTCCATTCGATGGCCTGCGCCCGAATATCAGTCCACGGAGCATCGATGCCGAAATGGGTGCAGTAGCGGCGCACCATCTCCAGATACTCATCCTGGCTGCAATTGTGGAAGCCGAGCCACAGGCCGAAGCGGTCTGACAGGGACACCATCTCCTCAATCGCTTCGGTGGGATTGATGGCGCGCTGGCGCTCATTGTCCACCATGTCGCGCGGCATCAGGTGGCGGCGGTTGGAGGTGGCATAGAAGAGCACATTCTTAGGCCGCCCCTCGATGCCGCCTTCAAGCACGGCCTTGAGGGACTTGTAGCTCGTATCCGCCTGATCGAAGGACAGGTCATCGCAATAGACAAGCACCTGGCGGTCCGCTGCGGTCCGCAGCACGGCCATGAGCCGGGGCAGGGTGGCGATGTCCTCACGGTGGATTTCAACAAGCAGCAGAGGCACGCCGCGCCCGGCATTGACCTCTGCATGAACGGCCTTCACCAGCGAGCTCTTGCCCATGCCGCGGGCACCCCACAACAAGGCATTGTTAGCGGGCAGGCCGTCAGCGAAGCGGCGGGTGTTCTCGAGCAGGATATCGCGCATGCGGTCGATGCCGTGCAGCAGGCTGAGCTCCATGCGCGCGACGTCCGGCACCGGGTCAAGCACGCCCTGATCCCCGCACCACACGAAAGCCTGAGCAGCATCAAGGTCCGGCGCAGGCTGTGCGGGGGGATGGGCGCTTTCGAGCGCATCGGCGATGCGCTCAAGCGCGCGGCGGAGAGCGGCCTGATCGGTTTCAGGGGCTGCTGGCGCTGAGGTGGGCGAGGGGGTGTTGCTATCCGCCATGAAGCTTTGATTCTCCCGGGTGCGTGACTGCGGACCGCCCGCGGCCGGGCCGTGGCGTCATGTTGCCCAAAACCCCATCCATCTCAAGGGTTTGCGAAGAGGCCGCGGCTGGTTTTCAAAGCGGCGGGGCATGGGTATAGTCCGCCCGCTGTGCTGCGTCGATACCGCCATACGGGCAGGCCGCGCGGCACCCATTGTTCTGATTTCCCTCGCATCGGAGAATTTGATGCTGATTACCCCGGCATATGCGCAGACGGCTGGCGGCGGCGGTGGCGACTTCCTCGTCACCCTTTTCCCCTTCCTGATCGTTTTCGCCATCATCTACCTGCTGATCCTGCGGCCGCAGCAGAAGCGGATCAAGGAACACAATGCCATGGTGTCCGGTGTGCGCCGGGGTGACACCGTGGTGACCGCCGGCGGCCTCATCGGCAAGGTCACCAAGGTGGCCGACGATAATGAAGTGGTGGTGGAAGTGGCCGAAGGAGTGCGCGTGCGCGTGGTGCGGAGCACCTTGTCGGATGTGCGCTCGAAGACGGAGCCTGCCGCCAACGAAGCTTCCAAGACCGCGCCGAAAGCGGCCAACGACCAGGACGGCCAGTCGAGCTAGACCGGCCGGAAGGTCCTCTCTCCGGAGACGCCTCGCATGCTCTATTTCCCCCGCTGGAAATACACCCTCATCGCCTTTGTCTGCGCCCTCGGCTTTCTGCTGTCGGCCCCGAACCTGATCTCCAAGGATGATCTGGCCGGGCTGCCGGGCTGGGTGCCGTCCAACCAGGTCAATCTTGGCCTCGACCTGCAGGGCGGCTCGCACCTGCTGCTGCAGGTGGATGTGGACACCGTGCTGAATGACCGCCTTGAAGCGCTGGTGGACGATGTGCGCCAGACGCTGCGCGAGGCGCGCATCGGCTATACGGGTCTGGGCGAGAGCGACGGCCGGGTGACCGTGCGTATCCGCAAGCCGGAAGACGTGGCGCGCGCCGTCGAGGAACTGGAGGGGCTGTCGGCTCCGATCACGACCAATGTCTTCTCGGCGGTGCCGGAGCGGGATCTGGCGGTGACGGAAACCGGCGGGCGCGTGTCACTGGAAATGACGGATGCCGCGCGCGTGCAGCGGCTCAACAACGCGGTGCAGCAGTCCATCGAGATCATCCGCCGCCGTATCGACGAGCTGGGCACGACGGAGCCGACCATCCAGCGCCAAGGCACGGACCGCATCCTCGTGCAGGTGCCGGGTCTTGATGACCCGCAGCGTCTGAAGGACCTGCTGGGCCGCACGGCGCAGATGAATTTTCATCTGGTGGACACATCCATCTCCGTGATTGAGGCGATCCAGAACAGGCCGCCGCCAGGGTCGGTCGTGCTGCCGCTGGTTGACGGGTCCGGCGGGCAGGTGCTGATCCGCCGCCGGGTGATGGTATCCGGCGAGAGCCTGGTTGATGCACAACCCGGGTTTGATCCGCAGACGAACGAACCGGTGGTGAATTTCCGCTTCGATGCGTCAGGCGGCAAGCGCTTCGCAGATGTGACCAAGGCCAATGTGGGCCGTCCGTTCGCCATCGTGCTCGACAACGAAGTGATTTCGGCACCGGTCATCCGGAGTCCAATCCTCGGCGGGCAAGGTCAGATCAGCGGTGGTTTCACGGTGACCGCGGCGAATGACCTGGCGATCCTGCTGCGGGCCGGTGCGCTGCCGGCACCGCTAACCATTCTCGAAGAACGGACGGTGGGTCCGGGCCTTGGCGCGGACAGTGTGGCGGCCGGTGAGATCGCGGCGCTGATCGGCTTTGCGGCGGTGATCCTCTTCATGATTGCCGTGTACGGACTGTTCGGTGTGTTCGCCAATATCGCGCTCATCATCAATGTGGCGCTGCTGTTCGGCGCGCTGTCGCTGCTACAAGCCACGCTGACCCTGCCGGGCATCGCGGGCATTGTGCTGACCATCGGCATGGCGGTGGACGCCAACGTGCTGATCTTCGAGCGCATCAAGGAAGAGATGAAGGCGGGCAAGACGCCCATCAATGCCATCGACGTGGGCTATTCCCGCGCGCTGGGCACCATCCTTGACGCCAACATCACCACCTTCATTGCTGCAGCCATCCTGTTCCAGATGGGCTCAGGCCCGGTGCGCGGCTTTGCCGTGACGCTGGCCATCGGCATCGTCACGTCGGTCTTCACGGCCTTCACCGTGACGCGGCTGTTCGTATCCATCTGGCTCAAGCGCCGCCGCCCGGCGGAACTGCCGCTTTAGACGCGCTCGCGGGAAAGCACACGACAATGCGCAAGCTCAAGCTCCTTCCGGACGAGACCCATGTTCCTTTCATCCGGTTCCGGATGATCGCCTTCGTCGTATCGCTGCTGGCGGTGCTGGCGTCGATCACGCTGGTGGCAGTGATGGGCCTCAATTTCGGCATCGATTTCCGCGGCGGCACCATGATCGAAGTGGGCACCGAGGGGCCGGCCGACCTTGCAGACATGCGGGGCCGTCTTGGCAATCTCGGCCTCGGCGACGTTCAGGTGCAGACCTTCGGGGCGCCGGATGACGTGCTCATCCGGGTGGCCACGCAGCCCGGCGGGGCGGAGGCCCAGCAGGAGGTGGTGACCAAGGTGCGGGCAGAGCTCGGCACCAATGTGGAGTACCGCCGCGTTGAAGTGGTGGGGCCGACGGTTTCGGGCGAGCTCATCGAAGCCGGTGTGCTGGCCATCGTGCTCGCTGTGGGCATGATGCTTGTCTATATCTGGTTCCGCTTCGAGTGGCAGTTCTCGGTCGGCGCGGTCATCGCGCTGGTGCATGACGTGGTGATTACGCTGGGGCTGTTTGCCGTGCTGCAGCTGGAGTTCAACCTGTCGATCATTGCAGCGTTGCTGACCATTGTCGGTTACTCGATGAACGATACAGTGGTGGTCTATGACCGCGTGCGCGAGAAGCTGCGCAAGTACAAGCGGATGCCGCTGCCGGAGTTGCTGGACCTTGCCGTCAACAAGACCCTGTCGCGGACGGTTATGACCTCGGTAACGACACTGCTGGCCCTGCTTGCGCTCTTCATCTTCGGTGGTGAAGTCATCAGCGGCTTTACCTTCGCTATGATCTGGGGTGTCATCATCGGCACCTATTCGTCGATTTTCGTGGCTGCACCACTGCTGCTGATGCTGGGCGTCAAGCGCGACTGGTCGGAAGCCAATGCGGGCGAGCCGGCGCAGAACGCCAATTCTGCAAGCTGATTGGCGCATAATCCGACGAGATGACCCCATTCCCGGGATTTGCGCCGGCGAGTGAAGGGCGTAACCTGTAGCGCGACGAGTCGCCGCAGGGTGCGTCACATGCCGCCGGCATCAAACGACCGGTGGCTGAACCTGCGGTGAGTACTGCCACCAAAAGGAGGGACTTGGGGATGGCTGGGATTCTGTCAAATCTGCGCAACACGGTGATCACGGGCTTCGTGCTCGCGCTCGCCCTGTTCGTTTTCTACATCTACGGGGCCTACAGCTCCGCCGGTCATGTCGGCGATGCGCTGGGCTCCACGGCCTTCTGGGCCTTCATCGTCCGCTGGGCGCATGTGCTGTGCGGCATCATGTGGATCGGTCTGCTCTACTATTTCAACTTCGTGCAGATCCCCAACATGCCCAACATCCCCGATGAGCAGAAGCCGGCAGTGGGCAAGGTAATCGCGCCTGCCGCCCTGTGGTGGTTCCGCTGGGGCGCCATGGGCACCATCGCCTTCGGCATCATCCTGGCCGCGCTGAACGGTTATCTGGTGGATGCCTATCTGCTGGGCTTCACCGACAATGGCGCCAGCACGATCATCGGCATCGGCATGTGGCTTGGGACCATCATGTGGTTCAATGTGTGGTTTGTGATCTGGCCGAACCAGAAGGTGGCACTGGGGATCGTGGATGCTCCGGCTGACGACAAGCCGAAGGCTGCGCGCACGGCCATGCTGTTCTCGCGCACCAACACCATGCTGTCGGTGCCGATGCTGTTCGCCATGGTGATCAACCAGAACGCCTTCTAGCCGCTTACGGCTGTTCAAACAGAAACGGCGCTGCCCCGGTTTCGAGGCAGCGCCGTTTTTGTGTGCGGTGTCTGGTGTGCGGATGGCTTACGCGGCGAGGTTCTCGTTCGCGAAATCCCAGTTCACCAGCTTGTCGAGGAAGGTCTTGATATAGTCCGGACGCTTGTTCTGGTAATCCAGATAATAAGCGTGCTCCCAGACATCGAGGGTGATGATGGCCTTCTTGCCGTGGGCAAGCGGGGTGTCCGCATCATGGGTGCTGATGACCGACAGCTTGCCCGCGTCATCGGCAACGAGCCATGCCCAGCCGGAGCCGAACTCGCCGGCGGCAACGCTGGAGAACTCCTCGGCGAACTTGTCGTAGGAGCCAAAGTCGCGGTCGATGGCTTCTGCCACGGCACCGGTCGGCTTGCCGCCGCCATTCGGCGTCATGGAGTTCCAGAAGAAGGTGTGGTTCCAGACCTGGGCGGCCTGGTTGAACAGCTTGCCCTCGGAGCTCTTGATGATGTCCTCAAGGCTCTTGCCTTCGTTGTCGGTGCCTTTGATCAGGTCGTTCAGCGTGTCCACATATTTCTGGTGATGCTTGTCGTGGTGGAACTCGAAGGTGGACTTGGACATGTGCGGTTCCAGCGCATCATGAGCATACGGAAGGTCGGGGAGGGCAAAACTCATAGGGGAGCTCCTGAACTCTGCTACATAAGGGTACGGCGCACAGGGATGGCCCTGGCAAGGTTCTGTCACAGCACTACCTTGTGCGCGTGACGTATTTATCAAGGATTTCTTCGCGTGTCCGATCCGCAAACAAATCTTTTGCCGCCGCAGATCATCGAGCAGCTTCGCCGCGAGGACTCCGACAGGTTCCTGTCGTCACTGTTCGCTCCGGCGGAGACGCGCGGCCATCTGTGGGCGCTGTATGCGCTGGACCGCGACCTCAAACAGATCCCGCACAAGGTGAGCGAGCCGATGCTTGGGGCGATCCGCTTCCAGTGGTGGCGCGATACCATCGGCGGCATCTATCAGGGGCAACAGCAGGGCCATGAACTTGTTCCCGCGCTTGCTGCTGCGATCGAGGCCGGGAGCCTGCCGCCGGAGCGGTTTCATGCCTGGCTGGATGCGCGGGAAGACGAAATGGCGGAAGACCCTTTTGCCGACATGGAGATGATGCGCAGCCACGCGCGCCGGGCCGAGGGCACCATCATGGAGATGGGGGCAATGCTGCTGGGCCGGGGCGAGACATCTTCCGCCAGCGGAGCATTCGGCGAAGCCTATGGGCTGATCGACCTGCTGAAACGGTGCGGCGCTGCCGCCGGGCGGCGGTCGGCCTTCCTGCCGATGGACGGTCTTGCGGGCAAGCAAGAGGCTGTGTTCAGCGGCCGCCTGGCGCCGGAAGCCAAGGCGGTTTTTCAGGCGGTGGCGCGGGAGGCCGCGGCCCGGCTGAAAGAGGCTTCGCGCGATACATCCCTGCGGCCTGATGCGGCGGCGCTGCCGGCCATGCTGCATGCGGGGCTGGTGCCCGCCTATGCGCGGCTGTTTGCGCGGGAAGACTTCGATTTCCTGCGCAGTGCGCCGGAGATCCCGGCCTTCCGCCGGCAGATTGCGCTGATGGCGCGCGCCATGCGGCGGCGCATCTGACCTCTGCCTATTCGGCGGCAAGCGGCGGGGTGCCGAACCAGCCTTCGATATCCGCCTTGGCCCGGGTCGTATAGGCCTGCTTGCGGGCGGGCTTCTTGGCCTTGCCGCGCAGGCGCTTGCCATCCGGCGCTTTCGGCATTTCAACAGGCGGAAACAGGCCGAAATTGACGTTCATCGGCTGGAAGGAGCCCTTGCCGGCATCCAGATGACCGCCGGTAATATGGCCCAGCAGCGCCCCAAGGGCGGTTGTCTCCGGCAGGGGCGGCAGGGTTTCGCCCTTTGCTTCGGCGGCGGCGAAGCGCCCGGCCAGCATGCCGATGGCAGCGCTCTCCATGTAGCCTTCCACCCCGGTGACCTGACCGGCGAAGCGCAGGCGCGGCATGGCCTTGAGACGCAGCTGGCCATCGAGCAGCTTCGGGCTGTTGAGGAAGGTATTGCGGTGCAGGCCGCCAAGACGGGCGAAGACCGCCTTTTCAAGGCCCGGGATGGTGCGGAAGACACGCGACTGCTCGCCATGGCGCAGCTTGGTCTGGAAGCCGACCATGTTGTAGAGCGTGCCAAGCGCATTGTCCTGGCGCAGCTGCACGACGGCGTAGGGCTTTTCGTCCGGCTTGTGGGGGTTGGTGAGCCCGACCGGTTTGAGCGGGCCGTGACGCAGGGTCTCGCGGCCGCGCTCCGCCATCACCTCGATGGGCAGGCAGCCGTCAAAATAGGGGGTGTTCTCTTCCCACTCCTTGAAGTCGGTCTTGTCGCCTTCGAGCAGCTCGTCGATGAAGGCGTTGTATTCTTCTTCCGTGAGCGGACAATTTATGTAATCCGCGCCGGTGCCGCCCGGTCCCGGCTTGTCGTAGCGAGACTGGAACCAGGCCTTGTCCATGTCAATCGAGTCGAAATTGACGATAGGCGCAATGGCGTCGAAGAAGGCCAGTTCATCCTCACCAGTGAGGGACAGCACTGCATCCGCCAGCGCGGGCGAGGTGAGGGGGCCGGTGGCGATGATGACGCTGCCCCAGTCCTCCGGGGGCAGGCCCGCGACCTCGCCGCGCTCTATGGTGATCAGCGGCTCGGCCTCAAGGGCCTGTTCCACGGTCTGCGAGAAGCCGTCCCGGTCCACGGCCAAGGCGCCACCCGCCGGAACCTGGCTCGCGTCGCCGCTGCGCATGATGATCGATCCGCCCTTGCGCAATTCGTAGTGCAGCAGGCCGATGGCCGTCGTCTCGTCATCATCAGAGCGGAAGGAATTGGAACAGACCAGTTCGGCGAGGCCGCCGGTCTTGTGGGCGTCGGTGCCACGGACCGGGCGCATCTCGTGCAGCACGACAGGCACGCCGGCACGGGCGATCTGCCAAGCGGCTTCAGACCCGGCGAGGCCGCCGCCAATGACGTGGATGGGATCAATCTTGCTCATGGGCGGAGACTTAAGGCAGGGCCTACTTCGCCGCAAGTCCCTGAAATCATGCAAGGAGTGCAAATCACAGCGTGGCGTGCCGGGGCGCGGCTGGAAACTGCAACCGGATGCGACTATACGTGAGGTGCGCTGCGGTCCTGTGCGGGCACGGCGGAGGCACACACTTCAACCAGGGAGGCTTGCGGATGACACGGCTGATCGCCCTTGCGGGCTTCACCTTCCTGATGGCCGGTGCGGCACCGGCACACGCGCTTCCGACCTGCGAATTTCAGGGCATACCGCTTTTCGGCGAAGTCTCCGTCGTTGAGAGCGACCCGGATGTGCGCGTGGAAGTGGTGGCATCTGGCGCTGACCTCCGCGTGCAGTGGGTGAACCGGCATGCGGATGAATGCGGCGAATGGCGCCGCGTGGGGCTGGGCGCGGATTTCACGATCCAGATCGTGCCGACGGGCGGGGACATCCGCATCCAGGAAGTCAGCGGCAATCCCGGGCTGAACTGAGCCAGCTATTGCGCCCCGGCGTCGGCAAGTTCGCCATCCGCTCCCAGATAGCCGTTCCAGGCAAACCAATAGGCAATGTGGCCGGGGAGCCGGTGAAAGCGCGTGCCATCCGGGCCTGCCAGTGCTGCTTCGGTGATCTGCCACTCCGACACGCCGTCGCTGACATGATCTGCGTCGGCTGCTCTGGAAAAGGTGCGGCCGTCTGTGCGGTAGGCACGGACGGTGCGGGTGGCGGCGGTGCCAATCAGCGTGACGGGAACGACGCCTGCCATGTCATTGATGACACGGCCGCCCTCGAAGGCGGAAAGGCGCCAGGCCTTGTCCACGCCTGATCCGCGCAGGGCGAAGATATAATCCTTGGGCAAAAGACCAGCCTCATCGACGGGTGCCGGGAAGATGAGATCCGGGCTGTTGAAATAATCCGCATAGGGAGCACCGGGCGTGTAGTCACGGGTGTGGCCGGTGTCGAGGGACAAGACTCTTGTCTCCGGGTGGCGGCTGCGCCAGTCGCCCCATGTGGTGATGGCGACCGGCCGGGTCTTCAGCTCGATGGCGCTACCGGTCAGACTGCCGATCACCGGCCGCCCGGTGAACTGGTTCCACAGGCTCCCGGTTGCGGTGTCGTACATCAGCTTGTTTGACCGGTAGAGGAGCCCTGACGAACCGAAGACGAAGGGCGCGTCCCGTCCGTCAAGCTGCGTTTCGAACAGGATGCCGGAGCCACACAGGGTGCAGTAGGCGAGGCTGACAGGCACGCCGCCGATAACGTCATTGGCCATTTCGTGCCAGTCGAGGATGCGCAGGGGGTAGGCGCGGACATCCCCATTGATCTCCACCCCGAAGACCAGCTCATCGTCGGTGAGATAATTCGCTGTCCTTGCAGTCACAAAGTGCGGGTTGGTGAGAGCCGGGATGCCATCCTTGAGGACACCGCCCCAGACCGCTTCCCACAGGGGAATGTCGTGGGCAACGCCTGAATGGATGAAGGTTGCGAAGGCCGGGTCGATTTCAGCGAGGACGCGGCTGCGGGCCTCATCGAAGCCATCGAAGGGCGTGAGCCCGTCCTGTGATTGAAGCCAGGTCATCCAGTCAAACCAGCTGTCCCCGTGGTCGACACCGGTGAGGCTCAACAGCGCGATGCCGAGCGCCGGGCGGAGGTCGCGGTGAAAGCGCATGGCCTGGACGAGGGCGAATGCGCCGTCGGGCTGCCTGCGCTTGATGAAGTAATCAATGGCATCGATGACCTGCCGGTCGCTGCCCGCAACAAGATGCACGGCCCGTTCGACGGTCTCCGGATCCGCGGATGCTGATTGCGCAGGCTGGGCGACGACACCCGCAGGCAGGAGCAGCAGGACAAGGGTCAGGATGAGGCGCGGGGCCATGACGTCACTCTCCGGCAGATCGGTTATCCGAAGAGTGACGCCATGCTGATCGTCCCGCAGCACACGCCGCGACACTTTTGTGTGAGATCGCGGGCTAGTTCCAGACCGGCGGCTTGCGGCCGATCCAGGGCCGAGCCTCTTCAAGCTGGGCGGCCAGGCGCAGCAGCGTGGCCTCGTCGCCGAAGCGACCGGTGAACATCATGCCGAGCGGCAGATCGTCCGCACTCCACCACAAGGGCAGGGACAGGGACGGCTGGCCGGTGAAGTTGAAGGGCGGCGTGAAGGGGAAGACCTCCGCCTGCCGCTTGTCCACTTCCTTGGGGTCGAGGTTCACCGGATCGATATGGCCGATCTTCGGCGGCGGCGTGCCCATGACGGGGCATAGATAGGCGTCATAGGGCAGCAGGTTGTGGATGATCTGCCGCGACAGGCGGCGCAGAGTACGCCAGCCCCAGAAGGCCTGGGCGCCGGTGATCTTGCGGCCCGCATTGAGGGCACGCCAGGTGAGCGGCTCCAGCTCATGCTCTTCCGGCGGGCGGCCAAGCATCTCCTCCCGCTCCAGCATGCCGGCGGCGAAGTTGGAGGCGGAGACAGCACCCTGCGCGCGGTAGAGGGTGCGGTAGTCGACACCCAGACCCTGTTCCACGACCTCGTGGCCGAGCTCCCTGAGAAGGGTCACCGTCTTTTCGAGAGCTGCCTGGTTTTCCGGATGGATGTCGGCACCGCGGGGCGTCTCGGCGGAATAGGCGATCTTCAGCTTGCCGGGGGATCGGGTAACTTCCTCCGCGAAGGGACGCTCATAGGGGAGCGGCGGGTAGGGGCTGTCGGGCTCCGGCGCGCAGGTGGCGTCGAGCATGGCGGCACTGTCACGCACGGTGCGGGTGACGACGTGATCCACCGAGAAGCCCATGGCGCGCTCACCGTCTTCGCCTGAATCCGGGTTGCGGGCGCGGGTAGTCTTGAGACCGACGAGACCGCAGCAGGCGGCCGGGATGCGGATCGAGCCGAGACCGTCAGATGCATGCGCCATAGGGACGATGCCGGCGGCGACGGTCGCTGCGGCCCCGCCCGACGAGCCGCCGGAAATATGCTCCGTGTTCCACGGATTGCGGCAGGGGCCGAGGCGGGCGGATTCTGTCGTGCCGGTGATGCCGTATTCCGGCGTGTTGGTGCGGCCGACAAAGACCACGCCGGCCTGCCGGTAGCGGGTGGCAAGGATGCTGTCCTCTTCCGCCACATAGTCGCGCAGGTAATGCGACCCGGCAGTGGCAGGCCAGCCTTTGACCTTGACGCCGAGATCCTTCACCAGGAACGGGACACCCCTGAACGGGCCATCCGGCAGATCGCCCTTGGCCCATGCGCGGGCATCCTCATAGCCCTTGTGCACGACCGCGTTGAGGGCGGGGTTGTGCTTTTCGATCCGCTCGATCGCGGCATCGACGAGTTCGAGCGGGGTGACTTCCTTGCGGGCGACGAGGTCTGCGAGGGCGACGCCGTCATAGTCGGCATAATTGTCGATTGTCATGATGCGTGCTCCCTTAGTCCCAGATCGGCGGATGGCGGTTGATCCAGGGCTGGGCTTCCTCAAGCTGCGAGGCAAGGCGGATGAGCGTTGCTTCATCGCCCTGGCGGGCTGCGAAATGCACCCCGACGGGCAGGCCGTCCGGCGTCCAGTGCAGGGGCAGGGAGATGGCCGGCTGGCCGGTGGCGTTCTGTACCGGGGTGAAGGCTACATAGTTGAGCACCGGGGCGAACGCCTTTTCCGGGTCGCTCTCATTCACGTCGATGGTGCCGACCCGCAGCGGCGGCTCGCCCAGGGTGGGGGTGAGCCAGAGATCATATTCGTCGTGCCACTGGGCAACGGTGCGCGCCATGACCTGCAGCATGGCGACGGCGTTGAGGTAATCGGCGCCCGTGACCTGGCGACCGCGCTCGGCAAGCCCCAGTGTCAGTGGCTCCAGATCGCCCTGGTTGGGCGTCTTGCCGAACAGCAGTTCCTGCAGGCTGATCTGCTGCGCCACGCCGGTGGCCCAGATCGCCATGAAGGCCTGCTGCATGGTGTCGTTGTCGATGGTGGGCGAGGCTTCTTCCACGTGGTGGCCGAGGCTCTCCAGCAGTTTGGCGGTGTTCTCGACAGCGGCCACGCATTCAGGATCGACGGGCTCGCCGCCGATGGTGCGGGTGGTGAAGCCGATGCGCAGGCTGCCGGGCGCAACGCCCACATCATCCGACCAGATGCCTTCATGGTGGGGGGCGAAATAGGGATCGCCGGGTTCAGGCCCTGCGGCAATGTCGAGGGCGACCGCCGTGTCGCGCACGGTGCGGCTGACGACGAGGTCGGCTGTGAGGCCGGACATGGCATCACCGATGACCGGGCCTTGCGGAATGCGGGCGCGGCTGGGCTTGAGGCCGACAAGGCCGGACGAGGAGGCGGGAATGCGGATAGAGCCGCCGCCATCATTGGCATGGGCGAGCGGCACGATGCCTGCTGCGACCGCCGCCGCCGAGCCGCCGGAGGAGCCGCCGGGCGTATGATCCGGGTTCCACGGATTGCGGGCGGGTCCATAGAGATTGCTTTCGGACACAGGCAGAAGGCCGAACTCGGGCACGTTGGTCTTGCCGAGGGGCACGAGGCCGGACGCGAGGAAGCGCTGGGTTAGGGTGGAGTGCTGGGCTGCGGGATTTCCGGCCGCAAGGCGGCTGCCATACTGGGTGGCGACGCCCTCGAAATCGCCCATGATGTCCTTCAGCAAAAAGGGGACGCCTGCGAAGGGCGCGGCCTTGTCGCCTGCGTCGATATCCCTGGCAATCCGGCGGCCCTGATCGGCCATATCCGTCACAACGGCATTGAGGGTGGGATTGTGTTTCTCAATCCGCTTCAGCGCTTCTTCCGCCAATTCGGCGGCACTGACCTCGCCCTTACGCACGAGTTCGGCAAGCGCGACCCCGTCATGGGCGACGTAATCCTTGATCGGCATGATGTCCCTAATCCTCCCGGACAGTCTTATTGGTTCTTGGTGTTGCCAATACGCTAGCGGACGACGGGAGGAACCGGAAGGGCGGCGGTGTGGGTCATTTGACGGGAATTGCCGGGTGAATGTCATTTCCGACAGGTCCGCGCGCGGTCATTCTGGACGCAGAGATTTGTTGCATGATGGAGCCCCCCATGACCGACGCAGCCCCGCAGGACATCCACATCGGCTTTCTGATCTATCCCGGCGTGACGGCGCTGGACGCGCTGGGCCCGGCACAACTGCTGTCGCTCGTGCCCGGGGCGGTGATGCATTATGTGTGGAAGGATATGGAGCCTGTGGCGGCGGATGCGGGCTACACGATCAACCCGACGGACGACTTTGCATCCTGTCCGCAGCTTGACGTGATCTGCGTGCCCGGCGGGTTCGGCCAGGTTGATCTGATGACGGATGATGTGGTGGTCGATTTCGTCCGCAAGCAGGGCCAGGGCGCACGCTATGTGACGGCCGTGTGCACAGGTTCATTGCTGCTGGGGGCCGCGGGCCTCCTGGACGGTTATGAGGCCAGCTGCCACTGGGCGTGGCATCATCAGCTCGAGCTGGTGGGCGCGACGCCGAAAAAGGCGCGGGTGGTGCGCGACCGGAACCGGATTACCGGCGGCGGCGTGACGGCGGGCATTGATTTCGGGCTGACCATGGTGGCGGAGCTGGCGGGCGAGGAAGCTGCCAAGCTGGTGCAGCTGTCCTTCGAATATGATCCGCAACCGCCATTTGACAGCGGCACGCCGGACAAGGCCTCGGCAGAGACGCTGGCCACCAGCCAGGCCATGGTGGGCCCGGTGGTGGAGCGCATGGCCGACGCCGCGCGGGCGGCGCAGGCGAAAAAAGATGCACGCCACGCAGCCGAATAGGGTCACCTGTCCCGTCGAGCGGGACTGCCGGTCAGCGTGCCTTGCTGCGTGCCTTGGCGCGGGTTTTTCCCGCGGTCTTCGTGCTGGTCTTGGACGCAGTTTTGGACTTTGTCTTGACCTTGGTCTTTGCCTTGGCAGCAGTCTTGCTCTTGGCGCGCGTCTTGGTTTTTGGGGCCGGCGTCTCCTCTTCCGTCTTTGACGTGTTGCGGCGCATGGGACGGCGGGAGGCCGCGGCGGCGGCCTTGGCCAGATCGGTCTTGCGGCGGCGCTCTTCGGACTTTGGCGCGGCGCGACGGCTCTTTTTAAGGAGCGGCTTGAGATAGGCACCGGTGTGGCTGCGCGGTTCGGCGGCCACGTCCTCGGGCGTGCCCTGGACGACGACTTCACCGCCACCGTCGCCGCCTTCCGGGCCGATGTCGATGATCCAGTCGGCGGTCTTGATGACTTCGAGGTTGTGCTCGATCACGACCACGGAATTGCCCTGATCGACGAGCTCGTGCAGCACCTCGAGGAGCTTGGCCACGTCATGGAAATGCAGGCCGGTGGTCGGCTCGTCGAGGATGTAGAGCGTGCGGCCGGTGGCGCGCTTGGACAGCTCCTTGGAGAGCTTGACGCGCTGGGCCTCGCCGCCTGACAGGGTGGTCGCCTGCTGGCCAATCTTGATGTAGCCGAGGCCGACCTGCTTGAGGGTCTCGAGCTTGTCGCGCACGGCGGGGACGGCCTTGAAGAACTCGGCCCCGTCTTCCACCGTCATGTCGAGCACGTCGGCGATGGACTTGTCGCGGAACTTCACTTCCAGGGTTTCGCGGTTGTAGCGCTGGCCATGGCAGACGTCGCACTGCACATAGACATCAGCGAGGAAGTGCATCTCGATCTTGATGACGCCATCGCCCTGGCAGGCCTCGCAGCGGCCACCCTTCACGTTGAAGGAGAAGCGGCCCGGGGTGTAGCCGCGCGTCTTGGCTTCGGGCAGGCCAGCGAACCATTCGCGGATCGGCGTGAATGCGCCGGTATAGGTGGCCGGGTTGGAGCGCGGCGTCCGGCCGATGGGCGACTGATCGATGTCGATGACCTTGTCGAGAAACTCGATGCCCTCGATCTTGTCATGGGCGCCGGGCTGGGCGCGGGCGTTCATCAGGCGGCGGGACAGGGCCGGGTAGAGCGTATCCACCAGCAGGGAGGATTTGCCGGAGCCGGACACGCCGGTGACGCAGACAAACGCCCCGAGCGGGAAATCCGCATCCACATTCTTGAGGTTGTTTTCGCGCGCGCCCTTGATGGAGAGCGTACGACCGTCGACGGGGCGGCGCTCGAAGGGCAGCTCGATCTGACGCATGCCGACGAGATATTGCCCGGTCAGGCTGTCGGCGGTTTCCATCACCTTCTTGGGCGTGCCTTCGGCGATCACCGTGCCGCCATGGACACCGGCGCCGGGGCCCATGTCAACCACATGGTCGGCCTCGAGGATGGCTTCCTCGTCATGCTCCACAACGACGACCGTGTTGCCGATGTCGCGCAGGCGCTTCAAGGTTTCAAGCAGGCGGGTGTTGTCACGCTGGTGCAGGCCGATGGACGGTTCATCCAGCACGTACAGCACGCCGGTGAGGCCGGAGCCGATCTGCGAGGCGAGGCGGATGCGCTGGCTTTCACCGCCCGACAGGGAGCCGGAGCCACGCGACAGGGTGAGGTAGTCGAGCCCCACATCAACGAGGAAGCGGAGGCGTTCGCGGATCTCCTTGAGGATGCGCTCGGCGATCTCGTTCTGCTTTTTGGTGAAGGTCTTGTCGACCGTCGAGAACCACTCATGGGCCTCGCGGATGGAGAACTCCGACACCTGACCGATATGCAGACCGGCGATCTTCACGGCCAGGGCTTCGGGCTTCAGGCGGTAGCCGCCGCAGGTCTCGCACGGCTTGGCTGACTGGAAGCGGGACAGCTCCTCGCGCATCCACTGGCTGTCGGTCTCCCGCCAGCGGCGCTCGATATTGCCGACGACGCCTTCGAAGGTCTTCTTGGTCTTGTAGGAGCGGATGCCATCATCATAGAGGAACTCGATCTGCTCCTTGCCGGTGCCGAACAGGATGGCATCGCGCAGCACCTCCGGCAGGTCGCTCCAGGCCTCGGTCATGGAGCCGCCAAAATGGCGGACCAGGGCGTCCAGCGTCTGAGTGTAGTAGGGGGAGGTGTTGCCTGTCTTGGACCACGGCGCGATGGCACCCTGGCGCAGGGAGAGCGACGGGTCCGGCACCACCAGGTCAGCCTCGAACTGAAGCTCCGTGCCCAGACCATCACAGGAGGGGCAGGCGCCGAAGGGGTTGTTGAACGAGAACAGGCGCGGCTCGATTTCCTCGATGGTGAAACCGGAAATCGGGCAGGCGAATTTCTCGGAGAAGATCATCTGGCGCGGATTGCCGTCATCGTCCTTCTCGTCGGCGAATTCGGCGATGGCGATGCCGTCGGCAAGGCGCAGGGCGGTCTCCATCGAGTCCGCCAGGCGGCTTGCGATGTCCGGGCGCACGACGAGGCGGTCCACCACCACTTCGATGTCGTGTTTCTTCTTCTTGTCGAGGGCAGGCACGCTATCGAGTTCATAGAACTCACCATCCACCTTCACGCGCTGGAAGCCGCGTTTCAGGAGGTCGGCGAACTCCTTGCGGTATTCGCCCTTACGGCCGCGGATCATCGGGGCCAGCAGGTAAAGGCGCGTGCCTTCGTCCAGCGTCAGGACGCGGTCCACCATCTGGCTCACGGTCTGGCTTTCGATAGGCAGGCCGGTGGCAGGCGAATAGGGGATGCCGACGCGCGCGAAGAGCAGGCGCATATAGTCGTAGATCTCGGTGACCGTGCCCACCGTCGAGCGCGGGTTGCGCGAGGTGGTCTTCTGCTCGATGGAGATCGCCGGGGACAGTCCTTCGATGTAGTCAACGTCCGGCTTTTCCATCATCTGCAGGAATTGCCGCGCATAGGCCGAGAGGCTTTCCACGTAGCGGCGCTGGCCTTCGGCGTAGATCGTGTCAAAGGCAAGCGACGACTTGCCGGAGCCGGACAGCCCCGTGATCACCACCAGCTTGTCGCGCGGCAGCTCGACATCCACGCCTTTGAGATTGTGTTCGCGGGCGCCTTTGACGGTGATGTTTCGAAGTCCGGTCACGAATGAATTTCCACTGGTTGGGGCCTTTGGGGGCGGGCGGGCGGCAGAACGGGCAGCGCCGCGATAGATAGGGGCTTGGGTGCCGGTTGGCGAGGGCTAGTTGCCCCGGGCCCGACTCATCTTGACAACTGACCGCAGCACAGGAACATAACAGGAACTATTGCGCAATTATCTGTGGATGAGTTGCGCAAGGGCGCGCGGGCCCGGCAATAATCCGTTAGGGTCCGTGCCAAAGTAGAGACCCGCGCCGCAGAAGGCGCGCGAGACAGACGTAAGAAAGGCGGCTTCGAATGGCAGGCAGCGTGAACAAGGTGATCCTCGTCGGCAATCTGGGTGCGGACCCGGAAGTGCGCCACACGCAGGACGGCCGCCCGATTGTCAATCTGCGCATTGCGACGTCTGAAAGCTGGCGCGACCGCAGCACCGGGGAACGCCGCGAGCGCACCGAGTGGCACCGCGTGGTGATCTTCTCCGAAGGCCTCGCCAAGATTGCCGAGCAATATCTGCGCAAGGGCTCGAAGGTCTATCTGGAGGGCCAGCTGCAGACCCGCAAATGGCAGGACCAGTCCGGCCAGGACCGCTACTCCACCGAAGTGGTGCTGCAGGGCTTCAACTCAACGCTGACCATGCTGGACGGTCGCAGCGGCGGCGAAGGCGGCGGCTCCATGGGCGGTGGCGGTGGTGCCATGGGTGGTGGTGGCTCCATGGGTGGCGGCGGCGGTGGCCGCCCGTCCCAGCCGGCCGATGATTTCGGCGGCGGCGACTTCGACGACGAAGTGCCGTTCTAGGCCAGACGGCGACGCGCAAAGATGAGGGCTGAGAGCATGGCGCAGCCGACGCCCCAGAGGAGCTGGGCGCCGGTGTGGGCGAGGTGCGGGCCCTGGCCGGCGTAGAAGGCGGGGAACCAGGTCAGCGCGATGCCGTCGAGCAGGGTGGCGGCGACGATGGCGATGCCTGTCGGGGCGACCATGGCGTCGAGCGGCGTTGCGGTGGCTTTCGCCATGCCCCAGACGAAGAGCGGGGCGGTGAATGTGGCGAGTGCGAAAGCTGTGAGGTGGCCCGCGCCGAGATCGTAGAAGGCAGGGGCCCAGTCCCGCAGCCAGATGGCTGCGACAAACCAAAGAAATACGCCGATCAGGGCGAACAGCATGATCTTGCGGCGGGTCATCTTGATCCTCCCATGACGGTCTTCACATGACGGTCTCGCATGTGTGTGCGCGGAGCAATGCGTCTCGTGCCGGTGCCATAAAACTAGCAATATCGGGACATAGGCTCACTTACCTGCCTGTTCGGCGCCCGGATGACGGGGCCGATAAGCTTTCACTCCCTGCATGAGGCCGCCGCATGACCATTGACGTGCTCGACACCATCCACGACCCCGGCAAGCCGGGCGGGCCTAATGACGATGATCTGGGGCACGCGGGAAACTGCGCCTGGGTGTTTGACGGGGCAACGGGACTTGGGGACACGCAGCTCACGGGCACTGCGAGTGATGCCGCATGGCTGGCGCAGGCGGGCAGTGCGGCGCTCAAGGCGCGGGCGCCGAGCCATCGCGGGCCGCTGACGGCCCTGGCCGAAGAAGTGCTGAGCGATGTGGCGCGCCGGTTTGACGCGGAGGCTGACCGTCAGCCTGCGGAGCGCTTTGAGCGGCCAACGGCGTCGCTGATCCTGATACGGCATACGGGCGGCGTGGTGGACTGCCTCAATTTCGGCGACTGCAAGGTGCTGTTGCGGGACGGGACGGGCGCGTTTCACAGTTTCGGCAGCAACGAGGAAAGCGAGAGCTACGAGAACAATCTCGCCTCGCGCTTTTCGGAACAGCGCAAGACCGAGGGAGAGGGCGGTGCACCGGACCAGCATCGCAGCAGCTTCCTCGACCGCCTGCGCAAGGTGCGCAACCGGCACAATGTCTCCGGCGGGTACTGGGTGTTCGGGCTCGACCCGGAGGCGGCGGAACATGCGCGGACGCGGAGCTTCCCCATCACGGCCCCGGCGATTGCGCTGATGATGACAGACGGCTTCGAGGCGCTGGCGGGCGACTATGGCCGCTATACCGAGGAAGCGCTGCTCGACGCAGCGCTTGACCGCGGGCTTGCGTCGCTGAAGGACGAATTGCGGCATATCGAGCGCGAGCTGGACCCGGAAGCGCATCAGTTTCCGCGCTTCAAACAGTCGGATGACGCGACCGCGATGCTGGTGAAACTGGGCTGAGCCGGACGGGTGATTTGCCCCTCCGGGACAGATTTTCAGGTGCCGCCGCAGGGGCTGTGGAAAACACGCGGCAAGGCGTAAAAATCGCCTGATTTTCTGCCGTGTTTTCAAAGGGTTAGAGAGCGCTTCCGGCCCGGCTTTCCGGGGGCGGGCAGGTTTGCGGTCAGGGGCACCCAGTGCTAGTTTTCGGGGTGCGTTTTCCGCGCGATTCCGCACATGAGATGAGACCCGATTGCGCTGCCATTTCGAGCCTGCGCAGGGCCCGGCTTTTGTCCGGTGCCAGAAAGAACAGAAACCAAAAGCCCCGTGTCAGACATCGATAATAACGAGCCCGTGGACGAGAGCGCTGTGACCGGCGACGCCGCCGACGGCAGCGGCGGCAGCGAGCCGCCCGCAGGCGGTGCGACGCCGCCGGACGGCCCCTCGGACGGTATTGGCCGCATCTCCATCGAGGACGAGATGCGCTCGTCCTATCTCGATTACGCCATGAGCGTGATCGTCAGCCGTGCGCTGCCGGATGCGCGTGACGGCCTGAAGCCGGTGCATCGCCGCATCCTGTTCTCGATGGGTGAGAACGGCTACGACTGGAACAAGCCCTACCGCAAGTCGGCCCGCGTGGTCGGTGACGTGATCGGTAAGTATCACCCGCATGGTGACCAATCGATCTATGACGCGCTGGTGCGCATGGCGCAGGACTTTTCCCTGCGTCTGCCGCTGCTGGACGGGCAGGGCAATTTCGGCTCCATCGACGGCGACCCGCCCGCGGCCATGCGTTACACCGAAGTGCGCATGGACAAGCCGGCGCATGCGCTGCTGGAAGACATCGACAAGGACACGGTCGATTTCCAGGACAACTACGACAATTCCGAGCGCGAGCCGGTGGTGCTGCCGGCGCGCTTTCCCAATCTGCTGGTCAATGGCGCGGGCGGCATCGCCGTCGGCATGGCCACCAATGTGCCGCCGCACAATCTGGGCGAGGTGATCGACGCCTGCGTCGAGACCTTGGCCAACCCGGAGATCAGCTTCGAGGAGCTGATGCAGATTGTTCCGGGTCCTGACTTTCCCACCGGCGGGCTGATCCTCGGTCGGGCCGGGATCAAGTCTGCCTACCAGCTGGGGCGCGGTTCCGTCGTCATGCGCGGCAAGGTGCATATCGAGGAAATCCGCAACGACCGGGAAGCGATCATCGTCACCGAGGTTCCCTACCAGGTGAACAAAGCCTCGATGGTGGAGAAGATCGCCGAGCTGGTGCGCGAGAAGCGCGTCGAGGGCATTGCCGATCTGCGCGACGAGAGCGATCGGCAGGGCCTGCGCGTGGTGATCGAGCTGAAGCGCGATGCTGTGGCTGACGTGGTGCTGAACCAGCTCTACCGATTCTCGCAGCTGCAGACATCATTCGGCTGCAACATGATCGCGCTCAATGGCGGCCGGCCGGAAATGCTGACGCTGAAGGGCTTCATCGAGGCCTTCCTGGCGTTCCGCGAGGAAGTGGTGACGCGGCGGACCAAGCATGAGCTTGGCAAGGCGCGCGAGCGCGCACATGTGCTGGTTGGTCTTGCCATTGCGGTGGCGAATATCGACGAGGTGATCCGCCTGATCCGCAATGCGCCGGACCCGGCGACGGCGCGCGCGCAGCTGATGGCACGCGACTGGCCGGCAGCAGACGTGGCCCCGCTGGTGCGGCTGATCGCGGACCCGCGTCACGTGCTGACCGACGGCAACACGCTGCGGATGAGCGAAGAGCAGGCCCGTGCCATTCTCGATCTGCGCCTGCAGCGCCTCACGGCCCTTGGCCGCGACGAGGTGGGGGATGAGCTGAAGGGCCTGGGCGAGAAGATCGAGGATTATCTCGAAACGCTGCGCTCGAAGGAAAAGCTCCAGGGCATCATCCGCGACGAACTGGTTGCAGTGAAGGACGAGTTCGCGACACCGCGGCGCACCGAGATCATGGATGCCATCGGTGAGGTCGAGGACGAGGACCTGATCCAGCGCGAGGACATGGTGGTGACCGTGTCCCATGGCGGCTACATCAAGCGCGTGCCGCTGGACACCTACCGGGCGCAGCGGCGCGGCGGCAAGGGCCGCTCGGGCATGGCGACCAAGGACGAGGATTTCGTCAGCAAGATCTTTGTCGCCAACACCCATACGCCGATCCTGTTCTTCTCGTCGGAAGGCATGGTCTATCGCCTCAAGGTCTGGCGGCTGCCCGCCGGGTCGCCGCAATCGCGCGGCAAGGCGATGGTCAACATCCTGCCGCTCAAGGACGGCGAGCGGATTACCTCCGTCATGCCGATGCCGGAGGACGAGGACAGCTGGGGCGACCTGCAGCTAATGTTCGCCACCCGCAAGGGCAATGTGCGGCGGAACCAGCTGTCGGATTTCGTGCGGATCAATGTCAGCGGCAAGATCGCCATGAAGCTGGACGATCCGGAGGATGGCATTCTTGGCGTCGCCATCTGCTCGGAAGATCACGACGTGCTGCTGACGACGGCCAAGGGCCGGGCGATCCGGTTCCCGGTGACAGATGTGCGCGTGTTCTCGGGCCGCACCTCCACCGGCGTGCGCGGCATCAAGCTTGATGATGACGACCGGGTGATCGCCATGGCGATGCTGCACCACACGGGGGCGGAGCCGGCGGAGGCGCGGGCCTATCTGAAGCAGGCAAAAGCCATGCGGGCAGCGCTTGACGGTGAGGCACCCGCCGAGGAACCGGATGATGCGGGCGAGGAGGGGGATGACATCACCCTGACGCCGGAACGCTATGCGGAGCTGGGCGCGCGCGAGCAGTTCGTGCTGGCTGTCTCCGAGAACGGCTTCGGCAAGCGGACGTCATCTTTCGAGTACCGGACCGCGGGCCGCGGCGGCAAGGGCATCATCGCGATGACCGTGACGCCGCGGAACGGCCTGCTGGTGGATGCCTTCCCGGTGGATGAAGCCGACCAGATCATGCTCGTCACCAATGCGGGTCAGTTGATCCGCTGCCCCGTGAACGATGTGCGCGTGGCCGGTCGGGCGACCCAGGGCGTCACCATTTTCCGCACGGCGGATGATGAGAGCGTCGTGTCGATTTCCCATATCGCGGACGCGTCGGGGAATGACGCGGACGGCGAGGAGGAGGACGATGATGGGGCCGGTGGTGAGAACGGCCCGGACGCGAACCTCGACTAATCAGCTTCCGGCGTCTAAAACGGCGGCAAATTGCGGGACGGATGGTCGGCACACGGCCCAACGGCCCGCTCCAGGAGTGACGACGCAGGAATGAGGAGCCGGCCGGCATGATGAAACGGACAGGGCTTTACCCGGGCACCTTCGACCCGATTACCAATGGCCATCTCGATATTATCGGCCGTGCCATGAAGATGGTGGACCACCTGGTGATCGGTGTTGCCATCAACCGCGACAAGGGCCCGCTGTTCGCGCTCGAGGAGCGGGTGTCGATGGTCGAGGAGGAGGTCCGCAAGCTGCAGGACCGCACCCAGTCCGAGTGCACCGTCGAGGTGAAGCCGTTTGAAAGCCTGCTGATGCATTTCGCCGAGGAGATCGGCGCGCAGATGATCATCCGCGGCCTGCGGGCAGTGTCGGACTTTGAGTATGAGTTCCAGATGGCGGGCATGAACGAGCGCCTCAATCCGGACATTGAAACCGTGTTCCTTATGGCGGAAGCGCAGCATCAGGCCGTGGCCTCGCGGCTGGTGAAGGAGATCGCCCGGCTTGGCGGAGACATTTCCCATTTCACCACACCGATGGTGCGCGAGCGGCTTATCACGCGCTTCAACGAGCTGAAGCAGGCCGCGTCCTGACGATTTGACTGGCGGCCCGATGATCCCGCCGATGAAGGAGTGACGATCCCGACATGCGTATTTTCCGTACGATCCTGCCCGTTCTCGCCCTGGCATTCGCCGCGTTGATGCTCGCCCGTCCGGCGGCCGCGCAGGTGCCCTTCGCTGACGATGAAGAAAACATCCTGGTGCTGGAGCTTTCTACCGGCACGACCGAAATCCTGATGCGGCCGGACCTGGCACCGCTGCATGTGGAGCGCATCAAGAAGCTGACGCGCGAGAAATTCTATGACGGCATCGTGTTTCACCGGGTGATCGACGGCTTCATGGCGCAGACCGGCGACCCGACGGGCACGGGGCAGGGCGGTTCGACCTATCCCGACCTGCAGGCGGAATTCACCGAGACGAAGTTCCGCCGCGGCACCATCGGCATGGCCCGCACCAATGATCCCAATTCGGCCAACAGCCAGTTCTTCATCATGTTCAACCTGGCCCGGCACATGAACAACCCGCGCAACCCGCAGGGTTTCTATACCGTGTGGGGCGAAGTGATTTCCGGCATGGACGCGGTGGACGCGCTGCCCAAGGGCGAGCCGCCGGCAGAGCCGGGCAAGATTGTGTCCGCGCGTATCAAGGCCGACCTGCCGTAAGGCGGGGCCCATTTTCCCCCTGAAGAAAGCGAGAGCGATGACCGATACTTCGCCTGACAACACCCTGATCCTCACCCTCAAGGGAGGCGATGTGACCATTGCGCTCCGCCCGGACCTGGCGCCCAACCATGTGGCGCGCATCAAGGAACTGGTCCGCGAGGGGTTTTATGACGGCATCGTGTTCCACCGGGTGATCGACGGCTTCATGGCGCAGACGGGTGACCCGACGGGCACCGGCATGGGCGGCTCAGGCAAGAAGCTGTCGGCGGAATTCTCGTCCGAGCCGCATACACGCGGCACCTGCTCCATGGCGCGCGCGGCGGACCCCGACAGCGCGGACAGCCAGTTTTTCATCTGCTTCCAGGAATCGTCCTGGCTGGACGGCCAGTACACGGTGTGGGGCCAGGTGACCGACGGCATGGACCATGTGGACGCCATCACCCGCGGCGAGCCGCCGGCAAACCCGGATAAGATCGAGAAGGCCGTCATTGCCGCAGACGCCTAGGCGCCCATCGCCGGATCAGGCTTCAGACACCCGGGACGGGGTTTCTGCAACGGCAGATGCGCCGTCCCCGGACAGTCTGGATGCCTATGACTTCCACCTCCCCGAAGAGCTGATCGCCCTGCGGCCCGTGCGGCCGCGGGATTCCGCGCGCCTGCTGGTCGTCAATCACGCGCGCCCGGGCAGTCTTTCGGACCGGATCGTGCGCGAGCTGCCCGACCTGCTGCGCCCCGGCGACGTGCTGGTGGCCAATGACACACGGGTCATCCATGCGCGCCTGCGCGGCACGCGGCGGCGGGGTGAAGCGTGCGCGAATATTGAATTGCTGCTGCACAAGCCGCTGCCGGACGCCGGCTGCTGGCGGGCTTTCGCCCGGCCCGCCAAACGGCTCAAGCCCGGGGACGTGATCGAGGTGCACGAGGCGCTGACGGCGGATGTGCTGGACCGCGACGGCGGCGAAGTCGTCGTGCGGCTGACCCCCCATGGGGTGAGCCTGGACGACGCGATCGCGCGGGCCGGCGAGATGCCGCTGCCGCCCTATATCGAGGGCAAGCGCAAGGCGGATGACAGCGACGAAGCGGACTACCAGACCGTCTTCGCCCGCCATGAGGGCTCCGTCGCCGCGCCGACGGCGGGCCTGCATTTTACCGACGACTTGCTGGCAGCGCTGGATGCGCGCGGTGTCGCGCGGGAGATGGTGACGCTGCATGTGGGGGCGGGGACGTTCCTGCCGGTGAAGTCCGACACGCTGTCGGGCCACAGGATGCATGCGGAATGGGGCGAGGTGACCCGCGAGGTGGCAGACCGCCTCAATGCCGCGCGGGCCGCAGGCGGGCGCATCATCGCCGTGGGCACCACCTCCATGCGGCTGCTGGAAAGCGCCGTTGATGCGCAGGGTGTCTTCCATCCCTTCGCGGCGGAGACCGACATCTTCATCACGCCGGGGCATGTCTTCCACGGGGTGGACGTGCTGATGACCAATTTTCATCTGCCGCGCTCCACGCTCATGGTATTGGTCTCGGCCTTCGCGGGGCTTGAGACCATGCGCGCAGCCTATGCGCATGCCATCGGCACGGGCTACCGCTTCTATTCCTACGGGGACTCGAGCCTCCTGTTTCCGCAGGACGGCGCGTCGCCACGACCAATCGACCGACAGGACACATCCCAGGCATGAGCGCCTTCACCTTCCATCTCGACAAGACTGACGGCAAGGCCCGGACAGGCCGGATCGACACGCCGCGCGGCACCATCCGCACGCCGGCCTTCATGCCCGTGGGCACGGCCGGCACAGTCAAGGCGATGACCACCGACACGGTGAAATCGACCGGCGCGGATATCGTGCTGGGCAACACCTACCATCTGATGCTTCGTCCGGGGGCGGAGGAAGTGGCGGCGCTGGGCGGATTGCACCGTTTCATGAACTGGGACAGGCCGATCCTGACGGATTCAGGCGGGTTCCAGGTCTGGTCGCTGGCCAAGCTGCGCAAGATGACCGAGGAGGGGGTGACCTTCCAGAGCCATATTGACGGCTCCACCCATTCACTATCGCCGGAGCGGTCGATCGAGATCCAGTGCCTGCTGGGCTCCGACATCCAGATGATCCTGGACGAGTGCACCGATTATCCGGCCACGCGCGCGCAGGCGGAAAACAGCATGAACCTCACCACGCGGTGGGCGAAGCGCTCGAAGGCTGCGTTCGACACTCAGCCGCACCGCAAGGACGGGCAGGCGCTGTTCGGCATCGTGCAGGGCTCGACCTTTCCTGATCTGCGCCGGGCACATGCGGAAGCGCTGGTGGATATCGGCTTTCACGGCTATGCGCTGGGCGGGCTGTCGGTGGGCGAGGAACAGAACCTGATGCTCGACACCATCGAGGCTGCCGAGCCAGTGCTGCCCATGGATCAGCCGCGCTATCTGATGGGCGTGGGCACGCCGGAAGATCTGGTGGAAGCAGTGCGGCGGGGCATCGACATGTTCGACTGCGTGATGCCGACCCGCTCGGGCCGCCACGGCCAGGCCTTCACCAGCCGCGGGCGGGTGGCGATCAAGAATGCGCGCCATGCGGCCGATCCGCGGCCCCTGGATGCGGACAGCCCGTGCGAAGCGGCCAATCTCTATTCACGCGCCTATCTGCATCACCTGTACAAAAGCGGCGAGTATCTGGCAGCGATGCTGATCACCTGGGCCAACGTGGCCTATTACCAGTGGCTGATGGCGCAGATGCGCGAGGCCATCGCCGAACAACGCTTCGAGGCCTTCGTTGCGGACTTCTATGCAAAGCGCGGAGAGGGCGATATTCCGCCGCTGTGAGGGCGGCTGAAAAACCCGCCTGCGCGCTTGACCCGCAGGCCACCGCCCCCTAGTTTCCGGCCTCTCACGAAAAGCCGGACGCGACTCCCGCGACCCGCATTCAGGGCCCGTAGCTCAGCTGGTAGAGCAACTGACTTTTAATCAGTAGGTCACAGGTTCGAACCCTGTCGGGCTCACCATCTTTTTTCCTTTAAAACCAACATATTAAGCCGACCTCCTTAGAAACATCGGGTCGTACATCGTGCGGAAATATTCCGAAAAGCGTCCGACTTTTTTAAATTTCGAGCTCACAATCAGCAATGAATCACTGCACGGTCTGAGCTTCTGACGACTCATTTTCCATCCGACTTTCGGCACCACTTCCAACCCGGTTATCAGTAACAGTTTGGCCGGTCAGGGCTACTTGCACACCGTACGCGCCGACAAAAAAAGAACCACCAGCTGCGATCACCGTTGCCAAGGTGGCTACACGCATTAATCCAGCGATCCACAGCCAACGCTTCATTCGCTTTTCGGTCTTCTTCCGTACATCGCTCGAAAGCTCCGTCCGCGAAAGTGTCGCCTGGCCAGTCATCGAGACCTTCACTTCTTCGGCAAAACACAACTGTGCTGCGTAAGCTAGGACGGTTGCCGCTAGTGCAAGTATCAGACCCCAAACAAAGCAGGTTGCAGCAAAGCCAAGATCAATCTGGCTCTGCGCACCACTTCCAAAAACGTTTCCGTAAAACCCGAGGATGGCAGTCAAGGCAACGCCATTTGCTAGGACCATGCTGCGAAGTGCTAGATGCGCAAAGGAAAATGCAGCTTTCAAGTTCTCAAGAAGAAAGGTGTCATCGCTATTCAATTCGATAGCCTCCAAGCCCAGTCCGCTCCGATCAGGAAGCGCTTCCGTTGATAGTGGCAACGTTACGTCTTCAGAGCCAAAGGCACATTATCGTGCTCAAACTGCAGGTTGGAATTGTAGTGTGATGAAACGTCCGACTTTTCGGTCAAAATGGGGGTAGTTTTGGCATTGTCCGACACCTAACCCATTGACTTTATTGATCCTTGTACTGACTTTTAATCAGTAGGTCACAGGTTCGAACCCTGTCGGGCTCACCACTTTCCCGAAAATCACCGATTGAATACCGCCTGCACGGGCGAGCGCATGGACCTGCTGGTGCGGGGCGGGTAGGGTTTGGTGCAGCCGCTGGTTGCCGGGCCGGTGCATGCTGGGCGGGCTTGGGCGGATTGGAATTCATGCGCGGAGTGTGGCGTGTTCGGGGGAGCGCATCATGTGGAAATTCCTGATAACGGCCGTGTTGCTGGCGGTGGTGACGGCGGGCGCCATCCTGGCCGGACAGCAGATGCAGGCCGGGCCGCAGGCCACCCAGATGACCGAGATGTCCTGCAGCTATCGCTCGGGGCTGGCGCAGGTGGAAGCGTGCACGACGCTCATCGAGGGGTCGGCGGACCGCGAGGATCTCGATGACGAGACGCTGGCCACCTATTATCTCAACCGCGCCAACGGGCACGCGAGCATCCGCGACTATGACAGCGCGCTGGCCGACTACGACGAGGCGATCCGCTATTACCCGGACGAGTTCCTGAACTACTACAACCGGGCGCGGGTGTTCCGGCTGATCGGCGATTATGACGCAGCGCTCGAGGATCATGCGCGCGCCATCGCGCAGGACGAAGAAGAACCCGCCGCCTATACGCAACGGGCGCAGACCCTGTATCTCGCCAAGCGCTATGAGGAGAGCCTGCCGGACATCGAAAAGGCGCTGGAGATGGAGCCGGACAATGCGGCGACGCTGAACTCCATGGCCTGGACACTGGTGACGCTCAAGCGGGCCGAGGACGCGCTGCCCTATGCGGAGCGGGCGCTTGAGAACGACAATGAGGAGGCTTCTGGTTCGCTTGACACCTATGCGCATATCCTCGCCGAGCTCGGCCGCAGCGATGAGGCGGTGGACTATTTCGAGAAGGCGGCGCGGGTGGGCGGCAATGGCTATGTGCGGCAGATCCAGAACGCGCTCATCCATCACGGGCTGCTGGATGCCATTCCCACCGGCGTCTTCGACCTTGCCACGCGGGAGGCGGTGCGGGCCTGCGCGCAGAGCAATTGCCGACTGCTGATCGGCATTGATGTGGAGATGGCGGAGCAATAGGGCGCGGCCAGCGCCGGAAAACAGAAAAGGCCGGAGCCTGTGAGACAGGTCCGGCCTTTTCAATTGGTGATGAGCAGGCAGCCTAGTGGCTGACGGCGGGCTCCATGCCCTTGGCCTGCTCGATCCACTTGGCGACCGTGTCGGCGCTGGGCACGACGCGGGTGAGGTTCTTTTCCTCGTTGGTGGACTTCATGGTCTCGGCCAGGTTCCCGGCATTGCGGTGCTGGAGTTCCTTCACCGTATCCACGCCCGCGGCTTCCAGGAGCTCGGCAAACTCGCCGCCGACACCGGAGATGCGCATCAGATCCGCGTGGTTCACCCATTTGAGGATGAGTTTCTCCGACAGGCCGCTCTGGGCGGCGATGTCCCCGCGGCCGTTGCGGGCGGCGCCAATGGCAAGCAGGTCTTCCGTCGTCTTGATGCCGGCCTTGGCCAGCGCCTCGGCATAGGCGGGGCCGACACCTTCAATGTCTTCAACAGGATAGCTCACGGGTGTTTGTCCTTTCCCTCGAACGTCACGTCCATAATCTTGCCCCACGCAGGGGTCAGTTTAACCCGGTGGCCAGCATGTGCATGCTATTTTCACCGCCGCATGACAGTTGGCGCAGCCTTTGGGCTGGCACCATAAAATGTAATGTTGTAACAGTTATCGAGTTGACGATGCGATTGATCTTCAAAGGCCGCCCGGTACGGATCTGGGCTCTTGCCGGGCTGATCGCTGCTGCCGTCATGGCAAGCGGGCAGACGCCGGTGCGGGCCCATCCGCATGTGTGGATCGACATGACGGTCACCTCGCAGTTCAACGAGGCGGGGGAGCTTACGGGCTTCACCCATGTTTGGACGTTTGACGAGTTCTATACGGTGTTCCAGCTCGAAGGCTTCAATCTCTCCGCCGGTGAATCTCCCGGCGTCGCACAGCTTGCGGATTACGCCGTGGAGATGACCGACAGCATTGCCCAGTTCGGTTATCTCATGCGCATCGAGGGCAGGGACGGGCGGCTGGAGGTCACAGCGCGCGACCAGTCGGCCCAGCTGCGTCCGGACCAGCGGCTGGAGCTGACCTTCACCGCGGAGTTGACCAAGCCCGTGGACGTGACCGACTGGCCGGTGCGCTATTCGGTGTTTGATCCGGACTATTTCATCGAGATGCTGCATGTGCCGGAGACGGGGCTGCTGATGGCGGGGTCGCCACCGGACAGCTGCACGCTGGACCTCGAAAAGCCGTCGCCGAGCTTCGAGATGATCAGCCTCGCCGCCTCGCTGGACCGCATGGACCAGGGGCCGGACACGCTGGGGGCCGTCTTCGCCGAGAACGTGACCATCGACTGCCGCCCCGACGCGGCGCGCTCGGAACCCGCCGCGCCTGCGGTCAACTGATCGGGGACGGGACCGGGGATGGGGCACCTTTTTGCACGACTGATGCTGGCACTCATGCTGCTGAGCAGCGTCCTGCCCGCCACGACACCCGCCCTGGCGCAACTGGGAACGGATCGCAGCACCACCCCGCAAGTCACTGAAACACCAGCGTCTGAGCCGTCGTTCCTCACGCAAACGATTCTTTATATCCAGGCCGAGCAACAGCGTCTGCACCGGGCGCTGGCCGGTGCCATCCGCACCTTGAAGGCGGAAGGCTCCGTCACGGCAGCCTGGGCGCTGATCAGCCTGTCCTTTCTTTATGGCGTGTTCCATGCCGCCGGGCCGGGACACGGCAAGGCGGTGCTGTCCACCTATCTGGTGACCCAGCCGACGGCGTTGAAGAAAAGCCTGGCGCTGGCAGCCGCATCCTCCTTCATGCAGGGGGTGACGGCCATCGTTGTCGTAATGGGCGTGCTGACCGTGCTGGGGGTGGCGCTGCGCTCGTCCGGCATGATCGTGCAGTGGCTGGAAGCGGCGAGTTTCGCGCTGGTGGCCTGCGTCGGGGTGTGGCTCATCTGGCGCTCGCTGCGGGTGCTGTTCCCGCAGCTTGCGCCCGCCGGCGGGGGGCATCACCACCATGATCACGGGCACGGGCATACTCACGAGCATGACCACGACCATGCCCACCACCACGACCATGACTGCGGCACCCATGGCTGCGGGCACACCCATATGCCGACACCGCAGCAGGCCAGCGCGGCCGGGTCGCTGCGGGAAATGGCGGGCGTGGTCTTTTCCATCGGCGTTAGGCCGTGTTCCGGGGCCATTCTGGTGCTCGTCTTTGCCCAGGTCGCGGGCATGACGCTGGCGGGCATTGCCGCCGTCATCGCCATGTCGGCGGGCACGGCGCTTGCCGTAGCCCTCATCGCCCTTGCCGCCGTGGGGCTGCGCGACGGGGCCTGGGCGGTGACACGGCTCGATGATGCGCGCGTTGAGAAGGCGGTGCACTGGCTGGCGATTGCCGGCGGCGTGGTGCTGGTGCTGATGGGGTCGCTGTTCGCCTATGCGAGCGCCACCCAGGTAACGGCCAGCAACATTCTCATGTAGCCCTTGCGGCCTCATGCCGTGCGGCGTAGGTCTCGGGTCCCCAGATACCGAGACCGGAGACGCCCCATGAAGACCCGCGCCGCCCTTGCCGTTGAAGCCGGACGCCCGCTTGAGATCGTCGACGCCGACCTTGAGGGCCCGCGCGAGGGGGAAGTGCTGGTGGAGATCATGGCCACCGGCATCTGCCACACCGACGAATTCACGCTCTCCGGCAAGGATCCGGAAGGCATCTTCCCGTCGATCCTTGGGCATGAAGGCGCGGGCATCGTGCGCGAGGTGGGGCCGGGCGTCTCGTCGCTTGCCGTGGATGATCACGTGATCCCGCTTTACACGCCCGAATGCCGGGAGTGCGAGTACTGCCACAACCCGAAGACCAATCTGTGCCAGAGCATCCGCGCCACGCAGGGGCAGGGGCTGATGCCGGACGGCACCAGCCGGTTCTCGGTCAATGGCCAGACGGTGCATCACTATATGGGCACCTCCACCTTCTCCAATTTCACCGTCGTGCCGGAGATCGCGCTGGCGAAGGTCCGCAAGGACGCGCCCTTCGACAAGATCTGCTACATCGGCTGCGGCGTCACCACGGGCATCGGGGCCGTGGTCAACACCGCAAAAGCCGAGGCGGGTTGCACCGCCATCGTATTCGGCCTCGGCGGCATCGGCCTCAATGTCATCCAGGGCCTGCGCATGGTGGGCGCGAAGATGATCGTCGGCGTCGATCTCAATGACGACCGCGAGGCCTGGGGCCGAAAGTTCGGCATGACCCACTTCGTCAACCCGATGAAAGTCACCGGTGACCTGACCGCGCATCTGATCGACATCACCGGCGGCGGCGGGGATTACACCTTTGAATGCATCGGCAACACAGATGTGATGCGGGTGGCGCTGGAAAGCGCGCATAAGGGCTGGGGCGAGAGCATTATCATCGGCGTCGCGCCCGCCGGGGCGGAGATTTCCACGCGCCCCTTCCAGCTCGTCACCGGCCGCTCCTGGCGCGGCACGGCCTTCGGCGGTGCGCGCGGGCGGACGGACGTGCCTCAGATCGTGGACTGGTACATGGACGGCAAGATCGAAATCGACCCCATGATCACCCACACGCTGCCGCTCGAAGACATCAACAAGGGCTTCGACCTCATGCATGCCGGCGAAAGCATCCGCAGCGTGGTGGTGTATTAAGGGCGCTGGCCCGCTTGCGCCTCATCCGTTTCCCCCTTCCGTATCCCTCCGGCTTGACCGGAGGGTCTACTCTCGATGCGGCTTGCCGCTGTGACGGCGGGCGGGAGAGCGGAGGCTAAGAACGCCCTGCCCAACAGCGCATGCGAGTGGGCCCTCCGGTCAAGCCGGAGGGATACGGATGAGGGGGGCAGCCAAATGCCCCATCTGTCATTCCGCAACTTGATCGCGGAATCCAGCGCGGTCCGCTCAGGCCATGCCGTATTGCCCTGGACCCAGCGATCAAGTCGCGGGGTGACATGGAGGGGAGTGTTGGTCCCCACGCCCAAAAACAACGCCTTCCCTCCGGTCAAGCCGGAGGGCGAGCGGAATTTGGTTGGGACGGGCGATGCCCACACCGAACCGCCCGCACGCGACGGGGTCGCTGCGGTCATGCCCGGGTGCCGCCCGGAGAGCCGGGATGCGCCTGACGCCTGCGAAGGCGCCGGGGAGAAAGTGTGAGGGGTGTGCAGCCGTCAGGCGCATCCCCGCGCGGATGGTCGTCAGCGTCACCCGAACCAGGCGGGGCAGGCATTACCCTGCTGATCCGTCCCGCGTCCCCGTCTTCCACCTCGCGCACTTTGGAACGGGCACGATCGACGTGGGGCCAGCTTTTTCAGGGCGTGACCGGGGCCGGGGTGAGGCTGCCCATGGAACATGCACCCGTTACTTGCATGTCGCGGCCCGGTGCGCGTGGCCCACGTTCCCAAGGACCCGCCTCTCACCCGACCTTCCGGGCATCCGCCCTCCCGCCCCAGATCCGGTCGGCCCGGCTGTCCGTGTGGCGGGAAGCCGTGGGGTGAGTATGCGGCAGGGACGGGAGGGTGGGGATAAGTTGCGGTCACACCCCACTCCCGAACCACCAATCCCGTATCCCTCCGGCTTGACCGGAGGGTCTACTCTCGTTGCGGCTTGTTGCAGCGCGTGGGGATACGGCACGGCGGGAACCGCTCACCCTGTGCTCAACAGCGGACGCGAGTGGGCCCTCCGGTCAAGCCGGAGGGAAAGCGGAAGGGAGGCGGGACGGAGACGCAGCCTTGCCACAGCCACCCGCACCGATTCACCCACATGAAGACGGGCCGCTGATGCGTCAGCGGCCCGCTCTGTTGTCACAGTAATTTCAACGCCTTACCGCGCGATGTTGATGATCTTGAGCTGAGTGAATTCTTCAAGCCCATCAGCGCCAAGCTCGGTGCCGACGCCGGACATCTTGGAGCCGCCGAAGGGGATCATCGGGTCGAGTTCGGCGTGTTTGTTCACCCAGATGGTGCCGGCGTCCATCTTGTCGGCCAGCGCATAGGCGCGGTCGGTGTCCTTCGACCAGACGGAGCCGCCGAGGCCGTAGGGTGATGCATTTGCACGGGCCACGGCGTCTTCCGGGTCGGAATATTTGATCACCGGCAGCACGGGGCCGAACTGTTCCTCGTCCACCAGGCGGGTGCCATCGGAGATGTCGCGCACGATGGTCGGGCGGATGAAATAGCCCTTCTGGTCCGGCGTGGTGCCGCCGGCGATGATCTGGCCGTCCTTGCGGGCGTCCTCGATAAGGTCCTTCACCTTGTCATACTGCATCTTGTTCTGGAGCGGGCCGAGCTGCGTGCCCTGCTCAAGACCGTCGCCGATGATCGCGTCCTCGGCCAGCTTGGCGAGTTCGGCGCACATCTCGTCATAGATGCTCTCATGGACGTAGAGCCGCTTCATGGCGATGCAGACCTGGCCGGAGTTCTGGAACGCCGACTGGAACAGCTGCGGCGCGGTCTCCTTCGGGTTCACGTCGTCGAGCACGATGCCCGCATCATTACCGCCAAGCTCAAGCGTGATGCGCTTGAGGAGGTTGGCGGCCCCGGCCATGACCTTGGCACCGGTCGAGGTGGAACCGGTGAAGGAGACCTTGCGGATATCGGGATGGGCCGTCAGCGGCGCCCCGAGATCATTGGCGTCGGTGATCACATTGACCACGCCTGCAGGCACGATGTCCTTCATCAGCCCGGCGAGCTTGAGGGTGGTCAGCGGCGTGGTCGGGGCCGGCTTCAGCACCACCGTGTTGCCGGCCAGCAGCGCCGGCGGCAGCTTGAAGGCCATGAGGATCATCGGGAAGTTCCACGGCACGATGGCCCCGATGACGCCCAGCGGCTTGCGGTGCGCTTCCACGCGCCGGCCTTCGCTGTCGTCCAGCACCTTCACCGGCATGTCGAGGCCCGCGAAGTAGCGCATGAAGGCGACGGTGCCGAGCACTTCGCCGGTAGCGTCCTGCAGCGGCTTGCCCTGTTCCTGGGTCAGCAGGCGGGCGAAATCCTCGTAATTGGCTTCGACTGCATCCGCGATGGCGGTGATGACCTTGCGGCGCTCGTCGATGGGGGTGGCGGCCCAGGCGGGGAAGGCTGCCTTGGCAGCCGCCACGGCGTCGTTCAGCTGCGCTTCGGAGGCGCGGGGCGCCTGGGTGAACACGGCCTCGGTGGCCGGGTTGATCACGTCCATGGTGCTGTCGCCATCGACGAGGTTGCCGCCGATCAGCAGCTTGTAGGCTTGCTCTGCCATTGTCGTTTCTCCCTGTCGGCCCGCAGCACTGACAGCCGCAGGCTCTTTCGTTCCCGCAGACCATATCGCGTATCAAAAATACGCAAAATGGTTTTTGCGGCAGGGTCAGAAGACGCTGGGGACACCGGGGCCGAGCGGCAGCCCCATGGCCATCCAGATGACGAAGAGCAGGGTGGAACTGACACCGAAGGCAATCGCGAAGGGCAGCATGGTGGCGACCAGCGTGCCGATACCGAAATTGGCGTCATACCGTTTGCCGACCACGAGGATGAGCGGGAAATAGGGCAGCAGCGGCGTGATCATGTTGGTGGAGCTGTCGCCGATGCGGTAGGCGGCCTGGGTGGCCTCTGGCGACAGGCCGAGCAGCATCAGCATGGGCACGAAGATAGGGGCGAGGAACGCCCATTTGGCCGAGGCGCTGCCCACGAGAATGTTGATGATGGCTGCCAGCAGGATGAGGCCGACGAGAAGCGGCGAGCCCTCGATGCCCAGCGACCGTAGGCCGTCTGCCCCCACCACGGCGGAGATCACGCCGAGGTTCGACCATTTGAACATGGCGATGAAATGGGCGGCGACGAAGGCCAGCACGATGTAGACGCCCATATCGGCCATCGAGTCCGACATGTATCGCACCACATCCTTGTCGGACCGGATGACGCGGATGGCGACGCCATAGGCGATGCCTGCCAGCAGGAAGGCAATGAACATGATGGCGACGAGGCTGCGCATCAGCGGCAGGAAGCTGCCATCTGCCCCGCGCAGGGGATAGCCGGGGGCCCAGGCCAGCGCCGCTGTTGCGCCGATGACAGCGAGAATGGCCATGAGCGCTGCCTGAAGGCCGCGGCGCTCCATCCCGGCGATGTCGGCCTTGTCGGTTGCCTCCGGCGTGATGGTGGATCTCCAGGCCGGAAGGCGCGGCTCGACGAGGCGCTCCGTCACCCATGTGCCGACCAGCACGAAGAGCGGCACCAGCGCGATCATCAGGTAATAATTGGCGGTGATGTCCACCACATAGCCGGGCGCGGTGAGCTGCGCGGCTTCCTGGGTCAGGCCTGCCAGCAGCGGGTCAAGCGGGGTAAGCACCAGATTGGCGGAGAAGCCGCCTGCGACGCCGGCAAACCCGGCGGCAAGCCCCGCCACCGGGTGACGGCCCGCCCCCATGAACAACGCCGCGCCGAGCGGGATCAGCACCACATAGCCCGCGTCAACCGCCAGCGATGACATTATGCCGGCAAAGACGAGGGCGGCCGTGAGTAGGCGCGGGGAGACATTGGAAACAAGCCCGCGCAGGGCCGCGGTGAGGAAGCCTGTCTTCTCCGCGACGCCGACACCGAGCATGACCAGCAGCACATAGCCCAGCGGCGCGAAGCTGGTGAAGGTCTTGGGCATCTCCACCAGCAGGCGCTGGATCATGTCACTGTCGAGGAGGCTTTTCGCCACCACCACGTCGCCGGTGCCCGGATGCGGGACAGAGACACCCGCGCCCGCGGCCAGAACCGAGGCGATGACCACCAGGACGATGAGGATCGCGAACAGGGTCACCGGGTCCGGCAGGGCATTGCCGGTCCGCTCCACCCAGTCGAGCGAGCGGGTGAGGGCGGTGCGGCGCGGCGGCTGGTCGGTCATTGTGCTGGTCCCCTGTACCAAGGTGCGGCGCAGGCGGCGCCGATTCCCTTGTACAGTCTACCCCCGTCGCAGGGAGACCGGCAGCAGGCTTGCCACGAACAGGGCCGCGGCCACCACGACGATGGAGGGGCCAGACGGCGTATCCACGTAAAGCGACAGCATGAGCCCGCCGACAGCAGCGGTCGCGGCAATGACGGTTGCCAGCACGGCCATCTGCTCCGGTGAGCGGGCAAGGCCGCGCGCGGAAGCGGCAGGGATGATCAGCAGGGCTGTTACCAGCAGGACGCCGACGATCTTCATGGCAACGGCGATGACGACGGCCAGCAGCAGGACGAGCGCCAGCCTGTAGAGCGGGGCGGGGATGCCTTCGGCGGCGGCCAGTTCCTCATCCATGGTGACCGCCACCATGCGGCGCCACAAGCTGACGAGGACCGCCAGCACAGCGGCTGCGAGACCGAAGATCAGGGCCAGGTCGCTGACGGAGACCGCAAGCACATCGCCGAACAGATAGGCCGTCAGATCCACCCGCACGCCGGGTGTCAGCGCGATGACGATGACACCGAGGGCGAGGGTGGAGTGGGCAAGGATGCCGAGCAGGGCATCAAGCCCGATGCCGACACGCCGCTCCATGGCCAGCAGCAGAAGCGCCACGCTGACGGTGACCGCCGCGACGCCGATGGTGAGGTCGATGCCCAGCACGATGCCGAGGCCGATGCCCAGCAGCGAGGAATGCGCTGTGGTGTCGCCGAAATAGGCCATGCGCCGCCACACGACGAAACAGCCGAGGGGTGCTGCCATCACCGCCACCCCGAGGGCCGCAAGGATGGCCCGCACGAAGAAATCATCCAGCATGGTGGTGGTCTTTTTGATGGCTGTGATCGTGGTCGTGATCGTGACCGCATCCATGCGGCATCTCTTCGCCGGACAGATCGTGCTCGTGGTCGTGCTGGTGTTCGTAGAAGGCCAGCGCCTCTGAAGCACGCGGGCCGAACAGGCGCACATATTCCGTATGCTGAGAGACTTCATGCGGCTGGCCGGTGCAGCAGACATGGCCGTTGAGGCAGATGACCTTGTCGGTGGCGGCCATGACCACGTGCAGATCGTGGCTGACCATCAGGACGCCGCAGCCCCGCTGATCACGAATGGTCTTGATGAGTTCGTAGAGCGCCAGCTCGCCTGCGTGGTCCACACCGGCGACGGGCTCGTCCAGCACCAGCAATTGCGGGTCGCGCAACAGGGCGCGGGCCAGCAGCACACGCCTGAACTCGCCGCCGGACAGGGTATGCACCGACTGGTCCACAAGGTGGGCGACGCCCGTTTCTTCCAGTGCCTCGATGATCAGGTGCCGGGGCCTGCGGGCCGCGCCAGTCATCAGGCGGGCGACGGTGACGGGCATCATCGGGTTGAGCTCAAGGCGCTGGGGCACATAGCCGATGGTGAGGCCCTGCACCCGCTGCACACTGCCGGCCGAGATTGCGCGCGTGCCGAGCAGGGCGCGGACCAGGGTCGTCTTGCCGCCGCCATTGGGGCCGATGATGGTGACGATCTCACCTTCATCGACGCTCAGGCTGATGTCGTGCAGCAGGGTGCGGCCGCCTATCGTGACGGCGAGGCCGCTTGCTTCGATCAGATGGCTCATGCGGTGGCGCTTTCGCGGCAATGGCTGCACAGGCCGGTGACCTCGACGGTGGTTTCACGCGGGGTGAAGCCGCTGTCCTTCGCTGCTTTCGCCACGGCCTTGTCGATGGTGGTGGAGGCGAATTCCGCCACCTGCGAGCAGTTGGTGCAGATCATGATCATCGGCCGGTGCTCATGGCCCGCATGGGGGCAGGCCATGAAGGCATTGAGGCTCTCGATCTTGTGGGCGAGACCGTGGCTCACCAGAAAATCAAGCGCGCGGTAGATCACCGTCGGAGCCGGGCGGCGGCCGCGCCAGTCGATCCGCTCCATGATGTCGTAGGCACCCTGGGCCTGGTGGTCATCCAGCAGGACTTCCAGCACGGCCCGGCGATCCGGCGTCAGGCGCGCCTTCTTGCGAGCAAGCATGGCCTCGGCCTGGGCCAGCGCCTCGCTGCGGCACCGGGCATGGTCATGGGTCGTGCTGGGAAATGCGGAGGTTTCGGTCATCTTGATATCAGGCCGCGCCTGGCCGACAGCGGCGCGCTGCGCCGGGTGAATTTGTTGTCAGCGATCATCTGTTACACTATAACAAAACAAATTTCTTGCCAGAAGGTACAGACAATGCGCGTTCTCGTCCAATCCCTGATTGTTTCACTGGGCCTTGTGTCCGCGTCTGCGGCTGTTGCCGCGCCGAAGGTGACGGCGACGATACCTGCCGTCCATTCCATCGTCAGTGGCGTGATGGACGGTGTCGGCACGCCGAAGCTTCTGATTCCGGGCGGCGCGTCTCCCCATACATACAGCCTCAAGCCGTCTGACGCACAGGCATTGTCGGAAGCCGAGCTGGTGGTCTGGGTCGGCCCGCAGATCGAAACCTTTCTTGTCGAGGATCTCGACACGCTGGCACCGAAGGCAAAGCACCTGGCCATGACCGGTGTGGACGGCATCACGCTCCTTGATATCCGCGAAGGCGGCATCTGGGACGCCCATGCTCATGACCACGGTGACGGGCATGATCACGACGCGCATGATCATGAGGAGCACGACCACGACCATTCCAAGCATGACGACCATGATCACGAGGCGCATGCAAAGCATGAGGATGATCATGGTCACGATCATGACCACGCCAAGCATGACGACCACGATCATGAAAGCCATGCAAAGCACGACGATCATCATGGCCATGGCGACGAAACCGACGGGCATGTCTGGCTCGACCCGGCCAATGTGGTGGTCCTCGGCAAGGCCGTGGCCGATGCGCTGAGCGCCATCGACCCGGACAATGCCGCGACCTATGCGGCCAACCAGCAGGCGCAGGCTGCGCGGCTGGCAGAGCTCGACGCGGCAACCGCCACCCGTCTTGAAGCCGTGGCGGACGTCCCCTTCATCGTCTTCCACGACGCCTATCAGTATTTCGAGGCCCGCTACGGCCTGTCCGCCGTCGGCTCGGTCACCGTGTCGGCCGACGTGGCGCCGGGCGCGGCCCGCATCCGCGAGATCCAGGAGCGCATCCAGGACCGGGGCGCCAAATGCGTGTTTGCCGAGCCGCAGTTCGAGCCGCGCGTGCTGACCGCCGTGCTGGAAGACAGCGAGGCGAAATCCGGCGTGCTGGACCCGGTGGGGGCTGACATCGATCCGGGTGCCGGGTTCTATCCGGCGCTGATCACCAAGCTGGCAGACGACATGATCGCCTGCCTCGGCGAGCAGTCCTGACGGACGCTCAGCCGCCGAAGGATCGCAGGGCGAACCAGTAGCTGCCGGCAAGGCAGAGCAGGGACGCCGCTGCGATCCGGATACCGGCCTGGCGCGGCGTGCTGATCAGCGGGCCGGCCAGCACCGCCACGCCCCACAGGGCAGCAACAAAGACGACCTGCCCGATCTCCACCCCCACATTGAAGCTGAACAGTGCCAGCGCCAGCCGCTCCTGAGGCAGGCCAAGCTCCAGCAACACGCCTGCGAAGCCGAAGCCGTGAATGAGGCCGAAAATGGTGGTGACCGCCGGCAGCAGCCTGCGCGCCAGATCCGCGTCGCGGGTGAGCCACAGATAGCCGGCCGTCAGCAGCAGCAGCCCCAGCCAGACCGCCGCGCCCAATTGCGCGCCGGTGAAAGCAGCCACACTCGCCAGCAGGCCGATGAGCAGGGCCGCGCCGCCAATGCCGCGCAGCGTCATGCCTGACGGCGCGACGAGGGCTTCCACGGCGACCAGCACGATGGTGAAGGCGATCAGCGCCTCGACCACCGGCGGATTGGGGACGGCGAGGCCGAGCACCGTCATCGTCAGCGTGATGCTGTGGCCGATGGTGAAGCCCGTGACCACGAAGACCACGTCCCGCAGGCGGCGGCACAGCAGCAGAAGCCCGACCAGGAAAGCCAGATGGTCGATGCCGATCCAGATGTGTTCGGCCCCGAGCTTGATGTAGCGCCAGGCGGTTTCGCCCGCGCTTTCCTGCAGCGGCGCCACGTCACCGTCACGGGTGAAAGCAAAATGGGCGGTGCGGTCGGTCGCCGTCATCAGTTGTTCTTCAAAGCCACCATCACCGGCCCGGGCGCGGGCAAAGTGAATGTGGCGGCTGGCGATGGGGAAGAAGGCGTTGTTGGTAAAGGCGACGGGCGCCTCCGCCGTGCCGGGCGGACAGGCAAAGCGCAGTTCGAGCGCGATGTCGGCCGCCGAGGCCCGGACCGGGCGGGGCGCATCTGCCGCCGCGCAAGGCGCGTCTCCGCGCTGCACGCTCAGCTGTTTCAGCACATGCGTGGCTAGCAGGGCCTCGAGGCTCTCCGCCTGCGGATCAAGCACGCCGAGACGCGTGACCTCGCGGGCCGGGACCCGGAAGGTGATCTCAATCTCGTCACCGTCAACGCTGAGGGACGACATCGACTGGCTGCGCGTATGGGCGTCGGCCGCCGGGGTGACGAGCATGGTGGCCAGCAGCACCAGAACGGCCAGCAGTGCGGCACCGGCGTGACTGCGGCGGAAGGGCAGGGCTGTCACCGGGCAATCTCCGGCACGTCTTCCGGCGCTGCCGTGTAGCCTTCGGCAAAGGCGATGTCGGCGCGGCCCCACAGCCAGTTGAGATAGGTGCGCAGGGCCGCGTCATCCCGGCGGCGGGCGTGTTCGGCAGCGACGAGCGCGCGAACCTCCTCGAAGGGACGCGGTGTGCCTGCATCCACCTCAATCAGATGGATGAGCGCGATGCCGCCAGGCACCGGGACCGGCGCACTCGTGTCGCCCGGTTTGAGCGATCGCACGACTGCGAGCGCCGACGGGCCCGTATAGTCACGCAGCTTGGCAGGCGGCAACAGTGTGTCGGGCAGGGCGAGGGCGGGCCTGTCTCCGAAGCGCGTTGCCACGTCGCCGAAAGGTGTGCCCGCCTCAAGGGCTGCCTCCGCATCAGCCAACGCCTGCTGCTGGCCGTCGCCGCTCGCGAGGAAGAGCTGGGCGACGCGGTAGCGGGCGCTGCCGGAAAACAGCGCCGGGCTTTCCTCATAGAGGCGGCGGAGCTCTTCTTCCGGCGCCTCGCTGTCGGCGGCTTCGGCGAGGATGCTGGAGATCATCGCATTGACGATGGCCTTGCGGACGGTGTTGTCACTGTCCACGAGGCCCACTTCGATGCCGCGCTGGATCAGCAGTTCCTCGTCGATCAGGCGGGCCAGGATGCGGGCGCGGTCCGCGTCGGTGAGCGCATTGCGCTTGTCGGCGGCGACCGCTTCCGTTGCCAGGGTGAGATCATCGGCCGTGACCGAGGCGCCATTCACCGAGGCAGCGAGACCCTGCTCGCCGCCCCAGTCATCGAACGGGTTTTCGGCCAACGCGCCCCACAGCCCGAGGGCCAGGCCACAGGTCACGGCGGCACCGGCGATACGCTGCCGGAAATGGGATGTCACGATAGGTCTCCGATCAGCCGCGATGGGTGAGATAGATCGGCGATGACCAGGCACGGTGACCCACATCGGCCGTGCAGGCATCATCCGCGTCGGTGCGGTAATCGGCGTAGCACGGGTTCACCTTGATGCAATTGCCGTCCGCGTCGAACTCACAGCGGAGATTGGCCCCATTGATGGCCGGGGTCTTCTCCTGCACCGCGCGGGCATAATAGAGCGTGTCACGGCCCAGGGTTTCATATTCCGGGTCGGTGAAGGTGAAGGTACAGCCCGCTTCGTCAGGCTCGCACTGATGGGTGATGAAGGCGTCGTCGATAAGCTCGGCGACATCTTCGGTTCCATCGATCTGCGGCCGGATACGGATGATCTCGATACGGTCGATCACATGCCGGGTGTCAGTGGGGTTGTAGCATTCACCCCGGCAGAGACTGTCGAACCGGTCCTGCGGCATGGAGGCTTCGGCGCTGTCCGGACAGCCGGGCTTCTGCTTGAACGCCCCCACGGCCTTGACGCGGAAAGTGGGGCTCTTGCTCCGCTCCACGGTCGCGCCCATTGACGCGACGACGACGGGCTCGGCATCAGACAGCATCGGTGCGGCTGTGTCCTCCGCGGCAGCGTCCGTCTCTTCCGCACCGGCAGTCTCAGCATCAACCGTTTCGGCTTCGGCGTCCTCAGTCACTTCCGGCGCGGGGACTTCCACGGGGTCGATCATGTCGAACCACAGGAGGATGCGGGGCCCGGACGTGCCGTAGGTCTCCTTGCGCTTGAAGGCATCGAAGATGGCATCGCGGTCGCGGCCTTCGGAATGCACGGCAGCAAGGCCGCCTGCGGTCCAGAACGAGCCCTGGCGCTCGAACTCGGTGAGCTGGAAGCCCGGCACATCCGCAATGTCCTCACGGGTCAGCGGCTTGGAGTAGGGCAGCGCCTCCTGCTTCTTCAGGTTCTGGCGGTCCGCCCAGACCTTGCTGCGGGGGCCGCGCGCGTCCGACTGATACTCCCGGTCCACCGCCTTGTAGCCGGTGCCGGGACGGGCGCGGTGGGTGTCACTCGAGGCGATGAAGCCCCAGTTGAAGCGCTTGGGATTATCCGGGTCATCCAGATTGCTGACCGCCAGGCCGTATTGCACCGAGGTGCCGGGCCGGTGATTGAAGGGCGGCAGGAAGCAGTCGCGGCACTGGCCTGCGTCCAGATATTCGGACGGGTCCTCGCCGGTGATCGTCAGATGGCCGGCAATCGAGAGCTGCGCGAAATTATGGCGGGCTTCCTCGGCGCGGGTGGTGCAGGTGGTCTCATCCTCGCCTGCTTCCTCGCAGCGGGCGCGGATGATTTCACCGGCGCGCCAGCAGGTCGGCAGGTAGTTGTAGCTCGGGGCGGGGCAGGTGATGTTGCCTTCGCCGTCGAGGGTGGCTGAGCGCCAGGGGCGGTATTCCTCGGAATTGCCGTGGCCGGACATGACCTCGATCAGCTCCTGGTTTTCCGGTCGCATGCGCGCGGTCAGCTGCTTGTCGAGGGTGGTGCCCGTCGGGGTGTAGAAGCCCCAGGACGTGCCGTGCGGGATGATGACGGGATCAAGCGCCAGCTCATCGAACAGCTTGCGGGCAAGGTCCTCCGGCGTGTCGGCGGCTTCATAGCACTGAGTGTCGAGCTCGTTGGAGGGCACGCCGGCCGGGCATTCCGGCACCGCCCGCACTTCCCGCATGAACTGGCGGAAGTTGAGATAGGGCTGGCGGTTTTCCCAATCGACCAGCGCTGTGGCGACGGGCAGGTTGCCGACGGAATTGCGCAAGGCATCGGTAGCGACGCCGCCGGCGGCGATGGCGCGCGGCGATACTTCGTCGTCATTCAGTCCACGGAAGATCACGTTCTTGTGGCCGTAATGCTCGGCCGGCGTCTGGCCGACCTGGGTCCACTCAAAGCCGATGAAGGACACCATGTCAGGATTGGCCGGATCACCGGACACCGCGTTGCACTGGCGGATCGTTTCCTTGGCTTCCTTCCAGCGGCGCGGGGTCGAGGCCTCGGCATGGTCGGTGATCGACCAGAAATCGAGGGCCGAGCAGTGACGGGCGAAATCACAGGCATCCGCCACCGGGTGCGCACCGGGGCCGGAATTCATCGGCAGGGCCCAGAGAAAGGCATCGGTGGAGAAGGTGGTGTGGACGTGGAGATCGCCAAACAGGATCTGCTTGGGTTCCGTCACATCCACCGCAGCGGCGGCGTCGGCCTGCGCGTCCTGGCGCGCCTGGACCACGTCAGCCGGGCGGACGGTGGCCTGCGGCTCACCCGCATGCATGACGTCGCCTGCGACATTGGCGAGGTAGTAATAGCCGCCGCTGATCGCCACCACGAGGATGGCGAATGCAATAAGTACATAACGCATCAGATTGTCCCCCAATGCCTTCTTCTGTATGCGCCCCATGTTGAGCAGGGGCGTTTGAAACCGTGTCAGGCAGCGGCCGTGCCGTAGAACAGGGCCGCGCCCACGAGCATGACCAGCATGCCGCCGGCTGCGCTGAAGCCCGACAGCGCCGTGCTGGAGCCGGGCGCGATCGAGCCGCGCGTCCAGATAGTGAAGAGGCCGACACCCGCCAGCGTGACGCCCATGCCCAGCGAGATGGCGGCAACCGCCAGCAGGCCGAGCAGCCATGCACCGCTTGCAAGCGCGAACAGCACCGCGATCAGCGCGCCGGTGCAGGGCACGGCCCCCACCGCCAGCGACAGCAGGCCCCGTTCGCGTGCAGAGCTTACAGCCGTGTGGGTATGGGCGTGGTCATGATCATGTTCGTGATCGTGGCCGCAACCGCACCCGGCCTGGGCGATGCCGCCGGGCCAGGGCAGGGCAATGCCGCGCGGGGCCAGCCAGAGGGCTGCGGCGCGGTACAGCATCATGGCACCTGCCGCCGCAATGAGCGCGTAGCTGATCAGCTTGACGGTCAGGAAAGCGGGGCCGGACGCATCGATGACACCGCCCAGCAGGATCGCCGCCAGAATGGCAATGAGCGCTGCGGAACCCACATGGAGCACGGCGATCTCACCGGCCATGCGCAAAGCCTCACGCGCCGGGGCCGTGCGGCCTGCAAAATATCCGGCGACCACCAGCTTGCCGTGTCCTGGGCCCAGCGCATGCAGCGCGCCATAGGAGAACCCAAGCCCCAGCGGCAGCAGGGCTGCCTGGGTCATGCGGCCTGACTGGGCAGCGGCTTCCGCCCCGGCCAGTGCCTGCATCATGCCCGAATGCACTTTCTCGACCTGATAGATGATCTCACCCATCAGGGAAAATTCGGTATACATACCTGCGCAGGTTGTGCACGCGGCAGCGCCTTCCGGCCAAAGCAGGACGGTGGCGGCGGCAAGCGCAACCAGCACGGGCATGGCAGCATGGAGCGAACAGGTCTTCATGGCGTCACTATGCCCGTTGAGATTTGTAATGTCTTCCATTATTTTCATGGCGATGCAGCAAAAAACATCGGCAGCGGCCGCCGCCAAGGCCAGCAAAGCAACCACGAAGATCCGGCTCATCCGCGCCGCCGAGCGGCTGTTTGCGGAAAACGGCCTGGGGGCCGTGTCCGTGCGCGACATCACGCGGGCCGCCGGTGCCAAGAATGAATCGGCGCTGCATTATCATTTTGGCAGCAAGGAAGCCCTGATCCGCGCGGTCTTCGCTGACCGGATCAAAGACATCGATTCCAAGCGCCTGGCGCTGATGGAAGAGATGGATGCAGCCGGCGAGGGCAAAGACATGGTGCGGGTGATGGAGACGACCATCGCCCCCATGCTGGAGACCTGCATGGAAGAGGGCGGGCGGCTATACGCCATGTTCCTCATGCAGATCGCCGCCGACCCGCGCTTCGAGGTGGACCGGCTGATGGAAGACCTGGCACCGGACGGGGTGCAGGCCTCCAGCCGCCGGATGCTGAACCTGCTGGAAGACGTGCCGCGCGACAGCGTGCGGATGCGGATGCGCCTGCTGCCGTCCTTCATCATCGCCGCCATGGCGGATTTTGCCCGCGAAGTGGAGGCGGGGACCGCGCCGGATCTCGACTGGGCCATCGCCGAGGCAGGCCGCAGCCTTGCCGCCTATCTGACCGGGCCGACACCGAAAGGCTGACCGCACAGCCTTAGTGGTGCCTGATTGCCTGCATGTGCTGCAGGGTCACGCTCGCCCTACCTGCATATCTGCAGGATGGTCACGAAGTTATTCATTGAAAGCCCCGGCCGGGTCACGCATCACTGCTGCGGTTTCACCGCATGCGCGGGTCCTGGCGGGCCTGACGGACATGCGGATCAACAGCAAGGGAGGCCGGGCATGGCTTTGATCATCTATGGCATGGGGCCGTCACCATTTGTGCGCAAGGTGCGCGTGGTGATGGCGGAAAAGGGCGTCGACTACACGCTCGAGAACGTCAACATTTTCCCGGCGCCGGACTGGTTCATGGAGATCAGCCCGCTCAAGCGCATCCCGGTGCTGCGCGACACGGACAAGCCCGAGCCCAACACCATTCCGGATTCCTCGGCCATCTGCCTTTACCTCGAACAGACGCATCCGGAGCCGCAGCTTTACCCGCAGGACGGGTTCGAGCGCGGCCGGGCTGCCTGGCTCGAGGAATATGCGGACACGGAGATGGCGGGCAATATCGGCCTCGGCGTCTTCCGGCCGATCGCCCTGTCGGCGCTGATGGGCAAGGAACAGGACACCGAAACCGCCAACAAGACGATGACGGAGAAGATGCCGCGCATCTTCGACTATCTGTCCGACGTGCTGGGCGACAGGGACTACATGGTGGGCTCGGCCTTCTCCATCGCCGACATCGCGGTGGCGACGCAGTTCGTCAATCTGCAGCATGCGGGCTTCAAGGTGGATGCCGCCAAGTGGCCGGCGCTGGCCGACTATGTGGCGCGCATACACGCGCGGCCGTCCTTCACCGCCCTGATCGACGAAGAAGCCGCCCTGTTCGCCAAGACCCGCGCCGCCTGAGGCACGGGCCTCAATCCGTCAGTGGTGGGTTTCAGTCTCTCAGGTCGAGCCAGGCGATTTCCTGATCGCTGAGCTCGACCTGGAAGACATCCAGCGACGTGCGCAATTCCGCCAGCGTGCGCGGGCCGACTAGGGCGAAGGTCGGCATCTTCTGGCCCAGCACATAAGCCAGCGCGATGGTCATTGGGTGCACGCCCTTGCGGTCCGACAGCTCATAGGCCCTGCGGCGGCGCTCGAAATTGTCGTCGCTGTAAAAGGCGTTCATCAGGTCCGTGTCGGCCTTGATGTCGGGGCCTGCCCGCTCAGTGAAGAAGCCGCGCGCCTGGGACGACCAGGAGAAGAGGGCGGTGCCCGATTCCTCGAGCCATGTCCGGTACGCATCATCCGAACACGACATGACGCCGGGCCAGATGGGGTTGTTCATCCGCGCCAGCGAGAAATTGTTGGAGAGCACGGTAAAGCCCTGCTTGCCATTGGCCGCGGCATAGGCATTGGCTTCCTGCATCCGCGCCATCGACCAGTTGGAGCCGCCGAAGACGCTGAGCTTGCCTTCGTCCTTCAGCTCGTTGAGCAGGTCCACCCATTCGGCGATGGGCACCTGCGGGTCATCCCGGTGGAGGAAATAGATATCCGCCCGGTCGGTGCGCAGGCGGTCGAGGCTTTCCTCCAGCTGCGGGCGCACGGCGTCAGGCCGGCAGTCCGGCGTGTGCGCGCCCTTGCAGATCAGCACCACGTCATCGCGGATGCCGCGATCCTCGATCCAGCGGCCCAGGAGCTTTTCCATGATGCCGCCGCCATAAAGATGCGCCGTATCGAAGCAATTGCCGCCCTGCATGACGAAATCATCGAACTGCACCGCGGCATGGGGCATGGTCGTCTGGTTGTCACAGCCCATCACGAGGGCCGAGACGGGACGGGCAACTCCTTCAATGGCGCGCATCTGCATGGGTGCGCCGGGACGCTGGGCCAAAGCGCGGCGGGAGACGGTGGGCCAGCCCTGGTGGCGGCTTTCCGCCTGATAGGCGAAGCCCGCGTCAGCGCGCCAGGCGTCCAGCGCCTGCATGTTGCCGAGCGTGTCGGCCATGGGCACCAGCGGGCTTTCGGTCAGGCCGCGGGCGACACAGTCGGCCACGTGGTCGGCCTCGATCTCGTAGAGCCATTTGTCCTGCGCCACGTCTATGGTCTGCGTGTCCTTGCCGAAGCGGCGGAGTTCGATTGCGGAGCTGCCGCCTTCGACACCGGCGGCGTGCCACGGGCCCGCCAGATGCAGGGAGCCCGTCTCGCCGAAGATGTTGACCGTGTTGGGCAGCCAGGCGGAGACGGCGGTGGAGACCTGGGCGATCACGTCATTGTCGAAATGCAGGAGGGCTGCGGCCCATTCATCAACCCCGGTGCGGCCGAGGCGGGCCTTGCCCTGCACCGATACGGGATCAAGGAAGCCGCGGCCGTCATTCGCACCCGCCACCAGCCGCGCCATGGAAACAGGGTAGAGGCCCACATCCATGATGCCGCCGCCGCCAAGCGCGTTGGAGAACAGGCGGCTCTCCGCGTTGAAGGGCGCGTGGAAGCCGAAGCTGGCTTCGATCATCCGTACACTGCCTATCTCACCGACTTCGATCAGTTCGACGAGCTTGCGGGTCTGCGGCGCCAGCCGGTACATGAAGGCTTCCATGAAGAAGACCTTCGCCGCGCGGGCGGCTTCCGCCATGGCCATCGTGTCGGCGTGGTTGAGGGCGGCGGGCTTTTCGACCAGCACGTGCTTGCCGGCTTCCGCCGCGCGGACGGCCCATTGGGCGTGGCTTGTATGTGGCGTGGCGATATAGACCGCCTCCACCGCCGGGTCCGCGAGGAGGGCGTCATAGTCGCCGGATGCTTTTGTGTCTGAGGTGCCAGAGGCAACTGCTGCCACCTCGTCGGCCTGCAATTTGGCGATGAAGGCCGCGGCGCTCTCGGGCGTCCGGCTGCCGATCCGGGCCAGAGTGCCGCTGTCGCTCTTTGCGACGGCCCGCGCGAAAGCATGGGCGATCGCGCCCGTACCAAGGATGCCCCAGGAAAGTCCGGACATGCGCCCTCACTTCATGTGCTGAAAGGGATGACTGAACGGGATATGCGGAACGGGGAAACCCGGGCGGCTCAGGATGCCTGCTGGTTGAGGGCTGCGGGCTCCGGGAAGAACAGCTTGGGCAGGCCCTTGAACGGGGCGGGCACATAATTCCGCGCGTTGAAGGGGACCCAGGTCTCGGGATCTTCCAGCAGGCGGTCGGCGATGGCGAGCAGAACCAGCGGGTTCACGCCCATGCCGATATGCGAGCAGATGATTTCGATATTCTCGCGTGGGGATTCGCCGTCAATGCCCAGATACTCGTCCGGGATGGCGGCGGTTTCCTGATGGACCACGCCGTCGAAGGGGCTGAAGATCGCCACCAGGGGCACACCGGGCGGCGGCTGGTGGATCGCCAGTTCCTCAAGCTCAACCTCGTTGAGCAGTTCCTCCACCGGGCGGCCGGTGAAGAAGCGCACGGCCAGGCCGACGCCGCTGTTGAGCAGGTCATGGTCACCGGGCTTCACATGGGCCGGGCTGCCAAGGGTGATCACCCGGTCGATGTCCTCGGGGAACATGCGGGCAAGTTCACGTGCATAGACACCGCCCAGGCTCTGGCCGATGAGGGAGACGGCCTTGCCGTTTTCATCCGCCATCATCTTGATGCGGTCGCCCAAGAGGCGGCCGAGGGTGGCAATATATTCCATGCTCTCGGGGCCGCGATTGATGCCCAGCCCCCAGCTCTCGGCAACGAAGCCGCGCTTGTTGAGAAAGCGGTTCAAGGGGCGCAAAGACACTTCAGGACCGGAAAAGCCGGGGAGGGTGAGCACAGGCGTGCGCCCATCTCCCTTGGGGGCCATCTGATCGAGAATGGGATCGGTCATCAGCTTGGCGGCAAATTCACCCCCCGCCCAGAGGGCGTCGCCCTGAAGGCGGAGCAGATCGACGGTGTGCTTTATCGGCATGCGCGCTGCCATCCCGGGGACGGCTCCCAATCAGTTCAGAATTCCACACAAGTGTGACGCCTTTTACATGGGCACGCCATGCATTTTTAAGGCACCATTAATGCTCACGGAATGCGCACATATGCGTGTGCCCATTTTGCGGGCAGGGGTATGTAGTGGATATGGCGTTGTGCGCCCGGCGCTTCAATGCGCGGTCTAACCAATTGGTTTACAACATGTTTTTCGGATGTCCCGCGCGCAATCAGGCTAGAAGGCATCGCCGGTGAAGCCCATGGGCTTGCAGTAGACGCCCTTGCTGGAGAGCGTGCGGCACAGGCCGTCGGCCGCCGTGTGGGAGGTCACCGGACCGGCGATGAGGCGCTGGAAGACGCCGTTTGAACCGGTGTTGATTCGCTGGATTCGGACGTTGAGGCCGGTCAGTTCAGCAGGGTGCTTGGCCTTCAGTTCCGCCCAGCCTTCCTTGAGCCGGTCGAGGCTGCGATAGGACGCGAGGTGAAGTCCCATTTCTCCGGGTACGGAGCTTGTGGTGACGGGCTGCGCCTTGGTGCTGCGCGCCGGGGCCGGAGCGGGCGTTTTCCTCGGTGCCGGCGCCGGTGCGGGTGTCGCGCGGCCGGTGCCGGCGGGGATCGAGGCAGTGAAGGGGCCGAGCGCGCTTTCAACGGCGGCCACCCGTGATTTCAGGTTTTCCTCGCGCTCGACCAATTGCTCGAAGCTGGGGCGCACGACCGAGTAATCGAGCTTCAGCTGGGCCAGGTCGAACTCGAGGCGCGCCAGCCGCTGCTCTAGGGTTTCCCCCGGCACGGCGGACGGCAGCAGGGCAGGGTCGGCGGGGCCAGTCGTGGTGCCGGGGCCGGCGCTTGAGGTGATGATGGGATCCGTGCCCGAGAGCTCGGTACAGGCGGCGAGGCCGAGGCTGAGCGTTAGGGCGGCGATAAGGGCAGGCACGGAAGTGCGCGCGGTGCGGCCCGCAGCGCTGCGCCTATGCGTCCCTGACTTCACGGCCCCCGATTTCACGGCCATCGCTCCACCCCGATCTCCAGCCCGTCCGTTCAACCGGAACGTCCGGGCCCAAGGGACCGGCTGCCTGCCGGGTGACAAAATGCCCGTAATCCCGGCGAATCAGCGCCTTTATCCCAACCTCGTGGGTACTCTGGCGGGTGGCGCCGGTCAAACCTCTTGGCGCGCCTCGTCGCAAGGTGGTCCTGCCGGCGGTGCCGCCGCGCTCACCCGCAGCCTGGCAGTGCTCGCGCCACATTGCCTAAAGCCTGACCGGTTTGATTAACCATTGGGCAACCATGCGCCTCAAAGCGCGTCACCCGGCACCTGTCTGCCGGAAAATTAACCATGAAATTCCCGTCTGCTTGCGGGATTTCGCAGGCAGGACACAGACTTAGCCCCCGGCGGGCACATGGTCCGGGCGCAACTTCCAAGACCGGCCCGGTTCATGCAAACGCTGTCGCCCGAGACTGTTCTGCACAGGTCCGGGGGTGCGGATCCGTGCCGGAGAACCGCCGCACCGCTCAAGGCGCGCCTGACAAAGGCTGTGCGCCGGGCGGGGCACGCGGGACTTACCGGCACCGGCAGCCACCCGGGCCCGACTTTGGTAACGGCAAACTGGTGAGAAGGATTGCCCCATGTTTGAAGGCCTGCCCCTTGAGGCAATGATCGGCGTCGGCGCCTTTATCCTGTCCATGGTGCTGCTGGCGCTCATCCATGGCGTCAGCAGTGCTGTTGCGACCGCGCGGGAATCGCGGCGCGAGGCAGCGCGGCTGGTGGAAGAGCTCAACGCGCTCGTCGGGGCGGTGGAAAAGGGTGCCGGCCCCCGCGCGCCGGGAACACCGGGTGCCCCCCGGCCGCTGCGCCGCCGCAAGCAGGGCGGACGCCACGCAGGCAATGGCCGCAAGGTCGTGCCGGGGCCCGCGCCCAAGCAGCCTTACGGGCCGCGCAGCCTCGCGAGGGTCTGAGAGCCGTTACGGCGGCTGCCCGGCTGTTCACCGCGATCAGAAACAGGTTTTGCAGGGCGCGCCCGCCTCTGCTACTGCCAAGTTGGAAAACGCTCCGCTGCGCCGCGCCAGGCCCGCGGGGGCAGGGGCGTTGCTGGCTTGGTTCGGGCGCCTAGATGGCATTGCTGATGGACAAGACACTCCGCCGTGCGGTGATCATGCTTCATGACGCCGGCATGGCGCTCGTCTCGTTTCCGATCGCGGTATTCCTGCGGCTGGGCTGGGACGCGCTGGACCACAGCGCCGCCGTGCTCGGCCAGGGCTGGGCGATCTTCAGCATAACTGCGCTTGGGGTGCTGGTGGGCACACGGCTCGACCGGGGGTCGTGGCGCTATGCCTCCGTGGATGACGCGCTGCAGATCGGCCGCGTCTCGCTAATTGCCAATCTCATTTTCCTGCTGGTCCTGTTCCTGCTGTTCCGCGCGGAGCTGTTTCCGCGCTCTGTCGTGGTGATCAACACCTTCGTCTTCGCAGCGCTGCTGGCCGCCCCGCGCCTGTTCTACCGGGCCTACCGGGACGGGCGGATGGCCAACATCCTGGAGCGCGGCACCCAGTGGCGGGTGCCGGTGATCCTGCTGGGGGCAGGGGACGAAGCGGAGGCCTTCCAGCGGCAGATGCGCCGCGACAGCGGTGCAAATTACCGGGTGATCGGGATCGTTGATGATGACCCCGCCCGCATCGGCACAACCATTCGCGGGGTACGGGTGCACGGGCCGGTGCGTGACCTGGGCAAGATCGTCGCCAAGCTGGCCAAGCGCGGGGCGATGCCGGAGCGGCTGGTGATCACCGGCGATTATGCGGGTGACGTCACGCGCTCCGAATTGCTGGCGATGGCGGTGGATCACGGCCTGCGCCTTGACCGCATCCCCCAGCAAAGCGTTCTGCACAAGGATGAAGGCACCCATTTCCAGGTTCAGCCGGTGGACGTGGCGGATCTTCTGAGCCGGCCGCAGGCAAAGCTCGACCGCGACGCGATGCGCAACCTGCTGGAAGGCAAGCGGGTGGCGATTACCGGGGCGGGGGGCTCCATCGGCTCGGAACTGGCACGGCAGGTGGCAGGCTTCGCGCCGGCGTCCATCGCGCTGCTGGAGCAGTCCGAATACAACCTTTATGAGATCGACCGGACGCTGGACGAGGATTTCGCCGGTGTTCCGCACACAGCGCATCTGTGCAATGTGCGCAATGGCGACCAGGTGGACCGCATCCTGGGTGCGGAGAAGCCGGACGTGGTGTTCCACGCCGCGGCGCTCAAGCATGTGCCGCTGCTGGAGCCGCAGCCCTCACAGGCGGTGCTGACCAATGTGCTGGGCAGCCGCAACGTGGCCGATGCCTGCGTACGCCACGGCGTCGGCGTGATGGTGATGATTTCCACTGACAAGGCGTCCGACCCGATCAGCGTCATGGGCGCGTCCAAGCGGGTGGCAGAGGCCTATGCGCAGGCGCTGGACATCGACCAGCGCGGAAAGGCCGACGGCACGCGCTTCGTCACCGTGCGGTTCGGCAATGTGCTGGGGTCAGCCGGCTCCGTGGTGCCGCTGTTCCAGAAGCAGATCGCCAAGGGCGGGCCGCTGACGGTGACCGACCCTGAGATGGTGCGCTACTTCATGACCATCGAGGAAGCGGTGCAGCTCGTGCTGTTCGCCAGCGCGCGCGAGACGAGCCTTGATCAGAGCGTGGGCGCCATCGTGGTGCTCGACATGGGTGAGCCGGTCCGCATCATCGACATGGCGCGGCAGATGATCCGCCTCGCCGGCCTCGAGCCGGACGTGGATATCGAGATCAAGATCACCGGCGCGCGGCCCGGCGAGCGGCTGTCCGAGCCGCTGTTCGACAAGCGCGAGGAACACATGCCGTCGGGGCACCCGGCGCTGCTGCTGGCGCAGCCCGACGCGGGGCCGCTGGCGCAGGTGGCCGATGCTATTGACCGGATGGTGGTGCTGGCCCGCAAGGGGGATGAACAGGCGGCCCGTGCGGCACTCGAAAGCCAGACCGGCACGCGGCTGGGAGCCGAGGCCCATGCGGCCCAGTAGGCGCGGCGGACCGCTGATCGCGTAAAGCTCCGTCATCATACGTTATTTAAGATTGTAACGGCCCTGGCTTATTGAGAGCGGGGTCCACGACACAAAGACCTGCCTGCCCGGAGAGCCTCACCGATGACCGCCACTGCCGCTTCCGCCAAACCGCTTGCCGTTGTCATTCTGGCGGCGGGCAAGGGCACGAGGATGCGTTCCGACACGCCGAAGGTGCTGCACGAGATCGCAGGGCTGCCCATTGTCGGCCACGCGGCCAAGGCGCCCGCAGCGCTCGACCCGCAGAAGCTGGTGATCGTCGTGGGGCCCGGCATGGAAGCCATCGCCGACAGCGTGCCGGGTGCCGTGGCCGCCGTGCAGCATGACCGGCTGGGGACGGCGCATGCGGTGCTGGCCGCCAAGGACGCACTTAGCGGCTTCGACGGTGATCTGATGATCCTCAACGGCGATGTGCCGCTGATCCGCCCTGAGACGCTGGCGGCGCTGCGCACGTCGCTTTCCGGCGGGGCGGCCGTGGCCGTTCTCGGCTTCCATTGCCATGACGACCATGCCTATGGGCGGCTGATCCTGGACGCGGACGGACAGCTTGACCGGATCGTCGAGGACAAGGACGCTACCCCCGAAGAGAAGACGTCGACCCTCTGCAACTCCAACGCCATCGTGCTGGCGGGGGCCCATGCGTGGGACATTCTCGAAGCCATCGATAATGACAACGCGCAGGGCGAGTACTACCTGCCGGACGTCGTAAAGGTGGCGCGGGCGCGCGGGCTTGGCTGCACCCATTCCGAAGCGCCGGAGGACGAGGTGCATGGCATCAATTCCCGGGTGGAGCTGGCGCGGGCCGAAGGCCTGCTGCAGGCGCGCCTGCGGCGTGCGGCGATGGAGAACGGCGCGACACTGATCGCGCCGGAGACCGTTCATTTCAGCCATGACACGGTGCTGGGCCGCGACGTGATCGTGGAGCCGAACGTGGTGTTCGGCCCCGGCGTCACAGTGGGCGACCATGTCACCATCAAGGGGTTCTCGCATCTTGAGGGCACGCAGGTGCGCGACGGTGCGGTGCTGGGCCCCTATGCACGGCTTCGTCCGGGTACGGAGATTGGCGTCAAGGCCAAGATCGGCAATTTCGTCGAGACCAAGAAAGCCAAGATCGAGGACGGCGCCAAGGTCAACCATCTCTCCTATATCGGCGACGCGCGGGTGGGGACGGGCGCCAATGTGGGCGCGGGCACCATCACCTGCAATTACGACGGCTATGACAAACACTTCACCGATATCGGCGCGGGAGCCTTCATCGGCTCCAACACGTCGCTGGTGGCCCCTGTGACCATCGGCGACGGCGGCTATACGGGCTCAGGCAGCGTGATCACCAAGGATGTGACGGGCGACGCGCTGGCGGTGGAGCGTTCCGTGCAGAAGGAGGTGCCCGGCTGGGCGGCCCGCTTCCGTGCGCGGAAGGAAGAAGCAAAGAAGAAAGGTGCCTGAGGCATGTGCGGCATTGTCGGTGTAATCGGTAAGAGTGACGCAGCGCCGGTGATCCTCGAGTCGCTGCGGCGGCTTGAATATCGCGGCTATGACAGCGCGGGCATCGCAACGCTGGTGGACGGCACCATCGACCGGCGGCGGGCCACCGGCAAGCTGCAGTCGCTGGCCGGCGAGCTGGACACGGCGCCGCTGCCGGGCTCGCTCGGCATCGGTCACACCCGCTGGGCGACCCATGGGGCCGCGACCACGGACAATGCGCATCCGCACGCCACCGAGCGGGTGGCGGTGGTTCACAACGGCATCATCGAAAACTTCAAGGTGCTGCGCGAGGAGCTTGAAGGGAAGGGCACGCGCTTTTCCTCCGAGACCGACACCGAAGTGATCGCCCATCTGATCACCGGCTATCTCGACATGGGCAAGAGCCCGAAGGACGCGGTGGCGGCGACGCTGGGGCGGCTTGAGGGTGCGTTTGCGCTGGCGATCATCTTCAAGGGTGAAGACGACCTGATGATCGGCGCGCGCGAAGGCAGCCCGCTGGCGGTCGGCTATGGCGACGGGGAAATGTATCTGGGGTCCGACGCTTTCGCGCTGGCCCCGATGACCAACCGGGTGGCCTATCTGGATGACGGCGACTGGGTGGTGATCAGCCGCACCAGCGTGCAGATCTTCGATGCCAAGGGCACGCCGGTGGAACGGACGGTGCAGGTGGTGCCGGTATCCGCCGCCCTGGTGGACAAGGGCAATCACCGTCACTTCATGGCGAAGGAAATCCATGAGCAGCCGGAAGTGGTCGGCCATGTGCTGGGCCATTACGTGGACCCGGCAAAACAGCTGCTGAAGCTGCCGGAAATGCCGTTCGACCTGGCGGCCATTCCCCGCATAACCATCGTGGCTTGTGGCACCGCTTATTATGCCGGCGTTGTTGCCAAGTACTGGTTCGAGCAGGTGGCGCGGGTGCCGGTGGACGTGGATGTGGCCTCCGAATTCCGCTACCGCGAATGCGCGATGACGCCGGGCGGGCTGGCGCTGTTCATCAGCCAGTCGGGCGAGACGGCGGACACGCTGGCGGCGCTGCGCTATTGCCGCAGCCAGGACCAGCACATCGCCAGCATCGTCAATGTGACCGAGAGCACGATCGCGCGCGAGTCCGACCACATCTTCCCGACACTGGCCGGACCTGAAATCGGCGTTGCCTCAACCAAGGCCTTTGTCTGCCAGCTGATGGTTCTGGCCGTGCTGGCAATTGCGACGGCACGGGCGCGCGGGGCCATCGACGCGGATGAAGAGCAGCGGCTGGCCGCCGAGCTGACGGCGATGCCGCGCCATCTGTCCGACGCGCTGCATCTGGGCCCGCTGATCGAGAAGCTGGCGCAGGATGAACTGACCGATGCGACGGATGTGCTTTATCTGGGCCGCGGGGCCAGTTTCCCGCTGGCACTGGAGGGCGCGCTGAAGCTCAAGGAAATTTCCTATATCCACGCCGAAGGCTATCCGGCGGGCGAACTGAAGCACGGGCCGATCGCGCTGATTGACGACACGTTGCCGGTAATCGTCATCGCGCCGTGGGACAGGCTGTTCGAGAAGACCGTCTCCAACATGCAGGAAGTGATGGCGCGGGGAGGGCGGATCATCCTGCTGTCTGACCGCAAGGGCATCAGCATTGCAGGCGATGAAGCCACTGCGGTGGTGGAATTGCCGGATGTGGACCCGTTCACGGCGCCCATTCTCTATGCGGTGCCGCTTCAGCTGGTGGCTTACTTCACCGCCGTCCACAAGGGCACGGATGTGGATCAGCCGCGCAACCTGGCCAAATCAGTCACCGTAGAATAGCTGCGTAATAGATTGGATTTTATGCAGTTTTTATCGCGACTGCGCGATAAAGACCGGACAAATCCGTCGTCAATTTTCCGAAAAGCCATCCGCGCCTGCGCACCGGGGCGCAAGCCCTTGTGTGGTCCAGTGCCGCCATGCAGCGGGGCTTGCCCGCGGGCGGCGGCATGACTTGAAACCGCACGTTTCCCGCACCGCGCTGTCTGTTAGGCTGGAGGATGAGTGCGATGGAGCGATTCGTGACCGGCAAACCGGCGAAGAGTGACGCGGCCCTGCGGACACAGGCTTGCGCGGCAGTGAAATTCCCGACACGGGGGGGCCCGACACTGGGTTTCCCGACACTGGGGTTCCCTACGATTGCGGGCGGGATGACGGCACTTGCCTTGATCGCCGCCGGCATCGTGATGGCCGGTGCGCCGGGCATGGCGCTCGCGCAGTCACAGGTTCAACCTGGCCAGGCCATGACGGCGCAGGACGCCGAGCGGCAGCTTCTCGAGAAGACGAACGCGGCCACGCAGGCGCTGATTAACAACCGGCTGGACGAGGCGATGCGCCTGTTCGACGAGATCATCGCCACCAATGCGCGGGCCCCGCAGCTGATGGCGGCGGCGCATTATCATCGCGGGATCATTTATCAGAAGCGCGGCGCCTTCAACGAGGCGGCGTCGGATTACACCACCGCGCTGTGGCTCGACGCGCTGCCTGACAACATGCGCGCGCGCACCCATTACAATCGCGGCACGGCGCTGGACAATCTTGGCCAGCAGGACCGCGCCAAGGCGGATTTCGACGCGGCGATCGCGCTGATGCCGGAGATGGCCCCGGCCTACAACAACCGCGCCAATGTGCTGCGCCGCATGGGCGAGTATGAGGCCGCCATCGCCGATTACGACACCTCGATCGCGCTCGGCAATCCGCTGCCGCATCTGCCGCATTACGGCCGCGCCGCGGCGCGCGAAGCACTGGGCGACATCGAAGGCGCGCGGGCCGATCTCGAACAGGCCGTGTCGCTGGCACCGGATTACGCCCCGGCCCGAACCGCGCTGGCAGATCTGCCGGAAGCGCCGTCCGCGCTGACAGTCGCCGCCGCGCCGCAAGCTGTGACGGCCGAGCCGGTGGCAAGCCCCCCGGTAGCCAGCACCCCGGTGGCAAGCAGGGCAGAGACAGCCGTGACACCGGTTGAGACCGCCATGCTTCCGGCACCGGTGACGCCGGTTCAGCCCCTGGCAGCAGCCAATGACGCGCCGCGCGGGCCGGCCGTTCCCGGCCAGGTTCCGACGTCCGGGCAGCTTGCCACAGCGCCGCACATGCCGTTCGCACAGCAACCCGGCATGGCCGCCACCACAGCGCCGGAGAGCGGCCAGCAGCGCGTGACGACGGCCAGCACGGCCGCCGCAGCAGCAGCCGCACCAGTGGCCACACCGGCAGCCGCAACGCCGGCACAGGTCAGCGGCCGCTGGACGACGACGATCCTGCCGGCAGGCAGCAACCAGGCCATCCGCCTGGATGATGCGGGCCCGGCGCTGGCGCTCAAAGCCAACGAGGAAACGCAGCTTGCCGCCATGGCAACGCCGGTCACGGCACCCGCCGCGGCGGGCATGGGGCTGCAGCCGAAAAAGGGCCTGGCATTCCCCGGCGTTCCGGCAGAGGCCTATCGCTCGGCGGCTGCCGAGCCGGCCCGGTCGGCTCCGGTGCGCCAGGCACCTGTGCGGCAGGCTGCCTCTGCGGGCGCAGGGTCAGGCTATGCGGTGCAGCTGGGCAGTTTCCGCTCGGAGACCGAGGCCGAAGCCGCCTGGCAGGCGGCGACGCGGCGGCTGGGTCCGGCGCTGCAGGACCGGGATCACCTGGTGCAGCGGGCCGACATTCCCGGCAAGGGCGTCTATTACCGGCTGCGCGTGGGCCCCATGAGCGCCAGGACGGCCGCCAGCGCCCTGTGCAGCACGCTGAAGTCGCAGGGGCAGGATTGCTACGTCAGCAAGCTCTGACAGGCCTGAAGACGGCAGTTTCGCGGGGTGCGGCACTGGACGAGGAGGGCGGCCGGACTAGGTCCGACCCCATGACAGAAAAACCGCCCACGATACATACCGAAACGGCCGCCGCCGTGACCCACGAAGCTGGCGGCAGCACCGAAGCGCAAGCCGTCCACGCCGCGCGCACCCTGATTGCCCAATACGGCGAAGACGCCCAGGTCATCGCCATGATGCGGGTCTCAGAACTCGGTTTTGCCGGGGACATGGACGGTTACGCATTCTGGGAGATGGTGCTGGCCGCCATCGAAGTGCTGACCGATCCGGCGACGGCAAAGTACGACGCCTGAAGCGCTGCCCCAAAAAACCACGCTACCATTTATTTTCCATAATATATATTATGCGCATATTGTGCTGACATATTCTGGCACGAGAGGCTGTCTATTCCGCTGAATTCTGCCGCGTTCCGTTGCCACTGAGTTGCACTTGCGGCATCGCCCGTGCACTCTTCGCGTGTTTACAGGCAATGCATTTTCAGGGGCACGATCATGGCGGATGGGACACTTAGGACCGAAGAGGATCTTCGCGGAACATATGCGATGCCGGGTGATCCGGTGCTGGCGAAGGATATCCGGCATATTGATGCGCATTGCGCCCGCTTCATCGAGCTGTCGCCCTTCTGCGTGATCGGCACGTCGCGGGCGGACGGGTTTGGCGATGTATCGCCGCGCGGCGGCGAGCCGGGCTTCGTCCATGTTCTCGACAAGACTCATCTGGCGATGCCTGACCGGCCGGGCAACAACCGGCTGGACACGCTGGGCAACATCACTGCGAATCCCGCCGTGGGGCTGCTGTTCTTCCTGCCGGGCGTCAACGAGATGCTGCGGGTGAACGGCACCGCGTCGATCTCCACCGATCCCGAACTGATGGCGCGCTTCGATGCGGAGGGCCGACCGCCGCTGTCGGTGACCGTGATCGAGGTGAAGGAGGCCTATATGCACTGCGCCAAGGCCATCAAGCGCGCGGGGCTGTGGGATCCGGCAGCGCAGATCAAGCGCGCCGACTTCCCCTCGCTGGGCCAGATCATGCGGGACCAGCTGTCGCTGGACGTGGAGGCCGAACTGATCGACCAGGCGCTGGATCAGGACGCGCGGGACAATCTTTACTGAGAGCGACGACCGCCGGGCCGGGTGAGATCCCGGCCCCCCCCTTCCCTCTGACAACCGGCTATCGGGTCAGGTGTTCGCTTCGGCCTCGGGGTCCGGGCCGATGATGAGTGTGGGCACACCACCGCTGTGGTCCTTCACCGTGGCGACGACCGTGCCGGGCTTGCGGCCCTTGCGGACCTCCGAGACGGTGACGCCGGCAGCCGCCAGCCGGTCGCGCGCAGCGGCAACGTCAGCCGCGCGAAAGGCCATGCCCCAGAAAAAGGCCGGCGCGTCCTCCGCCATGGGCGGCGTCTTGTCGTCGCCATAGCGCTGGATGACCTCCAGCGTGATGCCGCCGAGGCGGAAGAACATCATCCGTGCGCCCCATTGCGGCGCGTCGCGGTCTAGCGCCAGGCGGATGCCCATTTTGGTGCCGAAGACGTCAACTGCCCGGTCGCCGTCCGGCGTGTTGACCACCACGTGATCGACCGCATGCAGCGTGGCCGCTTCCGGCCCACGGGGCGCGGCGATGGGGCGCGTGCTCGCATCGGACACATGCTCGATGGCAAACAGGAACAGGCCCAGCACGTCCTCCTCCGGCACGAAGACATTGCGCCACTGGCGCACGCCGCCATTCGGGCCATCCGGGCCGTCCGGGGCGTGGCCTTCGCCGGGCTGCGGCGCCGACGCATGGAGCCCGGCTGCCCGCCATTCCTCCGACAGGGCCTGGGCGTTCTCCGTACCCAGAGCAATGCCGATGAGGCCGTCACCGCGCGCATCGAGAAAGGCCGTCAGCCGATCAGCAAAGGGCCCCTCTCCCACCGGCGAAATCATCTCCACATAGGTGTTCTCAAGCTGGAAGATGGCATTGGCGGTGCCGTAGTCCGGGTGGCTGCCGGTGAGGGACACGCTGCGGCCTGTCAGCTTTTCATAGTCCGCCGTCACAGCCTCAAGGTCGCGAACGGCGACAAGCACATGGTCGATGGATGCCAGGGGCATTTTGGTCTCCCTCACCGCGCGGACGGCGCGCGCCTTATTGTTACGGGGCGGTCCCGGTGATTGCCAGGCGGCCCTCCGACATGGTCCAGCGGAACGGGACACCGCCCCTGTCCGGCGAGGCGACACGCAGGCCGCCAACCCACCGCTCCCCTGTATAGGACATCATGTAGTCCGCTTCACCCGCCAGCAGCGCCATGCCTTGGCCATTCAGTGCAACACGCCGCCGGAGCCACTCAGGCAAAGGATCGGTGCCGGCATCCGGGTCCGGGCCCCCTTCCCCCTTCACTTCCATCACATCAACAGGCGGGTTTGTACTGGACACAAAATCATCCAGCACATGCCAGAACATGAGGTCACCGAGATATGGCAGTTCCTCATATTTGGTCATCAGTTCACGGAAGAGCTGGCCGCCCGTGCAGGTACCCTTGTCAGCCAGGATACGCAGGACGAGACCTTGCGTCTGCGACAGGCCATTGGCTCCGGACGGCAGTTCCTGCAGGTGGCGGCGCAGGGCGCGGGCCATGGGCGGGATGGCAGGTGTTCCCGCTGTGGCGAGGGCCACAAGGCCGGACGGCTCTTCGGCCGTTAGCGCCTGCCAGGCATCGCGCCCGAGCGCCAGTTGCGCGTCTCCCACCGGCACGCGGTGGTTGTCCCAGAGCCAAAGCAGCATGTCCGGGGCAAGCTGGCCCAGCCCGGTAAATCCCGGCACGCCGGGCACGCTGTCCACGCAGACAAGCTCAAGCCTCGCCGGACGCACGGCCGGGTCTTTCGCCGCCAGCGCGGCAAGCACATGGGCGAGGATGAGCTGGTCGTAGCTGTCATGCTCGAACCAGAGCACGAGGTGTTGCGCGGCAAGCGCTGTGTCCAGCGCGTCGTACTCCTGCCGTCCACGGGCAAGCGCGTCGGCCATCCGGTAGCCGTAGGACGATGCGATGAAGGCGGCCCGTTCGGAGAGAAAGGCATCACGCGGCAGGTCGCGCACGGGGCCCTGGCAGAACGGGTCGGCGAATTCGACGAAGCGGCCGAGGAAGCCCGCGATCTCCAGCCCGTGGCGGATGTCCGAGCCGCAGCGCAGATGCACCACATCTTCCGTATCCGGAGGGGTCAGACGGCCAGCCTCGCGCTGGCGCCTGCTTTCCTGCAGCCGGTCGCAATGGGCCTTGAGCTTCGGCCAGCTTGCAAAGCCGTTTTCGCGGGCGATGACGAGCTGGGCATCCGCCAGCCGCAGCGCGGCGGACGCGGGATCGGTTATGCCCGCATGGGCCGTCAGGCGGTCAAGGGCATCGGGCTGGCCGCTGCGCAGGGCCTTGAGCAAGTCCTTGGCGCGGCGGCGCTGCTGCTCGAGATTGAGCAGGCCGTGAAAATAGTCGTGCTGATGGGTATGGCTGTCGGAAGGCATACGATTCCCCTTGAAGGAAATGCCTGTGTCCGCATGTCAGGCAGGAAATCGATGCGATCGGTCTGGTAAGGCCGTGTGGTGGGCGCAGCCCTTTCCGCGGACGGGGAGGCACCTTGCAGCACCTCCCCGCACCTTGTCGTCCGGCCGGGCACGGGTCAAGCCCCCTGCCCGGCGATGATGTTCAGGCCCTAGTAATAGGTGGCCAGGGCTTCCTTGCTGAACTCGTTCAGGTCGTTGAAGCGGCCTTCATGGATTTTCTTGGCCCATTCGTGATCACTGATCAGGGCGCGGCCGACGGCGATGAGATCGAACTCATCGGCTTCCATGCGCTCCAGCAGGTCTTCCATGTGGTCCGCATCGTTCGACGCGTCCTGACCGGCGAAGGTGGCGAGGAATTCCTGGTTCAGGCTGACGCTGCCGACGGAGATGGTCGGCTTGCCGGTCATCTTCTTGGTCCAGCCTGCGAGGTTCATGGTCGAGCCGTCGAATTCGGGCTCCCAGAAACGGCGGGTGGAGCAATGGAAGATATCCACGCCTGCATCGGTGAGCGGGGCGAGGAAGGCTTCGAGCTCGGCCTCGGTGGGCGCAAGACGGGCGTCATAGTCCTGCTGCTTCCACTGGGAGAAGCGGAGGATGATGGGGAAATCCGGGTCCGTCGCGGCGCGGCAGGCCTTTACGATTTCCTCGGCGAAGCGGGCGCGCTGCACCTGGTTGCCGCCCCACGCATCGCTGCGCTCATTGGTACCGCCCCAGAAGAACTGGTCCACCAGATAGCCGTGCGCCCCGTGGATTTCGATGCCATCCATGCCGATGCTCTTGGCCGCGGCGGCGCCCTTGGCGAACGCCTCGATGACGTCGGTCACGTCCTGCTCGGACATGGGCTCGGCCACCTGCTTGCCCGGCTTGATAAGGCCGGAGGGACCGGCGCTGGGCAGGTCCGGGTGGGGGCCGGAGCCCGGCTTGCGGGCCATGCCCACATGCCACAGCTGCGGTACGATCTTGCCGCCGACGCGGTGCACTTCCTCCACCACATTGGCCCAGCCGGCCAGCGCGGCTTCACCATGGAAGGCCGGGACATTGGTGTCGAAGCTGGCGACCGGATGATCGACCGTGGTGCCTTCGGTGATGATGAGGCCGACTTCGGCTTCCGCGCGGCGGCGGTAATAGTCGGCAACGTCCTGGCCGGGCACCTGGTTGGGGGAATGGCTGCGCGTCATGGGAGCCATGACGATACGATTTTCAAGCGACAGCTTGCCGTGCTTGAAGGGCCGGAAGAGTGTGTCTACAGAGGTCATATGATATCCGCTTATTCGGTAGGGAATTCGGTTCGCCTGCTGTTTAGCAGCAAACCGGCGATTGAGCTAATCTCCCGCCATATCGGCATCAGGGGCCGGATCAACAAGGGGCAAATCCCGTGCGCAAGGACCACCGGCCGTTCTGGCTCAAGAGGCTGCACCGCACCGTCATGCGCTGGCGCAGCCGCCACTTCCTGGAGCCGCAATTCGACGCCGTGGGCCCCTATATGGACGCGGTGTACCCGCAATATGTGACAGTGCACGGACCGAACATCTCGATCGGCCGGTGCGCCACGCTGCGCTCGGCCCGCGCCTACCCCATCACTCTCACCACATGGACCAGCGCGGACCGCGAGGGGCGCATCGACATTGGTGATCATGTGTTGATCTCACCGGGCACGCGGATTCTCTCCTCCGACCATGTGCGGATCGGCAGCAACACGATGATCGCCGGCGAGGTCTATATCTCGGACTCCGACTGGCACGACGTCTATGACCGGACCAGCGAGCAAGATGCGCACAGCCCCATCACGCTGGAAGAGAATGTGTGGCTCGGCTACGGGGTGAAGATCTGCAAGGGCGTCACCATCGGCCGCAACAGCGTGGTGGGCGCCGGATCGGTTGTCGCCAAGTCCCTGCCCGCCAATGTGATCGCGGTTGGCAATCCGGCCCGCGTGGTGCGCACGCTCGACCCAGACAGGCCGCTGCGTCTTCGCTCGGAACTCTATGCGGACCCGCCGGCGCTGGAAGCGGAGATGGACAAGCTGGAGAGTTACTTCCTGCGCGGCAATTCGTTTTTCGGCTGGCTGCGCGCACTGGTCGCACCCACGCGGCGGGATTGACTGCCCCCTCCTGATCCAGATCAACGCCGCATGGCTGCCGCACCTCCTAGCGTGGGATATCTGTGTAAGGAGGACACGGCATGGAACCTGGAAACATCGCCTATCTCGCCCTTGTGGGCATCGGCATGCTGTCATTCGGCGTGACGCTCTTCATCTGCTCGATGGTGGCGACGGATCGCGCCGACCCGTTCGGCCATGCGTCTGACTGATGCCGGCTGCCCGATGCGGGCTGAGTAACCGATACAAAAACGCGCCCCGGACTGACCGGGGCGCGTTTGCATTTCAGGCGTGCCTGATCGGCGCGCTTTCTGGCTCTGTGATTACTGGCCGGGCACGTATTGCTGCGTGGCCGGGCCCGGCGTGGGCGTCAGCGACGGCTGGCTTGCCACCGGCTTGCGCTCGGCGAGGCGGTTAAAGGCGGCGGTGAACCCTTCCAGCGACACCGGCGCATCCAGGCGCTTGCCCAGATAGCCGTAGCTGATGGTCATGGTGTTGCCGGACTTCATGTTGGCCACCAGTTCGTCAGTCAGCGGCGCGGTGGCGCGGCAACCGGCCTGGGTGCAGTTGGTATAGGGCGCGGCCATCTGGCGGCCTTCGTCGATCTTGAGGCCGAGGCCGATGGGCAGTTCCACGCCCAGCGGGGTGCGGTTGACCATCAGCAGATCCGCCGTCTGCGGATGATAGGCAATGGTCACGTGCAGCAGCACCTGCTCGGTCTCGGCATTGCTGAGCACCTGCTGGATGGTGCAGAACTCGCGGCCACCCTGCTCGGTGCATTCAAACACCCAGGCGCCGGACTTCTCGACCACGGTCTGCTTGGCTTCGGGGCCGCCATCCTGCGCCAGGGCAGGCGCTGCCAGGGCCAGGGTCAGGCCGGCGGCAATGCCGAAGGCAGTCCCTGCGGCCTTGCGCGTGACTGCGCCAATCGTGCGGATCATGAACTCGTCCTCATATCTGTTTCAGGGTGCGGTGCCATCCCCTGCTCCCCCGGTGGGCAATTCGCTAACGCGGGCGTGCGGGCGCTGTCAATTGGCCGGGCCGCGGCGGGCGCTGTTTATGCGCCCGAATTCAGCCAGAAACGCCTGTGATTCATTTGCTCTACATATTGCAGGCTCTAGACATTGCCTGACACAAGACACTGCCTGACACATTGCCTGCGGCAGAGTTCCGGGACACCCTAGGGTGAACCGGAGCGATTCAGTCTCCCACAGCAATCGGACACAAGGGTTAAGGATGAAGATGGGCGCTTTTGTGATGGCGCGCGCACGCCGTGCGGTGACGGGAACCCTCGGCGGTGCGACAGCGGCGCTGTTCGTGTTGGTGCTGGTGCTGGCGGGCACGGCCCAGGCGGAGCCGAGCCACGGCATTGCGATGCATGGCACCCCGAAATATCCGGCGGGCTTCACCCGCTTCGACTATGTGAACGACCGGGCGCCGAAGGAAGGCGAAGTCCGGCTGGCGGCGATCGGCAGCTTCGACAGCCTGAACCCGATGATTGTGCGCGGCACGCCCGCTGCCGGCATTCGCTGGCATGTGTTCGAGAGCCTGATGGGCCGCGCTTACGATGAGCCGTTTTCGCTCTATGGCCTGATTGCCCAAACAATCGAGACGCCGGACGACCGCAGCTGGGTGGAATTTACCCTGCGGCCGGAAGCAAAATTCTCGGACGGCACGCCGGTGACCGTGGACGACGTCATCTTCTCGGTGGAAACCCTGCGCGACCAGGGGCGCCCGAACCACAAATATTATTACGGCAAGGTCGCCGCCATGGAGAAGGTGGGCGAGCGAACGGTGCGGCTGACCTTCACCGAGGAAGGCGACCGGGAGATGCCGCTGATCATGGGGCTGATGCCGATCCTGCCGAAGCATGTTTATGGCGGGCAGGATTTCACCCGCACCGGGCTGACGCCGATGATCGGCTCCGGGCCCTACACCATCGGCAAGGTGGAGCCGGGCGCCAGCATCACCTATGTGCGGAACCCGGATTATTGGGGCAAGGACGTGCCGGTGGCGCGCGGGCACAATAATTTTGACCGCATCCGCTATGACTATTTCCGCGATGCCAATGCCTCCTTCGAGGCATTCAAGGCAGGCGAATACACCCTGCGCATCGAGGATGACCCGACGCGCTGGGCCACGGGCTATGACGTGCCGGCGGTAAAGGACGGACGGATCATCCGTGAAAAGATCAAGCTCGGCACGCCGTCCGGCATGCGGGCGCTGGTGTTCAACACGCGGCGGGACCTGTTTGCGGATGTGCGGGTGCGCAAGGCGCTGGGCCTGATGTTCGATTTCGAGTGGGTGAACAAGAACCTGTTCCACGGGCTTTATGCCCGCACGCAGAGCTATTTCGACAATTCGGAGTTGTCGTCCGCCGGCCGTCCCGCCTCGCCAAAGGAAAAGGCGCTGCTGGCGCCCTACCCCGACGCGGTGACGCCTGAGATCATGGCCATGGGCTATGTGGCGCCACGGACCGACGGGTCCGGCCGCAACCGGGCGCAGATGCGCGACGCGATGGCGCTGCTGAAGGACGCAGGCTACGCGGTGACCGACGCCAAGCTGGTGGATGCTGCCACGGGCGCGCAGATGTCGTTCGAAATCCTGGTGGCGAGCCCGGAAGACGAGCGCATCGCGCTGACCTTTGCGCGGAACCTCGAACGGGTGGGCATCGACGCCAAGGTGCGCAACGTGGATTCAAGCCAGTACCAGCAGCGCCGCCAGACCTATGACTACGACATGATCTTCAATTTCTGGTCAGCGTCCCTGAGCCCGGGCAATGAGCAGAGCTTCTATTGGGGCAGCGACAGTGCCGACACCGACGGCACGCGCAACTATATGGGCGTGACGTCAGAGGCCGTGGACGCGATGATCGCAGCCATGCTGGAAGCCCGCGACCGCGAGGACTTCGTGGCGGCCGTGCGGGCGCTCGACCGGGTGCTGCTGTCGGGCCACTACGTGATCCCGCTCTACCACGCACCGCATCAATGGGTGGCGCGGTGGCAGGAGCTGGAGCATCCGCGCGTGCAGCCGCAGATCGTGCGCTTCGATACGTGGTGGGCGGCGGGGCGCAACTAGCGCCCTGCCCCCGCACACAGTCCGCGATCCTATTCAGCTGCCGCCTGGGCCAGCCGTGCCTGCTTGAGGGTGCGCGTGCGCTCGGACCATTTCTCGATATGCGCCTTCGCCTGGGCGGCCTCGTCGGCCATGATCTCGTCGTGCTTGGCGTCCCGCACGGTGATCTCGAGCGCCAGGCCGTTGGGATCGAAGAAATAGACCGAGTGGCAAAAGCCGTGGTCGATGGGACCGAAGACCGGCACCTTGGCCTCTTCCAGCCGCTGCTTGAACTGCGCCTGCTCGTCCATCGAGGCCACTTCGAAGGCGAAGTGATAATCCTCGATGCCATCCTTCATGGCGAACAGCCCCTCTTCCACCGAATTGGGCTCATCGAAGAAGGCGAGGAAATTGCCGTCGCCCATCTTGAAGAACAGATGCATGTAGGGCCGGTCATTGCCCGCCGGGTCCTTGTCGAAGGCCAGCGCGGCAGCGTCTTCCAGGCCGAGAATATCGACATAGAATTTGCGCGTTTCCCCGGCGTCGCGGCAGCGATAGGCCGAGTGATGAATGCCTGAAATGGTGGGGGCCCCGGTCTTGATGTCGCCGATATGGTCCACCGTTGCCAGAAGTTCCTTCATGGCGTCCTCCCGTTGTCACGTCAGGAAGCCTAGCGCCTTGGCGGGCGCTTGCAAGCACCGGCGACCCGCACCGTCAGGCCGGGTCGCGGGCGAAGATGGCTTCCAGGCTCGTCATGTTCATCCCGTGCTTGACGTAATTGTAGGGCGTCACATTCACGGCCTTGATGATCTTGCGCAGGATCTCGGTGCCCTCCCCGCTTTCGGCGGGTGCCAGGTCCACATCGATGATGTTGATGCAGGCGGGGTCCTGCTCAAAGGACTGGATGGCGTTGAGGCCGTTGCCGGTGCACCAGCCAAGCAGCAGCCGGTTGATGCCTTCATGGGCGACGACCAGCGCCGTGTGCCAGCCCGGTGACATGAGAAGATCGGTGAACCCCTCCACCGCACGGTCGAGCGCGTCGGCGAACGCCTCCCCTTCCGGGCCCATGCGGGCACCGGGGCGGCCTGCCTGATCAAAGGCGAAGGTCATGACGGCGGCAATGTCATCGCGGTCATTGATCGGGCCGAAGCCACCGCCGTGAAGCTCAACGAGGCGCTTGTCCACCTCAAGCTCCGGCACCGGGGTGTCAAGCTCGGCCAGCACGCCACGGGCGGTTTGCTCCGTACGCGGATAGCCGGAGCAGATGGCCCGGTCGAAGGTGACATGGGACAGGGCCTTGCCTCCGGCTGTCGCCTGGGCCTGACCGAGGTCGGTGAGCGGCACGAGGGACGTGTCCCCGGTCTCACGCACGATGGACGAGAAATAGTCCACATGGCCGTGACGCATCAGATAGATGCGCCGGCGGCCCGTGGTTCCGGGCAACGCACTCATGCCGCTAACTCCAACAGATGTGACCGGCTCAGATGGCCGCCTTGTCCTTCAGGCCGGCGATCTCGTCAGCCGAGAAACCGAATTCGCCGAGCACTGCATCGGTGTCGCCACCGGCAGACGGGGGCGGCCCCTGGATTTCGGACGGCGTGCCGAAGAAGCGCGGGGCCACGTTGGGCTGCACGACGCCATCGATCTCGACGATGGTCTCACGCGCCTTGTTGTGCGGGTGATCCTTGGCCTCGCCGATGGAGAGCACGGGGGCAAAGCAGATGTCCGTACCTTCCATAATCCCGCACCATTCGTCGCGCGACTTGGTCTTGAAGACGGCTGCGATCTTGTCCTTGAGCTCCGGCCATTTGGACTTGTCCATTTGTGCGTCATAGGCGGCGTCATCGAGACCGGCCTTCTCGCGCAGCAGGGCATAGAACTGCGGCTCGATGGAGCCAATGGAGATGAACTTGCCGTCGGAGCACTCATAGGTGTCGTAGAAGTGCGCGCCGCCGTCGAGCATGTTGCGGTAGCGGTCGTCTTCCCACATGCCCGACGCCATGAAGCCGAAGAACATGCTCATCAGCGAGGTGGCGCCATCGGTCATGGCGGTGTCCACCACCTGGCCCTTGCCGGTGTCGCGGGCGCTGAGGAGCGCGGCCAGCATGCCCATGGCGAGGTAGAGCGCGCCGCCGCCGAAATCACCCACCAGGTTAAGCGGCGGGACGGGCTTGCCCTCCTTGGGGCCGATGGCGTGCAGGGCACCGGTTAGCGAGATGTAATTGATGTCGTGGCCGGCGGCCAGCGCCAGCGGCCCTTCCTGGCCCCAGCCGGTCATGCGGCCATAGACGATCTTCGGGTTGCGCTTCAGCACCACGTCCGGGCCAAGGCCGAGGCGCTCCATCACGCCGGGGCGGAAGCCTTCCTGCAGGACGTCCGCCTTTTCGACGAGCTTCAGCACGGTCTCGATGGCATCCGGGTTCTTGAGGTCGAGCGCGATCGACTTGCGGCCACGGGCGGTGATGTCGAACTTGGAACCGCCCTGGGCGCCCTTGCGGTCGATCCGGATCACATCCGCGCCCATGTCGGACAGAAGCATGGCGCAGAACGGCCCCGGGCCGATGCCTGCGAATTCGAGAACCTTGACGCCGGAAAGCGGCCCCTTACCCATGACGATGTCTCCCTCGACAAATCGGTTTGATTGGCTTGTTGGCCCCGGTTTTAGCCGGTTGGCCTGAGGGCAGCAAATGGCCATTCCCGGTGCCAGCATGCCCCTGCGTCAACCGGGCCGGGTGATGGCGGGTGGCCTGCATCCGGGGGCATGGGTGCGGAAAAGTGCCCCGCCGCCATTGGGGAGAGAGGAGACCGCAGCATCACACTCCAGACTCCGTATCCCTCCGGCTTGACCGGAGGGTCTACTCTCAATGCTGCTTGCCGCAGCCCGTGCGGACAGCTGTGTTCCCCTGCCTCCGGCACTGTGCCCAACATCAAAAGCGAGTGGGCCCTCCGGTCAAGCCGGAGGGATGCGGGTGATGGTGGGGGTGCGCGAAAAGTCACCTCTCCCCTTGCGGGAGAGGTCGGTGCGCCAGCACCGGGTGAGGGGGATGGGCCTGTCAGCTATCTCAACTTCTGAAATCCATCACCACCGCTGCCGCCCCCTCACCCTCCCACGGGCTTGCGCCCGCGGGCCCCTCCCTCTCCCGCAAGGGGAGAGGGAAGAGTGTGCATTGCCGCCCTCCCTCACCCAATCTCCGTGTGCGGCTTTTCAAGCCCGCCGATCCCGGCCTATACCTGCGGCCATGGGAACAACTAGATATTCAGCGCCGCTGCCGCCTGAGCGGTTCAACATGGCGGCGTTTTGTCTGGCGCCGGCACCGCACCGGGTGCCGGGGAAGGTGGCGCTTACCGTCGAGCATGGTTCGGGCGCGCCCGACCGGTGGACCTATGGGGCGCTGGACGAGGCAGTGCAGGGAATTGCCGCGGGGCTTGCGGCGCGCGGGCTCTCGCAAGGTGACCGGGTGATGATCCGTATGGGGAACACCCCGGACGCGGCGCTGATGTTCTTCGGCGCCATTGCAGGCGGGTTCGTGCCTGTCCCTTCCTCTGCGCAGCTGACAGCGGAGGAAGCGCGTTTCGTGCTGACCAACAGCGGCGCGGGGCTTGTCGCGAAATCACCTGAGCTTGCGCTTGATGCGGGCGACGTGCCGGTGCTGCTGCCGGATGACATCGCGGCCCTGCGCACGACGCCGGGTCAGGGCTATGCGGACACACACCGGGATGACCCGGCCTTTCTCGTCTACACCTCCGGCACCAGCGGCACGCCCAAGGGCGTGCTGCATGCGCAACGCAGCGTGTGGGGCCGCAAGCCGATGGTCGATGGCTGGTACGGCCTTACGCGCGACGACGTGATGGTGCATGCGGGCGCGATGAACTGGACCTATACGCTGGGGGTTGGCCTGTCCGACCCATGGGCCAATGGCGCGGCGACGGTGCTCTATAACGGGCCGAAGGACGTGACCGTGTGGCCGAAGCTGATCCGCGCTCATGGGGGCACGCTGTTTGCGGCTGTGCCCAGTCTCTACCGCCAGATGCTGCGCGACAGCGACATTGACGACGGGGTGCCGACCCTGCGGCATGGGCTGACGGCGGGCGAGCCCCTGCCCGCGCGCGTGGCAGAGGCCTGGGCCACGGCCACGGGGCTTGACCTGTTCGAAGCGCTGGGGATGAGCGAATGCTCGACCTATATCTCCTCCGGCCCGTTGACGCCGACGCGGACCGGCAGTCCCGGCCGGGCGCAGCCGGGGCGCTGCGTGGCCGTGTTGCCGGCGGATGAAGACGCCGAGCCGGTGCCACTTGCGGCCGGAGAGGTGGGACTGCTCGCGGTGCACCGCTCGGACCCCGGCCTGATGCTCGGCTATTGGAACCGACCCGATGAAGACGCGCAGGTGTGGCGCGGGGACTGGTTCTGCGGCGGCGATCTCGCCCGGCTCGATGACGACGGTTATGTGTGGTTCGAGGGCCGCGCCGATGATGTGATGAACGCCTTCGGCTATCGCGTCAGCCCGGCGGAGGTGGAAGCGGCCATCGCAACCCATCCGGATGTGGCTGAAGTCGGCGTGCGGGAAGTTGTGGCGGGCAACGGGCTTGCCATCATCGCCGCCTTCGTGCGCCCGGCCGGTGAGGCCCGGGACGCCGACGCGCTCATGGCGCATTCGCGGGCGCATCTGGCGGACTACAAGATGCCGCGCGAGATCCGCTTCCTGGAGGCCCTGCCCCACACGGCCAATGGCAAGCTGGCCCGGCGGATGCTGCCGGACCGGCTCTAAGCAACGGAGACCCGGGCGGACATGCCGGACCCGGACCCTCTTGTTACGAACCCGCGTCCCGCGCCCGCTTGCGGCGGGCCAGGGTGCCGGGTCCGGCGCGCTGGCTGAGATGCTCCGGCGGGATCGGCTTGCCCTTGCGGTCGTGGATCATCTGCTGCGGGATCGGTTTGCCATCGCGGGTATCGATGATCTCGAAGCTGGCCCCATCCGGATGCACGGCCCATTTGTCGCCCCATTGCGACAAGGCCACGATCACCGGAAACAGCTCCAGGCCTTTTTGCGTCAACTGATACTCGAAGTGCTTGCCCCCGTTCGGGTCCGGCACCTTCTCCAGGATGCCGCCAGCGGTCAGATCGTTGAGCCGTGACGTCAGGGTGTTCTTGGCGATCCCCAGTGACTTCTCAAAATCCCGGAACCGGCGCACGCCCATGAAGGCGTCCCGGATGATGAGCAGGGCCCACCAGGGTCCGATCACGTCCAGCGACCTTGCGATGGAGCACGGCATATCGCCGAAGGACGTCACTTTCACATCAGGCTCCCATTTTGGTTGCATCATAGGACCATTTTGGTCTTATATTGAGACCACTATAACACAGGTGGCCATTCCGACCGCCTGTAAACTCCAGGGAAGGGACCGCCATGATCCCCTGCATTTGTTTTTTCCAGGACGGCCAGATCGACGGCGCGCGCCGGGCCGCTCTCACGGCGCAGCTCGACGCGTTTTCCCGCCGGGCTTTCGACGCCCCGGCAAACCAGACGTGGATTGCCGTACCGCCGGGCAACGGCTTCACCGAAGCAAAACCCTCCACCAGTTCGATCGTGACCTTTCAGGCCGACACGGCACTTGATCAGCCGACACGGATCCGGCTGCTTGAGGAGATCTGCGACATCTGGATGGCGGAGACCGGCTGTTCCCTGAACGAGATCGTCGCCACCGTCACCGACCCGCAATAGGCACCGCACCCTGGCAGGGCTCATTGCCCCCGCCCTTTCGAGGAGGACTTCATCATGCCGCTTTACCTCTGCAATGCGCGCCCCGGTGCCGTGTCTGACACCGCGAAGGCGCAGATCGCCGGCGACATCACCCGCATCCATTGCGAAGCAACGGGCGCACCTCCGGCCTTTGTTCATGTCTTCTTCTTCGAAGACGGGCTGGCACCGGATATCGGGGAGGGAACCATCGCGCTTTACGGCAATATCCGCCGCGGCCGGACGGATGCACAGAAAGACCAGATCAAGGCGGATATGCGCCATGCCGTTCACCAGCGCACAAATGTGCCTCTGGACGGGATCGGCATGAGCCTTCAGGACGTGCCCGCCAGCTGGGTCATGGAAGGTGGCGACATCATGCCGGAACCGGGGGAGGAAGCCGCCTGGCTGGTGGCCCACGAGGCGAAGGTGGCGGCGGCCAAATCGGCGTGAGCCCTGCCCTGCTCCGGCCTGGCGCGCGTATCGGCCCAGCCGGTGGATAAAAAATCTGCCCCGGGTGATCCAGCCGGCCCGGGTCGCCGTATCCAAAACGTCTTCTGCCGAAGACGAACAGCAGGGCCGTGCAGCCGGGCTATTGGAGTACCTTGTCCCCTCTCTCCACCCGGCGGCACGGCCCTTATTCGTTTCGGCGTGCTTTTCCGCCAAAAATGCTGCGGCTTGCTGCCGCCGGGACCCACCGCCTAGAGCGACTGGCCGTCGTCGATGGTGATCGAGGTGCCGGTGATGATGCGGCCCTGCTCGGAGGCCAGCAGCAGCAGCGCGCCGTCGAGATCTGCGATTTCGCCGAGGCGGCGGCGCGGATAGGACATCACCTGCTTCTGGCCGCCTTCGGTCTCAAACCAATGGGCGTTGATCTCGGTTTCGATGAAACCGGGGCACAGGGCCGTCACGTTGATTTCGTGGCGGGCCCATTCGCGCGCCAGAGAGCGGGTCATCATCAGGACACCTGCCTTCGACATGCAATAGACGGACAGGCCGGGCAGCACCGTGTGCCCGCCGATCGAGGCAATGTTGATGATGCGGCCCGGGCGGCCCATGGCGATCATCCGCTTGGCGGTTTCCTGCGCCATGAAGAACGCGCCCTTGAGGTTGGTGTCCATCACCGTGTCATAGGCTTCCTCGGTGACGTCGGTGGCGCGCTGGTCCACGTTCATGCCGGCATTGTTGACGAGGATGTCGATGGGGCCGAGCTCGGTCTCGCAGGTTTCAACGCAGGTGCGGATGCTGTCGAGGCTGGTGACGTCCAGGGAGATGGGCAGCGCACGGCCGTCAATCGCCTCGATCTCCGCCTTGAGGTCGGCCAGACGCTCGGTGCGGCGGCCGGTGATGGCGACGCGCGCACCGGCCTTGGCGAGGGTCAGCGCCATGTGGCGGCCGAAGCCCGAGGTGGTGCCGGAGATGAGCGCGGTCTTGCCGGTGAGGTCGATGGTGTGGGCGTCGGTCATGAGATGGCTCCGCTGATGTGCGATGAATGACTGGGTGTGGCGGGTTCGGGCGCATCCTAGGTGGCGGTGCGCGGCGGTCAATCGGCAATGGGTCCAGCAATGGGCTCGGCAAAGCGGCCAGCAAAGAGGAGTCCGCCGTCACCGGCTGGTGATTTGGACGTTGTGGTGCAAACGGCCCATACTGACGACGAACCGACACAAGACCCATCAGGACGAGCGGGAGGCCATCCCATGTTCATCGACGTTGTATCCGACACGGTGTGCCCGTGGTGCTATATCGGCAAGAAGCGGTTTGACGCCGCGCGGACGGAGCGCCCGGATATTGAGCTGGAGGTGCGCTGGCGGCCGTTCCAGCTCGACCCGACAATCCCGCCGGAAGGCGTGGACCGGCGTGAATATCTGGAAGCCAAGTTCGGAAAGAATCGATCACGTGAAGTTGGTGATGCCATCCGGGAAGCCGGTGAGGACGCGGGTATTTCCTTTGCGTTCGACAAGATCGACCGTTCACCGAACACATTTGATTCGCACCGGCTGATCCGCTGGAGCGCCAGCGCGGGCTGCCAGAACGAAATCGTGGATATCCTGTTCCGCCGCTATTTCGAGGACGGCGAAGACATCGGCGACCGCAAGGTGCTGGTGGATGCGGCACAGGAAGCAGGCATGGATCACGAGCTTGTGGCCTATCTGCTCTTGCACAACAAGGACGCGGAACTTGTGGCCAAGGAAGCCAGCCAGGCGCGCGAGATGGGAATCTCCGGCGTGCCCACCTTCCTGTTCCAGGGCGCCTATGCCGTGATGGGCGCACAGGAAGTGACGGGCTATCTGCGCGCTATCGACAAGGTGCAGGCCAAGCTGAGCGAGCAGGCCTCAGCGCAATGAGCGCAGCGCCTGCGGCGGGATCCGGCGTCACTGTCCGCGAAGCCCGGGCCGAGGAACTCGAGTGCCTTCTTGCGGTGCACCGGGCGGCCTTCGGCAGCGATGAGGAAGCAGGGCTTGTCCGGGCCATCCTGATGGATGAGAGCGCGGCACCGACGCTGTCGCTGGTGGCGGCGGATGGGGACGATGTGCTGGGGCACATCCTGTTTTCACGGGTGCGGCTGGGCGGCGACGCAGACGGCTCGATCCTGTGTCCGCTGGCCGTGATGCCGGAGGCGCAGGCACGCGGCATCGGCGGCGCGCTGATCCGCGAGGGGCTTGCGCGCCTGGCCGCAAGCAATGCGGGCGACGATGTGTGCGCGGTCTTCGTGTATGGCGACCCGGCCTATTACGGGCGGTTCGGCTTCACGGCGGCGATCCCGCAGGAGTTGCCGCCGCCGCATCCCATCCCCGAGGCGCATCTCGATGCGTGGATGGTGCGGGCGCCGGATGGCGGGGCTCTCGACGTGGCGGGCCCGGTGCGCTGCTGCGACGCGCTGGATGATCCAGCCTACTGGTAAGCAGGCATGAAAAAGGGAGGCACGCTGGCGCGGCCTCCCTCTTCCTTGATCCTCGTATCAGCCCGTATCAGGCGGCGCCGCGGACGCCGCTGAGGAAGGAGCTGACGGCCGCGTTGAGCGTGTCGCTCTCAGCGGCCAGCTGGCTCGTCGCGTCCGCCATTTCGGACACGCTCTTCTGCACATCCATGTTGCGGGTGTTGACGACACCGATGCTGGCGGCGGTCTGCGAGACGCCGGTGGCCACCACCTGCGCACGGCTGGCGATTTCCTGCGTGGCGGAGTTCTGTTCCTCCACAGCGGACGACACGCTGGTGGCGATGGACGACACCTCGTTGATCGTCTCGCGGATCTCGCTGATGGCCGTCACCGCTTCGGCAGAGATCGATTGCACTTCGGCGATGCGCTCGGAAATGTCCTGGGTGGCCTTGGCCGTCTGGCTGGCCAGCGCCTTCACTTCCGACGCCACGACCGCAAAGCCTTTGCCGGCCTCGCCCGCGCGGGCGCTTTCGATGGTGGCGTTCAGCGCTAGCAGGTTGGTCTGCTCGGCGATGTCGCTGATGAGGCCGACGACCTCACCGATCTTCTCGGCGGTTTCGCTGAGATTGGCGACGGTGCCGGCAGTGGACTCGATGCGCTGGTTGGCCGTGGTGGCCACGCTGTTGGCCTGGGCCATCTGCTGGGCAACCTCTGCCACGGTGACGGAGAGTTCCTCCACCGAGGCGGCAACGGCCTGAACGGCATCCGACGCTTCGCCGGTGGTCTGGGTCACGGATTCCGTTTCCCGGCCGGCTTCCGCCACGTTGCTGTTCACCTGGTTCGAGGTCTCGGTCAGGGCGCGGGTGGCGTCCGACAGCTTGGCGACGATCTGGCCGACGCGGGTTTCAAAGTCATCCGCCAGACCGCGCATGGAGGCCTGCTTCTCCTGCTCGGCGCGGGCCTCGTTCTCGGCCTGCTCGGCGCGCAGGCGCTCATTCTCGATCATGCCTTCATTGAAGACCTGGACCGCGCGGGCCATGTCGCCGATCTCGTCACCATTGTCGAGATAGGGCACGGTCACCGACTTGTCGTTGGCCGCCAGCTTGCGCATGACCTCGGACAGGACCGGGATCGGCTTCATCATGGCGCGGAACGCGATGAAGGCGACTGCCACGGCGATTGCCAGCACGAGCAGCGAGGACAGCGCAAGGCTGCCGGTGACGTTAGACATCAGCGCGTCCACGTTGGACTTCAGCACGCCCGCATAGAGGATGCCGATGACGTCGCCCGCCGGATTGAAGATCGGCTTGTAGACCGTGTAGTAGTCGAGGCCGAGAATGTTGGCCTCACCCCGGAAGGTCTCGCCCGCGGACACCACCGGGAAGACGGCGCCGGACTTGCCCAGCGGCGTGCCCACGGCGCGCGAGCCGTCGGGCTTGGTGATATTGGTGGTCTTGCGCCAGAAATCGCCATTGGCCGGATCAAGCGCGAAGACGGTGGCCGTCTCGCCGGTGATCTTGCCGACCTTGTCGATCATGTCGTGGGACGTGAACTCGGGAATTTCAGCCAGGGTCAGGCGCTCGACATTGCCCTCGGCATTGAAGCGCGTTTCGAGACCCGGCACCGTGTCGCCCATGATCAGCGCCGCCGCACGGACGCTGGCCGCCTGACGGCTGAGCACGTCATTCTGGATCTGGCTGGTGATCTGGAAAATGGTGGCGCCGCCGATGGCAGCGATGGACAGAACGATCAGGCCGATCGTCAGCGCGACGGTGCGAACCGTCAGCTTTGTCTTAGACAGGAACGAAAACATGTAACCCCCTACCCCGGGTTTTATTGATCCCTGTCGCCGGTTATGCCCTGTTTCCAATTACTTTCAGGTTAAATGATTTTCACCCCATTGGTTGCAAACGAAGATGTGAAGCAACCGGTGCGCGCATCAGGCGCCGGAGCCGCCGCGGGCCAGTTCAGCCAGCTCGTCCATCACCTGGCGGGTGCCCTTGAGGCGGTCTTCCGCGTCAGGCCAATTGTGCTTGACCACGATCTTGTGGTCGGGCCGCAGCTTGGCTTCGCCGCGGGCGCGGTTGATGAACTGAACGAGCCCCGCGGGGTTGGCGAACTCGTTGTTGCGGAAGCCAATGGTACAGCCCTTGGGCCCGGCGTCGATCTTCTCGACGTTGGCGGCACGGCACAGCCGCTTGATCTCGACGATCTCCAGCAGGTGCTTCACCTCGCCCGGAAGCGGCCCGAAGCGGTCGATCAGCTCGGCGGCGAAGCTTTCGATCTCCGCGTGTTCCTCGAGCGATGCCAGGCGGCGGTAAAGGCTCATGCGAACATCAAGATCGGCCACATAGGTGTCGGGGATCAGGACGGCCGTGCCCACATTGATCTGCGGCGACCATTCGCCCTCTTCCTTGTCTAGGCCGCCGGCACGGGCCTGGGCCACGGCTTCTTCCAGCATGTGCTGATACAGCTCGTAGCCCACTTCGCGAATATGGCCTGACTGCTCATCGCCCAAAAGGTTGCCCGCGCCGCGGATATCCATGTCGTGGCTGGCAAGATTGAAGCCCGCCCCGAGACTGTCCAGCGACTGGAGGACCTTGAGGCGTTTTTCCGCGTTGGGCGTCAGCGTGCGGTTGGGCGGCACCGTGAGATAGGCAAAGGCGCGCGACTTGGACCGGCCGACGCGGCCACGCAACTGGTAGAGCTGGGCAAGGCCGAACATGTCGGCCCGGTGGACGATCATGGTGTTGGCGGTCGGGATGTCGAGCCCGCTTTCCACGATGGTGGTGGACAGCAGCACATCATATTTGCCGTCGTAGAAGGCATTCATGATGTCGTCGAGCTGGCCCGGCGGCATCTGCCCGTGCGCGGTGACGGATCTGATTTCCGGCACATATTCGCGGAGGAACTCTTCCGCCTCGGCCAGGTCGGAAATGCGCGGGCAGACATAGAAGCTCTGGCCGCCGCGATAGCGCTCGCGCAGCAGGGCCTCGCGGATCACGACCGGGTCGAATGGCGTAACAAAGGTGCGGACGGCAAGCCGGTCCACCGGCGGGGTGGCGATGATGGAGAGTTCGCGCACGCCCGTCAGCGCCAGTTGCAGCGTGCGCGGAATGGGCGTGGCCGTCAGCGTCAGCACATGAACATCGGCCTTGAGCTGCTTGAGGCGCTCCTTGTGCGCGACGCCGAAACGCTGCTCCTCATCGACGATGAGCAGGCCGAGATCCTTGAACTTGATGCTCTTGGCCAGCAGCGCGTGGGTGCCGACCACGATGTCGAGATCACCGGATGCCATGGCGGCGCGGGTCTCTTCCGCTTCCTTGGCGGACACCATGCGCGACAGCTGGGCGACCTTGAGTGGCCAGCCGGCGAAACGCTCCTGGAAGGTGCGGGTATGCTGGCGGGCCAGCAGCGTTGTCGGCACGATGAGCGCCACCTGGCGACCGGACATGGCGGCCGCAAAGGCGGCACGCAGGGCCACTTCCGTCTTGCCGAAGCCAACGTCACCGCAGACCAGCCGATCCATGGGCTTGCTCTCGGCAAGGTCGGAGATCACGTCGCCAATGGCGCGGGCCTGATCCTCGGTTTCCTCGTATGGGAAGCGGGCGGCGAATTCATCATAGAGGCCCGCCGCGGGCACGGCCGGTTCGGCTGTCTTGAGCGCGCGGGCGGCAGCAACGGCGATGAGCTGATCCGCGATTTCGCGGATGCGCTCCTTCATCTTGGCCTTGCGCGCCTGCCATGCCCCGCCGCCCAGCTTGTCGAGCACCACTTCGGTGTCGTCGGAGCCGTAGCGGGACAGCAGCTCGATATTCTCGACGGGCAAATAGAGCTTGTCGTTGCCCGCATAGACGATCAGCAGGCAGTCATGCGGCGCGCCCTGGACTTCGATGGTCTCAAGGCTGGTGAACTGGCCGATGCCGTGATCAACGTGAACGACGAAATCGCCCTGGGACAGGCTTGAGACTTCCGACAGGAAATTCTGGGCGCGGCGGGTCTTCCGGGTGCGGACCAGGCGGTCGCCCAGCACATCCTGCTCGGCGATGACGGCGAGGTCCGGGGTCTCGAACCCCGTTTCAAGGCCCAGCACCACGAGCGGGACCGTGCCCTTCGGCGCGGACAGGGCGTCGTGCCAGCTATCGACGATGGTGACAGGCTCGATACGGTGCTCGGCCAGCACGTGGCTCATGCGCTCGGCGGAGCCGTCGGACCATGCAGCGATCACCGCGCGCTTGCCGGATTTCGCCAGGCCGTTGATGTGGCCGCGCAGGGCATCGAACACATTGGCGTTCTCGGCCTTGCGCTCAGGCGCGAAGTCGCGGCCCGGGCGGGCGCCCATATCCATCGCGTCAGGCGCATCCGGCACATCGAAATGCGACAGGGCGCGGACCGGGTGGTCGCGCAGGGAAGCTGCGAACTCATCCATGGTGAGGTAGAGCGAGTCCGGCGGCATGGGCCGGTAGGACGGCGTATCGAAATCGGCCGCGGTTTTCTTTTTCTTCGATGCCTTGGCGACGGCGGCGCTGGCTTCGGCGTCTTCGGCGCGGGCCGCGTAGTAATCGTCGATGAGTTCGCGGCGCTCGCCGGCGGCTTCCTCCACCAGCGGATCGAGGGTGATGATGGTCCCCTCCCCCGCATAGTCGAAGAGCGTTGCCACATCCTCATGGAAGAGCGGGAGCCAGTGCTCCATGCCCTGGTGGCGGCGGCCTTCGCTCACCGCCTCATAGAGCGGGTCCTCGCCGGTGACGGTGCCGAAGAGCTGGACATAGCCTGCCCGGAAGCGGCGGATGGTCTCCTCGTCCAGCATGATCTCGGTCGCCGGAACCAGTTCCACCGAAGTGAGCTGGCCGGTGGTGAGCTGGGTCTCCGGATCGAAACTGCGGATGGCTTCCAGCGTGTCGCCGAACAAGTCAAGCCGCACGGGCTCGGCAAAGCCGGGCGGGAAGATATCGACGATGCCGCCGCGCACGGCGAACTCGCCCTGTTCGCGCACGGTGCCCGAGCGCAGATAGCCGTCGCGCCCAAGGAAGGCGAGCAGCTTGTCGAGGTCGATGACATTGCCCTGGGCAGCGCGCCAGCTGGTATCCGCCATGACGCTGCGGGACGGCATGCGCTGGAGGCTGGCATTGACGGTGGCGATGAGAATGGCCGGACCGGATGTCTCGTCCCGTGCGGCAAGTTCCGCCAGCGCGGCCATGCGCCGGGCCACGACGTCGCTGTTGGGCGACACGCGGTCATAGGGCAGGCAATCCCAGCCAGGCAGTTCGATGATGGCGATGTCGGGCGAGAAGAAGCACAGCGCTTCCTTGAGGCGGGCCAGGCGCGGCTCGTCGCGGGCGATGTGGACGACAAGACCATTGCGGGCGCGGGCGAGGTCGCCCAGGGCGATGGCATCAAAGCCTTCCGGCACGCCGCCGGTCGCAAGGCGGCCTTCGGCGGAGACAAAGGGAGTGTCTGCCGCCGCCATCCGGCCCGGCATGCTGGTCTGGCTTTTGCTCATCTTAAAAGTGTCTTGCGGTACTCAGCCGCCCATGCGCTCGCGCGTGCCCACGATATGCGCCTGGAGACGGCGCAGGACCGGCGTCATGTGGGCCTCGGGCACGGGCTTGGTCTGGCAAATCCAGCGATAGACGTCCTGGTCGTTTTCTTCCATCAGCGCTTCGAGCGCTGCGATGTCGTCCGTGCTGAGGTCATCAATATAGGTATCAACGAACGTGCCGATGATGAGGTCGTTTTCCTTGATGCCCCGATGCCACGCGCGGAAGCGCAGACGGCGGCGGCGGGCGCCGTCATCCAGGCTGTCGGACCCGGAAGTCTGTGTGGTGTCTGTCATGGCCAGCGATATACCTTGTGATGGGGATGAAAGTCAGCCCCTAGATAGCTATATCGGCCTCACAAATCTGCCACCTGGCCCGCCTTCCGCAGCCCTGCCTGCCCCCTTCCACAGTCCCCCGCCACAGGCATCGCGCCATGAGCCCTTTCGAGACCATTCGCAGCCGGAAAGCCCGGCAAACCGCCCTGCTGCCTGACGGGCGGCGGCTGGGCTATGCGGATACGGGCGATGAAAGCCTGCCGCCGGTGTTCTATTTCCACGGGTTTCCCGGCTCGCGGCTGGAAGCCTCGTTCCTGACCATTCCCGAGGCGCGGCTGATCGGCGTGGACCGGCCGGGATATGGGCTTTCCACTCCCCTGCGGGGCCGGACCCTGCGGGGGTTCGCGGCGGATATCGCCGCGCTGGCGGATCATCTGGGGATCGGGTCATTCGGGGTGATGGGCGTGTCCGGCGGCGGGCCCTATGCGGCGATCTGCGCACGGATGCTGCCGGACCGGGTGGCGGCGGCGGCGCTGGTGTGCCCGCTGGGGCCGCCGGAAGCGCCTGCCATGCGGCGCGGGCGGCTGAAGCTGCTGACAGATCTCGGCCGGCGTCCGGTGTCGCGGGCGGTGCTGTTCCGGCTTGGGCGGGCGATCATGCTGGATGACCGGCTGGTGCGCCGGGCGCTGGCCTATCGCGCGCGGATGCCGCGGGCGAGCGCGGACCAGGCCCTGATGCGCGGCGAGATGGGTCAGCTGATGCTGGAAAGCTGGCGAGAGGCGCTCAATACCGGCATTGAGGGCATTTCGGCGGATGCGCGCATTTACGGCACGCCGTGGGGGTGGCGGCTGGCGGAGCTGCGGGTGCCCTTCTATCTGTGGCACGGGGAAGCGGACATCATCGTGCCGCCGTCGGTGGGCCGCTATTACGCCGAGCGTGTGCCGGGCATCGAAAGCCATTTCAGCCCCGATGACGGGCATTTCTCAGTCGTGCTAAATCACCGGGATGACATCATCCAGCGGCTCGTCAGCCACCTCTAGCCCCCGCGTCCCCCCAAGCCCCCGCGTCCCCAAGGGCCGGCCTGAAAACCTGTTTCCGCTGTTCGCGGAGGCGGTGAAGCTGCCGGGCATCGGGCCGCGGCTGCAGAAACTGCTGGAAAAGCTGACCGGCCCCAAAGTCATCGACCTTTTGTGGCATCTGCCTTCCGGACTGATCGACCGGCGGCACCGGCCCCATATCATCGACGCACGGGCCGGACAGGTGGCAACGCTGGACGTGACCGTGGGGCCGCACAAGCCGACGCCACGGGGCAGCCGGGCGCCCTACCGCATTCCGTGCACGGACGAGACCGGGGAGATCACCCTCACCTTCTTCCATGCGCGGGAGGACTATCTCCGCCGCACGCTGCCGGAGGGCGAGCGGCGGATCATTTCAGGCGAGGTGGAGATCTATAACGGGCTGGCGCAGATGTCCCACCCGGACCACATCCTGACCCCTGATGAAGCGCAGGACCTGCCCCCCTATGAGCCCGTCTATCCGCTGACGGCGGGACTGTCCGGCAAGGTGCTGGCCAAGGCGATCCAGGCGGCGCTGGAGCGGGTGCCGGAATTGCCGGAATGGATGGACGCGGCCTGGGCACGGCAGCAGCATTATCCCGCCTGGCATGAGGCGGTGCGCGCGGTGCACCAGCCGGAGGCGCCCGACGCCATTGAGCCGCGCCACCCGGCCCGGGCGCGGCTGGCCTATGACGAGATGCTGGCAAACCAACTGGCGCTGGCGCTTGTCCGGGCACGGATGAAACGGACACGCGGGCGGCCGCTGACCGGCGACGGGCGGCTGCGGCGCAAGGTGATGGATCACCTGCCGTTTGAGCTGACCCGCGGGCAGATGCTGGCGGTGGCGGAGATCGAAGCTGATCTCAAGGAGCCCTATCGCATGCTGCGGCTGCTGCAAGGGGATGTGGGCTCCGGCAAGACCATGGTGGCGCTGATGGCCATGCTGGTGGCGGTCGAGGCCGGGGCGCAGGCGGCGCTGATGGCGCCGACGGAAATCCTGGCACGGCAGCACGCCAAGACGCTGGCCCCGCTCTGCGAGGCAGCGGGGGTGCGGCTGGCGGTGCTGACCGGGCGCGACAAGGGCAAGGCGCGCGAGGCCATCGTGCAGGCGGCGGAAGCCGGGGAGATTGATATTCTGGTCGGCACGCACGCGCTGTTCCAGGGCAGCGTAGCCTTCCGGGACCTTGCGGTCGCCGTGGTGGACGAGCAGCACCGCTTCGGGGTGCGCGAGCGGATGGAACTGTCATCCAAGGGCGTGGCCGGTACGGACGTGCTGGTGATGACCGCGACCCCCATTCCACGCACGCTGCAGCTCACTGCCTATGGCGACATGGATGTGTCGCGGCTGACGGAGAAGCCGTCGGGCCGCAAGCCTGTCGTCACCCGCGCCCTGCCGCTGGAGCGGATGGATGAGGTGATCGCCGGGCTCGCCCGGGCCATCGGCGAGGGACGGCAGGTCTATTGGGTGTGTCCGCTGGTGGAAGAGTCCGACGTGCTGGACGTTGCCGCCGCCGAGGACCGCTATGCAGGCCTCAAAGCCGCGCTGGGGGCGCGGGTCGGGCTGGTGCATGGGCGGATGAAGGGGCCGGAGCGCGAAGAGGTGATGGGCGCGTTCCAGGCAGGTGACATCGACATCCTGGTGGCGACGACTGTGATCGAGGTGGGCGTGGATGTGCCCAATGCGTCGATCATGGTGATCGAGCACGCGGAGCGGTTCGGGCTGGCGCAGCTGCACCAGTTGCGGGGCCGCGTGGGCCGGGGGTCGGCGGCATCAAGCTGCCTGCTGCTCTACAAGACGCCCCTCGGCGAGGTCGCCAAGAAGCGCATTGCGACCCTGCGGGACACGGAAGACGGCTTCGTGATTGCCGAGGAAGACCTGATCCTGCGCGGGGCCGGCGAAGTGCTGGGCACGCGGCAATCAGGGCTGCCGCAATTCCGGCTTGCGTCGCTGGAAGCCCATGCGGACCTGATTGCTGCGGCGCGGGATGATGTGGAGCTGATCCTGCAGCGGGACCCGGAGCTTGAGAGCGAGCGCGGGGCGGCGCTCAGGGTTTTGCTCTATTTATTCGAGCGGGACGAGGCGATCCGCTTCCTGCGGGCCGGTTAACCCCACACTTTTTGGTTGTATTTTTCCCGCTTTCTCGTGATGCGGGTTAGGAAAGTGTTTCGTTCTTCTGGCTAATGTCCCCGGTTGGGGACACGAAACAGGACGGACGTGGTGGATACCGAAAAGGCACGCCTCGACGCTCTACATGCACTGAACGTGCTCGAAACGGCGCAGGAAGAACGGTTCGACCGTTTGACCCGTATTGCCGCGCGCGCGTTCAATGCCCCCATCGCCCTTGTGTCACTGGTTGACCGAGACCGGCAGTGGTTCAAGTCGCGTCAGGGACTGGATGTCAGCGAGACGCCGCGCAGCCTTGCTTTCTGCGAGCACGCGGTGCGCAGCCGTGAACTGGTGCTGGTGCCGGACGCGACCAAGGATGGGCGCTTCGAGGACAACCCGCTGGTGACGGGCGACCCGAACATCCGCTTTTACGCGGGCGCGCCGCTGTTTTCCTCCTGCGGGCGCTATGTGCTCGGCACGCTGTGCGTGATCGACACCATCCCGCGCCTGGATACGGAGCCTCATCTGCCCATCCTTGAGGACCTGGCGGCAACAGCGTCCCACGAACTGGCAGCGGGCCATGCCCGTGAGCAGATGGAACACGCCCTATCCGGGCTGGATGACGAACGCAGCCTGCACCGGCTGGTGATCGAGAACATGCCGGCGACGCTGGCGGTCATCAATACGGACCTCACCTACAAGCTGATCAATCAGAGCTTCTCCCAGTTTTCCCACGGCAAACTTCGCCCCGGCATGCGGATGCGGGACGTTCTGGGCGAGGAACGCTTTGCGATCATTGAGCCCTACCTCAAGCGTGCCCTTGAGGGGCACACGGTGCATTTCGAGGCCGCGAGCACCGACAAGGACGGCGAGCCCATAAATTACGAAGTGCGGTATCAGCCAAACTTCGACGCACATGGAAATGTGATCAGCATCACTGCTCTTGGCACCGACGTTACGCGGCGGCGGCGGCTGGAATCCAGTATCGCCGCGCTGGCGCGAATGCATTTCGGTGCCAATGCCAACCTCGCTGAAAACTCCCAGGATGCACTGGGGCGTGTGGCGAACCTGCTCAACATGCGTTTTGCCGGCATCATGCGGCGCTCGCCCACGGGCCAGTTTGAGAGCACTGTGACCCATGCGCCGGACGGTTTCCAGATCGGCGGCATGCCGGTGGCAAAGCACCTGATGCGGCGGGTAGTCTCCAGCGGGGACTGCGTTGCCATTGAAGACGTCAAGATCGACCCTGACGTCTCCGGCATTACGCCGGGCAAGTTTCCGATCCGTGCCTTTGCCGGGGCGCCAATCGTCGTCAACAATGAGGTGATCGGCGGTGTGGGCTTTGCCAACACAGCGCCCCACACGGGCAAATTCCTCGACATCGAGATCGAGGTCGTGCGTCTGGCCGGCAGCATCATCGCCCGCGAAATCGCCCGCACCCAGGCCGATGAGAAAATTGCGAGCCGCGAGCGCGAGCTGCATGAGCTGGCAACCACGGATCCGCTGACCAACCTGCCGAACCGGCGTGAATTGCTACGGCGCGGGCAATGCGAAGTGGACCGCGCGCGCCGTTATGAGACCACATTCTCAATTGCGATCATGGACATCGACTACTTCAAGTCGATTAACGACACCCATGGCCATGCGACCGGCGATCTGACGTTGGTGGAGACGGCCAACATCCTGAAGAATGCCATCCGCACCGTTGATTGCGTGGGGCGTATCGGCGGTGAGGAATTTGCCCTGCTCCTTCCGGAAACCCCGGCCAACGGCGCATATGAAGCCATGGAAAAAGTGCGCCAGGCGATCGAGGCGCACACCTATTTTTCCAAGGATACCGACATCAAGATCAGCGCAAGCTTCGGGGTTGCAACGCACCAGGACGGCGAAAGCCTGGAAGACCTGATGAGCCGGGCAGATCAGCTTCTCTATCTCGCCAAGCAGAGCGGGCGGAACCAGGTGCGTTCCGACCTGCATACGCGCAAGCATCTCACATTGCTGTCGGCCGGCCCGCGCAAGCCGCGCTCCTGAGGCGGCGCCTCAGCCTGCTCGGCGCTGCGCCATGAAGACGGCGAGCCAGACGGTCGGTGGTGCTGCCTGTGTGTAGGTGACCCGGTGGCGGCAATGGGCCGGAAGGAACAGCCAGTCACCCCGCACAAGCCCGCGCTCCCCTTCCCCCTCGATCTCCAGCCGCGCGCTGCCTTCCAGCAGGCAGACCCATTCATCCTCTTCCTGGTCGAACCAGCCTGTTTCCGGCGCGGTCTGGCCGGTGGAGACGATGCGCTCGATGCGCACGGGGCCGTGCGACAGCAGCGGATCATATTCTTCCTCCGTCAGCGGATGATCCGGCAGACCAGAGAACAGATTGCCGCCTTGCGTGCTCACCGATTCCGCTCCAGCACCCGTTCAAGCTCCGCCTCGGTATGCACGTGGTACGGCTCGCCGCCATCCTCGGGCCTGTATTCCGGTGCGACCAGGCCCGCGGAAATGACCATCTTGGCGGCATCCTCCACGGACATCTGAAGGGGGATGACATCGCTGCGCGGGACAAACAGCAAAAAGCCGCTGGTGGGGTTGGGTGTGGTGGGCAGGAAGACGCTCACCATTTCCTCATCCGCCCGCGCCTGTATCTCGCCCTTGGCGGCGGTGGTGACGAAGGCAATGGAATAGACGCCACGGCGCGGATATTCGATCAGCGCCACTTCCCGGAACGAGTTCTGAGACTGGCTCAGGACCGTTTCAAAAATCTGCTTCAGCGCGCCATAGATGTTGCGCACCAGCGGCATGCGGCCCACCAGCCGCTCGCCATAGCTGACGAGGGTACGGCCGAACAGGTTGGCGGTGAGTGCCCCCAGCAGGGTGAGCAGCAGCACCGCAAGCACGACACCGACGCCGGGTATGGTGACATCCAGATATTGTTCCGGCCGGTAGCGCGCCGGGATCATGGGCGTGAACCAGGCATCCACGAAATCAACGAACCACATGATGAGCAGCACGGTGATGGTCACCGGGGCGGCCACCACAAGGCCCGTCAGGAAGTAGTTGCGCAGGCGCGACAGAATCCCCAGGCGCGAGGGGCGGTCAGGGGTTTCCGGCAGGTCGTCGGTCATGAATGGAAGATCCGGCTGGGGAGTGACGTAGGGGCAGTCTAGCCTGACGGAAGGCGTCTGGTCATCAGCCTCTTGGGGGCTAGAATGAACGGGAAAACGCCATTCAAACACGCCCCACGCCCCGCAGAACGGGCGGGCGGCGGACAGAGGAAACACCCATGAAAGCACCCGCCGGACACCGCATCCGCCTGGACCCGGAAGACGAGTATTGCCACGAGCCGGACGCGGCCAAGAACTATAATGAGAGCATGTATTTCAACGTGTTCGACCCGGAGCGGAAGGTCGGCGGCTGGTTCCGCGTCGGCAACCGGCCCAATGAAGGCTACGCGGAAATGTCCGTGTGCCTCTACCTGCCGGACGGGCGCGTGGGCTTCATGTATGCGCGGCCGAAGATCAGCGGCAACACCGAGCTGAATGCGGGCGGGCTGAAGATCGAGGTCGTGGAGCCGTTCAAGAAGCTGCGGGTGACCTATTCAGGCAAGCTGTGCGTGATGACGGAGCCGAACGAAATGGCCGAGCCGTCGCGCGCCTTCAAGACCAACCCTGTCGTCGATTGCGAGGTGGCCCTCGACTATGAGGGCGTGTCGCCGATGTTCGGCGGGCAGACGGTGAAAGAAGACGGCAGCGAGCTGGACCTGGACCCGGAGAAGAGCTTTGCCAAGGCTCACTACGAGCAGCACTGCGCCGCCAGCGGGCACTTCGCCATCGGCGACGAGCGCTTTGAGGTGGACGGCTTCGGCCTGCGCGACAAGAGCTGGGGGCCGCGCTACTGGCAGGCGATCCACTGGTATCGCTGGCTGCCGATGAATTTCGGGCGTGACTTCGCGATGATGATTTCCATCGTCACCAATGCGGAAGGCCAGAGCCGGATGGGGGGCATGGTGCTGAAGGACGGCGCCTATGACCTGATCGAGCACGCGGAGATCGACAGCGACTGGGACGACAACTGGTACCAGACCGCAATGCGCGCGACTGTGCGGACGGAAAGCGGTGCCGCCTACGAGGTGAGCGGCAAGGTGATGTCCCTCATTCCCCTGCGCAACCGGCGGACCACGCCTGAAGGCGATGAGCTGCTGACGCGGATCACCGAAGGCATGACCGAGTTCACCTGCGACGGGCAGACGGGCTATGGCCTGTCGGAATATCTCGACCAGATCGTGGACGGCAAACCTGTGAGCCTCGCATCATGAGTGCTGCGGAAAACAACGATCCGAAACACGACATTGCCCTGGCCCTTCGCGAGGCACTGGGGCGGGCGCTCGCCAATATCGACCTTGTGCGCAATGTACGGCGGCTGTCGGGCGGTGCGAGCCAGGAGACATGGGCGTTTGACGCGGTGACGGACCATCACGTCCACCCGCTGATCCTGCGCCGGGCACCGGGCGGGCACACCAATACCAAGCGCGACACGGCGGTGCCGCTGGCGACCGAAGCGCATCTGATCCAGCTGGCCCAGAAGCAGGGCGTGCCGGTGCCGCCGGTGACGCTGGTGCTGGACGAGACCGACGGGCTTGGTGACGGCTTCATCATGGAGCGCATCGAGGGCGAGACCATTGCGCGGAAGATCCTCCGCGACGAGGCCTATGCGGAGGCGCGGCCGAGGCTTGCTCGGCAATGCGGCGAGATGCTTGCCCGCATCCATGATGTGCCGCTTGATAAATTGCCGGACCTCCAGCGCTCCCCGGCGCGGGCGGAGATCGACAAGTATCGCGACATCTATAAATCGACCAACCATCCGCATCCGGTGTTCGAGCTGGCCTTCCGCTACCTGGAAGACAATCTGCCGGCGGACGACCGGCTGACGCTGGTGCATGGGGACTTCCGGAACGGCAACCTGATGGTGGGGCCTGACGGCGTGCGCGCGGTGCTGGACTGGGAGCTGGCGCATATCGGTGACCCGATGGAGGACCTCGGCTGGATCTGTGTCAATTCATGGCGGTTCGGTGAGATCGACAATCCTGTCGGCGGCTTCGGCTCGCGGGAGGACATGTTCGCCGGCTATGAAGCCGCCGGCGGGCCGAGCGTGGACCCGGAGCGGGTGAAGTACTGGGAAGTGCTGGGCACGCTCAAATGGGGGGTGATGTGCCTCATCATGGTGCAGGCCTTCAGCAGCGGCATGGACCGCTCCGTCGAACGCGCGGCCATCGGGCGGCGCGCCTCTGAAACCGAGATTGACCTGCTCAATCTCCTCGCCCCGCGCCATATCTGAAGGAGCACTCCCATGCAGGATCAACCCGCTGCAAAAGACCTCGTGCTGGCCGTGCGCGAGTTTCTTGAAAATGTCGCCATGCCGAAGCTCGAGGGGCACGACGCCTTTCATGCACGCGTGGCGGCGAATGCGCTGGCCATCGTGGAGCGCGAGCTGGTCATCGGGCCGGACAGCAATGCGGAGGAGGCAGCGCGGCTGCGCAGCCTACTGGGCGAAGACGGTTCGCTGCACGACCTCAACGTAAAGCTGTGCGACGCGATCAGCGAGGGGCGGATGACGCTGGACACGCAAGGGCTGGCGGACCACCTTTGGCTGACGACGCTGACCAAGCTTGCCATCGACCAGCCCCGCTATGCGGCCTATCGCCGGGCGAAGGATACCATCGCGGAGCTGGATGCGTGATGGCCCCCGCCCGGCCGTCACGCCGGGCGCACTGACCGAAACAGAGCCGAGGAGCCTTCCATGATCATGATGTCCGACGACGGACCGGTGGCCATTGTCACCTTCGAGAACCCGCCGATGGGATTCATGAACATGGAGATGGTGAAGGAGCTGGACCGGATCGTCGCCGCCTATGAGGCGGACGACAATGTCCGGGCCATTGTCTTCACCGGCGGGCTGCCAAACGTCTTCATCCGGCACTATGACGTGGGCGAGATCGTGCAGGCGGGCGAGTTGGTGCGCCAGTCCGGCCGTTCGACAGACGACATCGCCGAGGCGGCGCGGGCGGAAACCGATATCGCCCGGCTGTTTGACCGGGTGGACCGGATGGGCAAGCCGACGATCGCGGCGATCAACGGCATGTGCATGGGCGGCGGGTTCGAGTTTGCCCTGTGCTGCGACATCCGCATCGCGGCGCCGGGCCCCTACACCATCGGCCTGCCTGAAACCAATGTGGGCATCTTTCCCGGTGCGGGCGGGACCCAGCGTCTGCCGCGGGCGGTGGGCGAAGCGCGCGCGCTGGAAATGATCCTGCGCGGGCGCGTGGTGTCGCCGGAGGAAGCGGCGCAGCTGGGCATGGTGCACTGGGTGGAGACCCATGATCTGCTGCAGGCGGCGATCAATGTCGGCAAGGATATGGCGCGCAAGGCGCCTGCCGCGCTGGCGGCAGCGAAGCGGCTGGTGAAGGGCGCGACGGACCGGCCGCTGGCGGACGGGCTGGCGGAGGAGCGCGCCGCCTTCATGCGGCTGCTGGTTGAGGATGATGACGCCATGGCGCGGATGCAGGCCTTTCTCGACGGCGACGGGGAGATTGCCTGATGCAGCGTTTCCTGGCCGTGCTGATGATGGCAAGCGTTATGGCGCTGCCCCTTCCGCTGCGGGCGGAGACCCTGTTCTTGACGCTTGACCCGCAGCACACCCATGTGATGTTCAGCGTCATGCATCTGGGGCTGGCGCGCACCCACGGCACCTTTGACAAGGTGGAAGGACGGGCGGTGGTGGACCGCAACCGGCCGGAGAGCGCCGTGGTGGAGGTCAGCATCGACATTGCAAGCCTCGACAGCGGGCTGGACGCGCGCGACGCCAATCTGATGGGCGGGTCGTGGTTCGACGCGGAGGATCATCCGCGCATGAACTTTGTCGCCACCGGGTTCGACCCGTCAGGTGAAGCGGCAGGTCTTCTGACGGGAGACCTGACCCTGCGCGGCGTGACCCGGCCGGTGACGCTGGATGTGACCTATAACGGGTCGGCGGGCGATCCGTTTTCCTCGCGCAAGACCCGGCACGGTTTCACGGCGAAGGGGGTGATCCGGCGGTCCGATTTCGGGATGGATTTCGGGCTTGATTTCGTCGGGGACGAGATCACCCTGACTATCGACACGGAATTCCTTCAGGATACGGATGACTAGCGCCCCTGCCCTCATGCGGCGGTACCCAAGCGGAGTGACCTGATGATGCTCAGATATCTGGCCTGGCTCGCAGGCGGTGTGATCGCGCTGATCGCCCTTGGCGTTGTGGCGCTGTTCCTGTTCCGGGCCGAGATCATACGCTTCATGGTGCAGCCGGGGGACGCCTTCATGGCCTATACACCGCCGCCTGCGCCGGACTATGCCGACGCGGCCTCGTGGTCCGCCCTGCCCGGCCGTGATGACACGGCGGACCTGGTGCCGCCGGGCATGGACCAGCAGCCGGATGACAGGGCCGCGCAGGTGGACGTGTTCTTCATCCACCCGACAACCCATCTCACCGGCGAGAGCTGGAACGCTGCGATCGACGAGCCGGAGTCCCGGCGGCTGGTCGACCGGGCGGTGATGGCCCACCAGGCGAGCGCCTTCAACCTGGCCGGCCGCATCTACGCGCCGCGCTACCGGCAGGCGACGCTCTACTCCTTCCTTGAACCCTGGGACGAGCTGTCGGACCCGCAGGGGCCGAAGGCGCTGGACCTTGCCTATCAGGACGTGGCGCGGGCCTTTGAGGCCTATATCCGTCTCTACAACAACGGGCGGCCGTTCATCCTGGCAGCGCATAGTCAGGGGTCGCTGCATCTTCTGCGGCTGATGCAGGACTATCTGCGCCGGCCCGAGCTGAAGCAGCGGCTGGTGGCGGCCTATCCCATCGGCATGTCAGTGCCCGTGTCGCTGTTCTCGCGCGAGCTTGCCCATGTGCCGCCCTGTGCGGCGCCGGAAGAGACCGGCTGTCTCGTCAGTTTCAACAGCTTCGGTCCCGCGGGCCATCCTGTGGACTGGTTCGAGCAGCAGCGGGTGTGGCAGGGCAACCGGCTGGAGCCCGTTGCGGGCCGCGCGCTCAACTGCACCAATCCCCTGAGCTGGCGGCTGGACGGCGCAGCGGCGGGCGGCGCGCTGCACAAGGGGGCCCTGCCCTATAGCGGGATCGAGGACGACGCCCCGCTGACCCGGCTGGCCGATCCGCAGCAGCTTGATTTTTCGGTCCAGTGCCGGGAGGGCATTGCCTATATGGACCGGGAGCCGCCGGAGGTGTTCAGCGAGATGGTTTTCGCCAATGACGACTATCACGTCTATGACTACAACCTGTTCTACGGCTCCATTCGCGACAATGCGGCGCTGCGTGCGGCCGCATATCTTGCGCTGCAATAAATTCCGGGCAGATCCGTTCCCCCGTGTCCACGGATGTTGCACTGCACGACGGCCCACTTGGCGGGCGTGGCGTGCGGGCGTAGCCTTTGCCTCAAGGTCAAAGCACCGCGCCCAATGACGGGCTTGGCCTCGATGGCAACATCACGCATGCCCGCTCCGGGGCTTGACCCGGCGGGGATGATGGGGAGGAAAAATCATGAAGCAGTTCAAGTCAGGACTCCGTCTTGCTTCGGCGCTTGCGGTGGCAGCGTCGATGTTCGGCGCACCGGCCGCGTGGGCGTTCAGCGGCGTCGAACCGTTTCTCGGTCAATGGCTGGGCGAGGGCGTAACCAAGAGCAGCGGGGCCATGGAGAATGTCGATTTCCGCGGCACCGATCTGGATGTGCAGATCTATCCCAAGGGCGCCGGCGGCTTCATCGTCTCGCAGCGCGAAGTGCTGTGGTCGGCGGGCGAGGAAGTGCAGAACTCGATGACGCTGGTCTTCGAGCCGACGGTGCAGCCGGGCGTTTTCGAGGCACAGTCGGACTGCAACCCGGTGTCACGGGTCGGCTGCGCCTGGGCGCGGATCGCCGGGGACACGCTGACCATCACCATGCTGTCGTTCCAGCGGGCGGACGAGGCCAATTACCGGGTCTACAAACGCACGCTGACCGATGACGGGCTGGAGCTGGCCTACAGCCACATGGTGGACGACACGGTGGCCGAGAGCTTCGAAGGCTTCGCGGTGCGGCAGATCAACTGATCCGTACACGTATTCAAGCCAGCAGCCTTACACAGAGGCCCGCACCCCGGTGCGGGCCTCTTCTGTTTGTCACAGGGACTTGCTACAGGTCTTGCTGGCGCTTGCGCCTCACCATGAAATGATCGGGGGAACCATCATGTACGCCATTCTCGCTGTCACGCTTCACCTGCTGTCGGGCCCGGATGTCTGGGTCGTTACCGATGCGGGCACCTTCAAGGACAAGGCCGCCTGCGAGGCGGAGGTCGCCAAGTCGGTGCCGGCCAAGCTCAAGGAAGATGAGCAGAAGGCCTATGAGGCCGGTGCGCTTCAATATGTGTGCCTGCGGGTAATCGAGAAGTAGGCTTCGGCCCCATATCCGTACACAAACAAAAAGGCCGGGGCATTGCCCCGGCCTTTTTCGCGTTCTGACGGGCGCGCTGTTACGCGCCGTGGGCACCGATGATCGACACCGAACACACATTCGATGACGGCGACCCGCCGAGATTGTGGGTCAGGCCGATCTTCGGGTCAGCGAGCTGGCGCTCCCCTGCCCGGCCCTGCAGCTGCAGGTACATTTCATAGAGCATGCGCAGGCCCGACGCGCCGATCGGGTGGCCGAAGCATTTGAGGCCGCCATCGATCTGGCACGGCACCTGGCCGTCGGCGTCATAGAAGCCATCCATCACATCTTTCACGGCGCCGCCTTCCGGCGAGATGAACAAGTCTTCCATGGTCACCAGTTCGGTGACGGAGAAGCAGTCATGCACTTCCATCATCGAGACCTCGTCGCGCGGCTTTTCGATGCCGGCTTCCTGATAGGCCTTCTTAGCGGCGATGCGGGCGGTGTGGAAATAGGAGCCGTCCCACGAATTGTGCTGGCTTTCCAGACCGTTCGACACCGACAGCTGCAGCGCTTTCACGGTGACGATGTCATGCTTGCCGAGGGACTTGGCGATCTCCGGCGTCGTCACGATGGCAGCCGCTGCGCCATCCGACACGCCGCAGCAATCAAACAGGCCCAGCGGCTCGGCGATCATCGGGGCGTTCAGCACCTGCTCTTCGGACACGGCTTTCTGCAGATGCGCCTTCTGGTTCTTGGCGCCGTTCTCGTGGCTCTTCACCGACACATGCGCAATGGCGCGCTTCAAATCGTCCTTGTTGACGCCGTGCTTGGCGCGATAGGCGGAGGCGAGCTGGGCGAAGTTGCCGGGCGCTGAGCCCGTCGGGGCCCACTGCGGAATGAGCGTGCCCATATTGCCCACCGGCAGGCCGCCATAGCCCGTGTCCTTCAGCTTCTCGACACCAAGCGCCAGCGCGATATCGCAGGCCCCGGACGCCACGGCATAGACCGCGCCGCGGAACGCTTCGGAGCCGGAGGCACAGAAATTCTCGACGCGGGTGACGGCGATGTTCGGCAGCTTGAGAGCAACCGACAGCGGCGTGCCGCCCTTGCCGGTGCCGATCTCATCGATATGGGTGGAGAACCAGGCGGCGTCGAGCTGCGTCGGTTCCACGCCTGCGTCCTGCATCGCCTCGAGATAGGCCTCGACCATCAGGTCTTCGGGGTCGGCGTCCCAGCGTTCGCCGAATTTCGAGCAGCCCATGCCCAGAATGGCGACTTTGTCCTTGATGCCGCTTGCCATGTTGCACTTCCTCCTGTGGGCCCGGTCCGTGCCGGGCGATTGCAGTTCGAGTTTCTTGTTACCGTTTAGAATAGGCCCATGCGGCGGCGACCAAAAGCCCGCCCATGACCGCTGTGTTCTTCACAAATAGCTGAAGTTCCGCGCGCATGAGGTCCTCCGGCACGGCCCAGAAATTGTGGACGCCGATATTGATCGCCAGCGTCAGCCCCGCCAGCACCAGGGCCGCGATCACGGCTTGGAGGCCAAACACCAGCATGGCGCCGAACACCACCTCGATCACCACCGATGCCCAGAACAGGGGCACGTGGAACGGCACGTCGCGCGCCACCATCAATTCCAGCCCCTGGGCCGGGTCCATGGCCTTCATCAGGCCGGGCAGCAGAAAGAACAGGCCCAGCAGTACGCGGCCGACAACACCAACAATCCCCATCACGACACCCCCATCTTGCCCAGTGCCTTGTTGATTTCATCCGCCAGGTCCTGCGGCACGGACAGGAAGGGCGAGTGGCTTGCTGCCATCTCGCTGGTCGGCATGCCCCGCGCGTCACACATGTCACGCTGCAGGTCCGGGTGCACGGCGCGGTCCTGTGTACAGATGATGCCGAAGGCAGGCAGCGACGCGGCGCGGCCCTCGGGATCCTCCAGTGCTTCTGTGATCGGCTGGATCGGCTGCGGGATCAGCCGGGCATTGGCCCGGGACTGATCTTCTGCCGTGCAGTCCGCATAAAAGACATCACTCCCGGCGCCGTCCTCAATCACCGTGCGGCCACCGTCCGGTGCAAGCGCCACGCGCTCACTCAGCTCGTCCGCCGGGGCTGCCCCGGCAAGCTCGGCGATGCTGTCGCCGTGGTCCGGCACGAAGGCTGCGAGATAGATCAGGCCCGCCACATTGCTGGATAGCGCCGCCGCGTGGGTGATGACAGCCCCGCCCATGGAATGGCCCACCAGCACCACCTGCCCGCTCTCACCATTGGCGACAGATGCAATCGCGCGGCCATAGTCTTCCAGCGTTGTGGTGGCCGGTGCGCCATCCGCCGTGTCATGGCCGGGCAGCGCGGGCGTCAGCACCGTGTGGCCCTTGGCTTCCAGAAGCGGCACCAGCCGCTCCCAGCACCAGGGGCCATGCCACGCGCCATGGACGAGGATGAGCGTTGCCACCTTCGGCCCCTATTCCGCTGCCTGGGCCGTCTGTCCGGCGGCGGCCTCCACCTTGGGAACGGCCTTCCAGAAATACCGGGTGAAGCCGCGGCGGTCGTCTTTGGAGTGGATGCGGAATGCGAGGTCCACCTCCATGCCGGAATCCACCGTACCCGGAATAACGTCTGTGAAGGACATCATGATGCGGCCGCCTTCCTCGAAGGTGATCATGCCGTAATGGTTGGGCGGGTTCTTGGACGCCGACAGGAAATCCGCGGACCAGGACAGGATCTTGGCCTTCTTCTCCGCGAACTTGTAAGGCTCCTGGGTGTCCACCGTGTGGTCATTCGGGTTCACCGAAATGCGTGACCGGGGGAACTGGACGGTGCCCGTCTTGGTGCAGCGGCCGCCGACGAGACCCATGATCATGTCCTCGTTGCGGTAAAGCGTGGTGAGCGCCGTCTTGTTGTCCTGCTCGGCGCGCATGCCCTGCTCCCATTCAACGAGACCGTTGAAGACGAGGAGCTTCATGTAATTGTCTTCCTGGCGGCCCTGGGCCAGCGAGCCTGTGATGCCGCGCTTGTCGGCCATGGAGCCGATCAGGTCGGTCGCCTCGAAGATGAGCGCGTCGCAGCCCTGGCCGAATTGCAGCGCCAGGATCTTGTCGCCGGGCTTGGCGTCCTGAAGCGCATGCACCAGCATGACGAGCCCGTGGGCAGCCCCGGCTTCGCCGCACTGAAGGGCGAGATTGTCGCGCACCTTTTCGGGGTCGATACCGGCCTTCTTGGCAAGCGACTGCGGCAGGCGCGGGAACACGCAAGGCAGCACGAAGTGATCGATGTCCCCGGCGCTGACACCGGTCTTCTCGAGTACCGCGGCAATGGCCTTGGGCACGATCTTTGAGTAGCCCTCGTCGCGGATCCAGCGTTCTTCCCAGTTGTAGTCGAACTCCTCGCCCTCACCGCGGAAGTGATCGACGAAGTCCACCGTCTCGGTGTGGGCGCCGATGAATTTGGCGATGACATTCTCTGTGCCGACGCTGAGCGCGGCACCGGCATCACCGAAATCCATTTCCTGGGCGCTGGCGGCCCGGCTGCGGCGATGTTCACCTGCCGCCACGAGCGCGTTCTTTGCGGTGCCCGCACCTACGGCATTGAGCGCCTGGATCAGGGCCGAGGTGCCGGCGCGCTGGGTGGAGGCGATGTCGGCGGACTGGATGCCGCTTTCAAGCGTCAGGGCCGCCGCCACGATGCCCGCGTTCAGGCGGTCGGTGAACGGCATGGTGGTGGAGGCGAAAAAGATCGCGTCGATGTGGCTGCGGTCGTCATCCTTGCCGAGGCAGTCACGGGCGGCTTCCACCGCCATGGTGATCGCGTCTTCATCCCAATTGGCCATGGAGCGCTCGCCCTTGGCCTTGCCGATTAAGTTGGGTGCCAGCCATTGGTGTGCGGCGGCAATGGACTTACGTTGAAGACGCAAACGCGGAATATATCCGCCAAGCGAGGTGAGCCCGATATCCTGGGTCATTAACGCGTTCCCCATGCTTGTTTTGTTCAATGTTGATTGGGCGGGAGTTTAGGGGGAACTCGGGATGGCGCACAACATATTGGGCACGTTGGAAACGCCGGTTTTGGCGGAGGAATTGGTGCCCGTTCCGGATAAGCAGAATGACGCTGCGGAAATCGGTCCCGCCTGGCTGCATTTATCGCGCCGGGGTTTGTGGATCGCGCTGGGTGTCAGCTTCCTGCTGATCGGGGCGGTGGGCGTTTTTCTGCCCCTGATCCCCACAACCGGCCCGCTGATCGTCGCCGCCTGGGCCTTCGCCAAGGGCTCCCCTGCCCTGCATCGCTGGCTGTTGAGCAACCGGCTGTTCGGGCCGTTCATTCTTGAGTGGGAGACCTATGGGGTCATCAAGCCGCGCGCCAAGCTGCTGGCGCTGGGCAGCATGGGTCTGGCCTCGGCGTGGATGGCGTTCGGGGCGGACATGCACTGGGCGCTGGCTGCCCTCGGCATAGGACTGTGCGGCATCGGCTCAGCTTATGTGGCCAGCCGACCGTCGTCCCACGAAACAAAATGATGAAAGGCGGCTTTGGCGGGCCGCCGCCGCAGGGCCGCTAGACGACCTTGGTATAGCCGCGCTCGATCACGCGCTCGATGGCTTCAAAGGCTTCGCGCAGTTCTTCGAACGCCATGCGGTGACGCTGCAGGTCATCAAGGGCTGCCACCGGCGGCACGCCTGGGGTCTCCACCAGGGCCAGCGCCTTTGCGAGGTAGCCGGCGCGCAGCTCCGCGATGCGGACAGCCATGCGAGTCATCACCTCGGGGGTGATTTCCGGCAGCTTGGCGCGCAGCACCATCTCGTTCGCATCCATGATGGTGCGATCCATGCGTTCGCGGAACGCCTGCAGCGCGTGGCGCTGCTCGCGGTCAAGCTCGGCACTCGTCAGCAGACGGTCGACCTTGCGCGTCTCAACTTTGCCTACGTAGCGAACCATGCAGACACCTCCAAACCGGAAACGGGCTGTTCCCAGATGATTAGTCTGGCATGTGGATATTAACGGACCATTAGGCCGGAACAGGACAATTCACGGCCACATCAAACGACTTACGGGAAGCGCTGGGCTCCGTCTTCGGCCAAGGGAGCGTGCGGATTCCAGGACACTTCCCACATATGGCCGTCCGGGTCGGCGAAATAGCCGGAATGCCCGCCCCAGAACACGTCCTCACCGGCCTTAACCAAGCGGGCACCGGCGGCCACCGCTTCGTCCAGCACCGTGGCGACCTCGCCCTTCTCGCGCACATTGTAGGCGAAGGTCATACGGGCAGGCCCTGTCTCCGGCATCGTCTCGCCCGGGAACTCCTTTGCCATCTCCTCATGCGGGTAGAGCGCGAAGACGAAGCAGCCCATGTTGAAGAAGGCGATACTGTCCTCTGACGAGGCGGCTTCCTCAAAGCCGAGACGGCCATAGAAGGCCCGCGAGGCGGCGAGGTCTTTTACGGTGAGCGTGATGACGCTGATTCGCTGGTCCATGCAACATTCCTGGCTAAGATCGTCCGGATCGGGACGATGCAGCATACGCGGCGCTGCGGTAAGTGCTAGAACGGGAGCGGTAAATTCGTGCTCAGAGAGACGGCCGCTTGGGGCGCTTGAGCTGCATCATCGCGTCCTTGCCCTCGGCTAGCCGGAAGCCGAACTGCTCGTAGAAGCCGTGCGCGTCCTTGGTGGCCAGCGTCCAGTTATAGACCTTCTCCAGCGGCGGATAGCTGAGGATGGCGCGCATCAGCATCTTGCCGCAGCCCTGCCCCTTGAAGCTGTCGATGACGAAGACGTCCGACACCCAGGCAAAACGCGTCATATCCGTCACCAGGCGGGTGAAGCCTATCTGGCGGCCGGTGGGCAGGTGATAGAGGCCGAAGGGCAGGCCGTTGGCCACGCTTTCCATCAGCTGCTCCGGTGCCATGTCGCCGGCCCAGTAGGTTTCCGACAGGGTGTTCATGATGACCGCCCGGTCGAGCCGGTTGCGGTCGGTGGACACCTCGAAGTCGCCCTCGCGGAAGGTGCTGCCGGTCCAGCGCGTTTGGGTTTCAGTGCTCACAGGGGATACTCCAGCACCATGCCGTCATAGGCGGGTACGATGCCCTCGGGCAGCTCGCCCAGCAGCGTGCGGTAGTCGAGGTCCACATGCAGGTTGGTCAGCACGCCCAGCTTTGGCTTCATCTCGCCGAGCCATTCCAGCGCCAGGTCGAGATTGGCGTGGGAGGGGTGCGGCGCGCGGCGCAGCGCATCGACGATCCAGCAGTCGATGCCGCGCAGAGATTGGCGCGCGCGCTCCGGCACGCCGATGACATCCGGTGAATAGGCAACGCTGCCCATGCGGAAGCCGAGAGAGGGAATATCGCCATGCTCGAGCAGCAGCGGTTCGAAGGTGACCGCGCCGCCAGGCCCGTCGATGGTGACCGGTGAATGGGCTTCCATCTCATGGGCGTTGAGGATGGGCGGGTAGCTTGAGCCGTCGGGCGTCCTGAAGCAGTAGTCGAACCGCGTCTTGAGCCAGCTGGCGGTGGTCTCGTCCATATAGACATCCACGCGGGCGCGCATATTCATGGCGACCATGCGCAGATCGTCGATGCCGTGGGCCTGGTCGGCATGGGCGTGGGTATAGAGCACAGCGTCCAGCCGGCCCTGATTGGCGCGGTTGAGTTGCTCGGCCATATCGGGGGACGTATCGATCAGCACATCAGTGGTCGGCCCGCCTTTGGCTTCGCTCTTGCGTACGAGGATCGAGCAGCGGCGGCGGCGGTTCTTCGGCTCGTCAGGGTCGCAATCACCCCAGACATTGCCGATGCGCGGCACCCCGCCGGATGACCCGCAGCCGAGAATGGTGACCTCAAGAAACCCGCTCATGCCCCGTCAGACCCTCAGAACGCAGCGGCGGCGCCGGAGCCTTTGCCGGTGCCGCCGCAAATGATGTGACGGGTAGGCTACTACCCGCCGATGACGCCGCATGCAAGCCGGGCACCGGCCCCGCCGATGGGCTGGCTCAGATGATCGTCCTCATTGGCG